>JAYENT010000059.1:0-32781 GCA_034722245.1 Chloroflexota bacterium
TTCCTTGCTTCTCTTCGCACGCTGTGCATTTCTGCCACTCTTTAGTTGTTAAGGTGCTTTCCAACTCCAGGATGAGCAATTATATCCTTCCCTCGTCCCCTGTCAAA
The DNA here is from genome assembly GCA_034722245.1 of Chloroflexota bacterium. Taxonomy (GTDB): domain Bacteria; phylum Chloroflexota; class Anaerolineae; order UBA1429; family UBA1429; genus JAWLEV01. Next base: position 108 of record JAYENT010000059.1, read on the forward strand.
TCGGGCACAAGACGCTCATCTCCCCGCTTCTCGAGGATACATAGTGTACCATATGGTTCAGGAACTGTCAAATCAGGAAAAGGGGCTTTTTGTGCTTCCCAACAATCGGAGAACGGCTCTCTCCCGATCATCTTGCCCCCAGCAGTCCAAGATGCTAGAATAGCCTTGTCAACCACATCGGCATATGGGGCCATGTGCCCCACACTGATAAAGGAGGCAAGATCCCATGAGCAAGGAAATTAAAGGTATCGTCGTCCCCTTGGTGACGCCGTTCAACGAGGATGAGACCCTGGACGAAAGCGCTTTGCGGCAGGTGGTGAATTATCTGCTGGATAACGGTGTCCATGGCCTGTTCTCCTCTGGCAGCCAAGGCGAGTCGTTCGCCCTCACCGCAGAGGAAAAGAAACGCATCCTGGATATCGTTATCGACGAGAACGATGGGCGAGCCTTTGTCATGGCGGGCACGGGAGCCGTCACCACAAAGGAGAGCATCGAGCTGACGCGCTACGCCGAGGACGCCGGCGCGGATGCCGTCTCCGTCATCACGCCCTACTTCATCAAGCCGTCGGACGAGGAACTGCGCGAGCATTTCCTCAACATCGCGAACGCGGTGGAGATCCCCGTTCTGGCCTACAACAATCCCGGTCGCACGGGCGTTCCCATCCCACCCAAGGTGATGGCCGCTGTGGCCAGCGAGGCCGAGAATTTCATAGGGGTCAAGGATTCCAGCGGCGACTTGACCAACACTATGCAGTACATCGCCGAGTGCCCTCCCACCTTCCGCACCTTTATGGGGCGTGATACGCTGATCTACGCCGCACTTTGCTACGGATGCGTGGGAGCCGTGGCCGCCTCGGCCAACGTGGTTCCCGATCTGGTGGTGGGCATCTATGACGCCTACATGGCCGGGGATCACGAACTGGCCCTGGAGCGACAGCGCGCATTGGCGCCGCTGCGGTACGCGTTCGGTCTGGGATCGTTCCCCGTGGTGGTCAAGGACGCTATGGAGCTCATCGGCGTGCCGGCCGGTCCCTGCCGCGCTCCCATCAAGTCCTTAGAGGGCGAACCCCGCGAGGATCTCGTCGCCGTTCTCAAAGACCTGGGCAAAATAGATTGAGGTGAGGCGGCAAATGTACAAGTTTCTTCTCTATGAACCGATACACGAGGCGGGCTTGAGCATTTTGCGCGGCGCGGGCGAGGTGCGCATGGCCAGCTCCACCGACGAGGAGACCATTATCCCCGAGATCGGTGACATCAACGGCGTGGTCATCCGCAGCCAAGGCGCCATGACGCGCCGCATCATGGACAACGCGCCAAATCTTCGGGTGGTGGGCCGCCATGGCGTGGGCGTGGACAACGTAGACCTTGAAGCCGCCACCGAGCACGGCATACAGGTGGTAAACACGCCCCAGGCCACGGTGGAGAGTGTGGCCGAGCATACCCTAGGACTCATGCTTTCTGTGTCCAAGCGCATCGCCTACGCCGACCGCAAGCTGCGCCAGGGGCATTTTGAGGTGCGCTACGAGCAAAGGGGACGGGAACTGTGCGGCCGCACGCTGGGCATCATCGGCTTTGGGCGCATCGGCCGGCGCGTGGCCCAAGTGTGTCATCATGGCTTCAACATGTCCATCCTGTACTACGATCTGGTGCCTGCGCCAGAATTGGAGCGCGAAGTGGGCGCCCGCAAGGTGGATATGGAAGAGTTGCTCCAGACGGCCGCGTACGTGTCCGTACACGTGCCCCTGCTTCCCTCTACCGAGAAATTGATCGGCGCGCGAGAGTTCGACCTCATGACAGAGGACACCATGTTCTTCAACTGCTCACGAGGGCCGGTGGTGGATGAGACGGCGCTGTACAATGCCCTGGCCGAGGGAAAGATACGGGGCGCGGGGATCGACGTCTTTGAGGAGGAGCCCACGCCGGCGGACAATCCCCTCTTTACGCTGGACAACGTGGTTGTCACGCCCCACATGGCCTCGGCGACACAGGAGGCCATGCGCTCCATGTCCCTGGTGGCCGAGGACGTGGTGGGCGTCCTGGAAGGCAACCCGCCCATGTATCCCGTGAACGAGGTGTGAAGTGAGACTTGTACGTGATGGAGTGAAGATATCGGTCGAATCGAGACTGGGTGTGTCACCAGCAAAGCCTGCGAATCGAATTCGCAGGCTGTCGGAGGTAGAAACGTAGGTCGGAACGGCTTTCCGACCAAGGTTATTTGCTATAACCCCACCATGAAAAAGTGCGGACGGCTTTGATGTAACATGTAACATCGTCGATATTTTAGCCTCATTCATGAGGCTTGGCAAAAGTTAGAATTGCAGACTGCTACCGTGATAGTTATTGACCTGCAATTCTAACTTTCATTAGCCTAGGGGTTCAGTCCCAGGTGGGAAAGACTAGGAACACGGGTCTTACAGGAAGGAGATCACTATATATGGCCGAGATTCGACTGGAGAACGTGACCAAAATCTATCGCCCCGGAACCTTTGGCTCACCCTCCGGGCGGGGCGGTTCGCGACGCGCCTATTCCGACTATGCCGATAGAGCCTTTGTCGAGCGCGTCGTCGCCCAGGAGGCGGAGACCAAAGCCAAGGGGCCGGTGCACGCCCTGGATAATCTCTCCCTGACTATCAAAGACGGCGAGACGATGTCCGTGGTGGGCCCTTCGGGCTGCGGCAAGAGCACTCTGCTCCGCGTGGTGGCTGGCTTGGAGACGTTGGATGAAGGACACGTCTACTATGACGATCAACTCATGGACGATGTGGAGCCCAAGGATCGGGGCATAGGGATGGTCTTCCAAAATTACGCCCTCTACCCCCACATGAAGAGTGAAGGGAATCTGAGCTTCTTCTTCCGCGTACGGCAGCGCCCCACCGAGGAAATGAAGGAGCGCATTCGCATCACCTCCGAGATCATGGGCATCGGATTCGACGAGCTCCTCTCGCGCAAGCCGGGAAAGCTCTCTGGCGGGCAGCAGCAACGCGTCGCCATCGGCCGCTGCATCGTGCGCGACCCCTCCCTCTTTCTCTTTGACGAGCCCCTCTCCAACCTGGACGCCAAGCTGCGCTCCAGCACACGTGTGGAAATCAAACGCCTGCTCCATCGCTTTGGCATCACGGCCATCTATGTCACCCACGATCAGACCGAAGCCATCACGCTGGGTGATCGTATCGCTGTCATGCGTGCGGGCCAGATAGAGCAAGTAGGCACCTATCAGGAGATCGTCAGCAGCCCCGTGAACTCCTTTGTGGCCGGCTTTTTGGGACTGCCGCCCATGAACCTGCTGCCAGACTGGCGGGCTACGGGCGAGGGCGCGTTGGTCAGCGAGATGGGCACGGTGACCCTCCCTCCCCGCCTGGCGGCTCTAGTAGAAGAGGGACAGCAGATCGTGCTGGGTTTTCGGAGCGAGGATGCGAACATCGTACCGGAAGGGGAAAGCCTTTCTGACGACGGCCTGACTATCAAAGCTGAGGTCGTAAACTCGGAGCCCGACTTTGCTCTCGGCTACCAGGTGGTCAACGTCCAGGCGGCAGACCGCATCTTTGGCGTGCAGGCCTCCCTCAATATGCCCGTCAACACGGGCTGGAACGTACACGTAGAGATCACCGAAGAAGCCGCCTATCTCTTTGATCAAGAATCAGAAGCACGGCTGCAGGAATCCAGCACGACCAAGGGATCATAGCACTCTCGCAAAGCAAAACAGCAACTTCCTTCATAGGTCAAGTCGCCACAGACGCTTCAGGATCGCGGGGTGGCTTGTCCGTCCCCTTGCCGCTTCTGATCCTTCTCCGCGTTGACGTCGGTTTGCGTATGGACGCCGTCCAAGATCCGCAGGCCGCCCAGTTCCACCCCTTGTGCCACAGCCTCCCGGATGATCTCGTCGAAACAGGCGATCAAAAGATCGTCTTTGCCTGGTTTCAGGTGACGGTTTTTGAATACCATCAGGGAACTGTGGTCTGGGGCCGGTTCATCCACAGCCAGTCCTATGAACCACTTCACTACCAAGTGGAAGTTGACCAACTCCTCCACCGCACGCTCTGAAACGCCATAAAGATAAGAGACGAACAGCATCTTTAACATCTGTACTGGATTGTAGGGCGGCCATCCCAGCGTCCCCTCGCCTCGATAGCCCTCAAATAAGCGCCTGCTCAAAGCATCCCAGTCGAAGAGATTGTTCAGAGCCACAAGAAAGTGGTCCTTCGGGATCATGCGCTCGTACACAAGGTCCCCGAACAACGAGCCCTTGCCAGTGTCCTGGAAATGAGGCTTGCGCGACATTCTTATGCTCCCCCATGCATTCAGTGAACTCTCTAGTCAAACTCTACCAAATTCCTACCCTCAGGGCAAACTCTCAGCCCACCGTCAATTTCAGAACCACTTTTTCAACACCCTGTTTCGCTTCTCGCTTGACACGTGCAGACTTTGGAAATACAATGCGCGTGGTGATGACGGTCTTCTGGCAGAAAGGGGCGCGATGCAACGGAATGGGTTTCGTATCGGTACTCTATTCGGTATCGACATCCGCATCGATTGGAGTTGGCTTCTGATCTTTGTCCTGATGACCGGAAACCTGGGTTTTGCGTTCGCATCCATGCATGGCGGTTGGTCCGTGCCGTTGCGGTGGGCCGTAGCCCTTGTGGGTGCGTTGCTCTTTTTTGGCTCCGTACTTGCCCATGAGATGGCCCATTCTCTGGTAGCCCGATCTCAGGGAACGCCGGTGAGCAACATCACGCTCTTTTTGTTCGGCGGCGTTTCCAATATCCAGGAGGAGCCCGATTCCCCTGCCAAAGAATTCTTTATGGCCATTGTGGGACCCGTCACAAGCTTATTGATCGGAGGGATACTCATCCTAATTGCCAATCTGGTCGCTGGTCCTATGGTTGCACGTATGGCGGGACCAATGGAGACCATCCAGGAACTGGGGCCTGTGGCTACGTTGATGCTCTGGTTGGGATCCGTCAACGTCTTTTTGGGACTCTTTAATCTGGTGCCTGGGTTCCCCCTCGACGGGGGGCGTGTCATCCGTTCCATATTCTGGGCGCTCACGGACGATTTGCGCCGCGGCACGTTCTGGGCCATGTGGCTTGGTCAGGGGATCGCCTGGCTCATGATTATGGCCGGTATTTTTAGCATCTTTGGCGTGAAGATACCCCTTGTGGGCGGCGGATTCCTGAATGGATTATGGCTAGCCTTTATCGGATGGTTCCTGAGCAATGCGGGCATTCGCAGCTACCAGCACGTTGTGGTCCAGGATGTACTCGGCGGCACCCCCGTGTCGCGCATGATGCGCCGCGACCCGCCCACCGTGTCCTCTTTTGTCTCGGTGGATAGCTTTGTACATGATCACGTCATGCGGAGCGACGACTATGGATTCCCCGTAGTGGATGATGGAGAACTCGTGGGTATCATCACTCTGGATGACGTGCGCGCCATATCTCGTGGAGAATGGACCGATCTTTCCGTGCGGGATATCATGACAAAGGCTGAGGATCTGATAACCGTGGGGCCCGATGAGGACGCAGCGGATGCCCTACAAAAGCTCATAAACAATCAGGTGAGGCAGCTCCCCGTTATGGAAGATGAAAAGCTGGTTGGGCTCGTGCGCCGGCGCGATATCGTCAGGTGGCTTGAGGTAACGGGAGAAGCAGAGAGAGGTCTGGGCCTGGGCACGCTGGGTGAGACTTAACAACTAGGAATGCGTCCGTGCGTTGTAGTGGTTGTTGAGTGATTTGGAGGTTGGTATGGCTTTTGAGAGGGAGAGAGCTGTTCTGGTCAGGGCTAGAGAAGAGCGTGAGCCTGTAGGTCCCATATCCGATATGGTGCCCGGCGGCTTGACGCTGGAAGCGGCACATACAATTTGTGAAGAGAATATCCAGGAGCGCCTGGACGCTGGCGACACATTGCGGGGCTACAAGGTCGGTTTCACCAACATCCCCGTGCGCGATGATATGGGCCTGCCCGATTCCACTTATGGCTACATCCTGGATAGCATGGTGTTGGAGAGCGGGGGGGACTTTGATATGCATGAACTCATCGCTCCCAAGATCGAGTGCGAGATATGCTTTCTGCTCAAGGCCCCGCTCTCAGGCGAAGGTTTGAGCATCGACGACGTGTTGGCGGCCACAGAGGGTGTTCGCGCCTCGTTCGAGATTTGCGATGCGCGTATCAGGGATTGGGATTGCCCCTATCCAGATTTCTTCGCCGACAACGGGTTCTCCGCGCGCGTCGTTCTGGGCGAAAAAGGTTGGATGGATCCCAACAAAGTGGATTTGCTGGAGGAGGAAGCCGTCCTCACTCGCGACGGCGAGGAACTGGGCAGAGCAAAGGGAAAGGCGGCCATGGGCCATCCCGCCAACGCCGTGTCCTGGTTGGCGGGCAAATTGGCCGAGCGCGACAAGCATCTGCGGGCCGGCGAGTTTATTATGACGGGTACGCTGACGCCCATCATCCCTATCGAACCGCCCGCCACCTATAGAGCCCATTTCTCCACCCTGGGCCTTGTGGAAAAGCGTTTCGTCTAGCTTGTGTAAAGCGCAAAAGTACACATGCCCCTTTCTCTTTAGAGAGGGGCATCTTGCTATCTGATACGGGTTCACAGTGAAGTGTGAAGAGGAAGGATATGGGACAGCTTGAGGACAAGGTGGCCATTGTGACGGGAGGCGGCAGCGGCATAGGCAAGGCTATTGCCAAAGCCTTTGCCACGGAGGGCTGCACAGTGGTCATCGCCGCGCGAACGGTCGGCCGTTTGGAGCGCGCGGCGGAGGAACTTGCCGACGCGACGGGTTCTGAGGTGGTGCCTATTCCCACCGACGTAGGGATGGAGGCCCAGGTAAAAGCACTCTTTCAGAGGACCATGGAGCGCTATGGCCGGCTGGACATCCTGGTGAACAGTTCTGGCGCTTTTGACGGCGGGCGCATCGATGAGATCTCCTTGGAGGCTTGGAACCGCGTCATAGCAGCCAATATCACGGGGCCCTTTCTGTGCACGCGCGAGGCCTTTGCCATCATGAAAGACGCCGGAGGGGGGCGAATCATCAATATCGGGAGCATATCGGCACAGCGCCCGCGCAAGTACTCGTCACCCTATGCCACCACCAAACATGCCATTTGGGGCCTAACCAAGTCCACCTCGTTGGACGGAAGGGAATTCGGCATCGCGGCGAGTTGCCTGCACCCTGGAAATACACTGGTCGAAAGACGCGCTGATGGGCGGGCCTCCGCCGGCTGGGACGAGGGCGGAGAGCCCATGATGTCCACGGACGAAGTGGCTCGCACGGCCCTTCTCATGGCCACCTTGCCCCCCGAGGTCAACATGCTCGAGGCCATCGTGCTCCCTGTGGAGCAAGACTACCTGGGGCGGGGCTAACGTCGATCGGAGACAGACTTACTCTCTAGGTTTGCAATAAGGCACAAAACGCGAGCCACTCAGCATGCCAAGCGGCTCCAGGAGTGCCGATTGTGTAGCTGCCGGGCACTTGAGAAGTGTCTGGCAGCTTAAGCGTTCAAAAGCTCGTTGAACCGGGCTTCCGAGGTGTTGGATGCCTCCATTTGTGATTGCGACGTGGGCATATCGTACAAGGCCCCTTCATGGGGGCACAGCCTGGCAGCGCTGTGGCCTTGGCCTTGCACGTTAGGCGGGCTGCGACCAGGCCTCCCGATCAGCCATGTGCACACAATCCGTGAAAAGCGGTTGCCCCTACTTGTCCTAGTGACCAGAGTGTGCTATCCTGTGGTTTGCGCATGTGTGATGCTATCAACTCTGGAGGATTTTTCTCTTATGGGTGTAAAAAGGGATATCCGCAATGTTGCCCTTCTCGGCCATGGCGGCAGCGGAAAAACATCGTTGAGTGAGGCCATGCTTTATGACACGGGTACCATCTCGCGACTGGGCCGCGTTGAGGAAAAAAACACGGTCTCAGACTATGATGAGGAAGAGAAAAGCCGCGGTTTTTCTGTCAACTGCTCCGTCCTTCCCTGCGAGTGGCAGGACCATAGGCTCAATATTCTGGATGTGCCTGGCTATATGGATTTTGTAGGGGAGGTCAAGACGGCCATCAAAACCGTGGAGGGCGCCGTCATGTTGATCTGCGCCGCCTCTGGTGTGGAAGTCGGCGCCGAAGTGCAAAAGGAGTTTCTGGACGAGGAATCTCTTCCCTGGTTGGTATTCATCAACAAGATGGATCGTGATAACGCAAACTTTGAGCAGGCCTTCGAAAGTCTCAATGTCAAGTTCCCCGACATAACCTTTGTGCCCGTTACCTTGCCCATTGGCTCTCAGGATTCATTCGAGGGTGTCGTCGATCTGCTTGCCATGAGGGCCTATATGGGCGAGGATGCCAAGGAGGCGGATATCCCCGCTGATATGCAGGACGAGGTGGAGGCGGCTCGCCTAGAACTGGTGGAATATGCTGCTGAGGTGGACGATGAGCTTATGCTCAAGTACCTCGACGGTGAGGATTTGACGCCAGCGGAAATCGTCTCCGGTCTTGCCCAGGGAACGCTGCGCGGCGACTTTGTGCTGGTTCTCAGTGGGTCAGCCACAAAGAACATTGGCGTGAAACAGTTGCTCGATGCCGTCGTCCACTTTATGCCCGACCCCGCGGCCATTGAACGCGAGGCCCTGAATGCGGCGACCGAGGAAAGGGAGGCAATCCCTCCGGATACAGCAGGCCCTCTGGTGGCCCAGATATTCAAAACCATGGCAGATCCCTTTGTGGGCAAGATTAGCTATTTCCGCGTGTACAGCGGGACGTTATCTTCTGATTCCCGTGTTTTCTGTATTAACAAGGGCGAGGAGGAACGCCTGGGGCAGTTGTACATTCCACGGGGTCAGAAACAGTTGCCTGTGGACACTGTGGAAGCAGGTGAGATAGGCAGTGTGAACAAGCTGGTCTATGCGAGCACCGGCGATACCCTTTGCAGCGAGGACGCTCTCTACAAGATGGAGGAGGTCACTTACCCAGAGCCTCTCTACTCCGTGGCCGTCTTCCCCAAGACGAAGGAGGACCTGGACAAACTCGGTGAGAGTCTGAGCCGCTTGGTAGAAGAGGATCCCACATTGCGGGTGGACTACAACTCCCAGACCAAGCAGACCATCCTATCGGGCATGGGCGCTTCTCATATTCGCCTTGCTACCCAGCGCCTGGCGCAAAAGTTCGGCGTTGATGTGGAAACGGAGTTACCTGCCATTCCCTATCGTGAGACGATCACAAAGGTAGCCTCGGCCCAAGGGCGCCACAAAAAGCAGACGGGGGGCCATGGTCAGTTCGGCGACGTCTATTGCCGCTTCGAGCCCCTGGAGCGTGGCGAGGGCTTCGAGTTCGAGAGCGAGATCTTTGGCGGCTCTGTGCCCAAGCAATACGTCCCCGCTGTAGAAAAGGGCATTCATGAGATCATGGAGACGGGGGTCGTGGCTGGTTATCCCACGGTGGATTTCAGATGTGTGCTGTATGATGGGTCCTATCACCCGGTGGATTCTTCTGAGCTTTCTTTCAAGTTAGCCGCGCATCTGGCCTTCCGCGCGGCGATACCCGAGGCTGGACCCGTGCTTTTGGAGCCCATTTGCAAGATCAAGGTTACCGTACCGGAGGAATACATGGGAGACATCTTGGGCGATCTCAATACGCGGCGCGCCCGGGTGTTGGGGATGGATCAGGACCGCGGTAACGGTATCATCACGGCTCTTGTGCCCCTTGCCGAGATCCAGCGCTATGCCACCGACCTGCGCTCCATGACGCAAGGACGAGGCATCTATACGCGAGAGATCGTCCACTATGATATTGTCCCTCCCCAGTTGATAGAGCAGATTCAGCAGGAGGCTAAGGCACGTCAAGAGAGAGCGGAGGAACGTGCAAGCTAACCCAACCTTTCTTACTCCCTTTAGCGGGCAGCTCGGTCGAGTTGCCCGCTTTTTACATACTGCGTTCCCTTTGCCATCCCGCGATCTCTCGTCTGTAAATGGTGCACCCTCTTATACGTTCGACACGGCCTCCACAAGACTCTATACTCAGCGCGATTGCGAAAGTCCACACACGGTATTCGCCCAACTCGCTAACATCTTTTAAGGACGTGGTATACGGGGCCAAACGCCAGCGGCGACCATGCGCCAAGTTTCTTACAGAGCTCAACCTGAGGGGGGCAGCGGCAGGCGGCGCTCGTCTCCCCTCGTGCGTCTTGACAGTGCCTATCCCAGGATGGTCAGAGCCGTGGAACGGGTCCCATGATTTGCGGATGGGGAAGCCCCCTCGCTGATTCTCGACCCTTTTGTCCGTTGAGGAGGAACCTATGACAGACACCTTGCGCATCGCTGTAGTGGGAGCCGGAAGTATTGCCAGACGTTATCACCTTCCCAGCTTGGCACGACTGTCCGAAGAAGGGAAGGTGGAACTGGTTGCTCTCTGCGATATCGAAAAACAACGCGCCCAGGCGATGGCAGCGCGGTTTGGCTTTCAGCACGTCTACCAAGATTACCGCGCCCTGCCCGAATTGGAGGCACCGGAAGCGGTCTGGGCCTTGGTGCCCATAGCCGCCATGCACGAGGTGGCGGGCTTCTTTTTGTCGCAGGGGATACCGACGCTTATGGAAAAACCACCAGGGGGCAACAGCAGGGAGACACGCGAACTGCTAGAGATCGCCAAGAAGGAGGACACGCCCCATCAGGTGGCCTTTAATCGACGTCATGCCCCTTTACTGCGACGCATGAAGGCTCTGCTAGAGGAGGCAGAGGAGCCGGTACAGTTTCTTTCGTGTCAATTCTATCGTGTAAACCGCCGCGAGCAAGACTTTGCCTACGGTACGGGACTCCACGGACTGGATACCCTACACTGGCTGGGCGGCAGCGAGATCTGCGCGGTGCACACAAAGCACCTATCCCGTGGCGGCGCTTTGATAACCCTGGCCTATGCGAACGGAACCCAGGGCATAATGGAGATGCTACCACGTGCGGGCATGCAAAGTGAGCGTTATACAGCCCATGCTGGCGAACGCACAGTGGTGGTCGACGGCGTCGTGGAGTGGCTAACATCCTTCCCAGGCTATTTGAGATGCTTCGATGGTGGAGAGACAAGCCTTCACATCAAGAATGCAGACAGCCCCACCTCTCCGGAGATAGTAGGCGGCTTTTACGGAGAGAGCGCGCATTTTGTACGCTGCTTACGCGAGGGGCTTACACCATCCCCGGGACTGGAAGAGGCGCTGCGCTCTGTGCGAATCGCGGAAGCGGTCAACGCCGAAGAGAACGTCCTCCTCTCTTAAGCCCATTTCCGACCTGGATATAGATTGCGACGTTGAAAACAGACCAACATCATCCGCTCCACAGGAGTGGTAGACCCTTGCCAGCGCCCCCTGTAGGTCAAATTGGCCCAGCGAGGGAGGTTCAACCTGTGGCTATCGAGGATGGCCGGTTCGGTACGCAGACGTACAGGGATGACGTCCCCTGAAAGCCCTAGGCCATTACGTGGCGAAGCGAATATGCAGGATATCGCCGTCCTGTACCACATAATCCCTTCCCTCAACGCGCAGCGTTCCCGTCTCTCGCGCCTGCTTGATCGAACCCGCCTTGATCAGATCCTCGTAGTGCACCACCTCCGCACGAATGAATCCCCTCTGCATATCCGTGTGAATCCTGCCCGCCGCTTCCAGTGCCGTCTGGCCCCTCTGCAGTGTCCATGCCCTGACCTCGCGGCCACCCGTGGTGGTGAAGAAAGTGATATAGTCTAGCAGATGATAGCCAGCACGGATAAAGCGGTAAAGCCCCCTCTCGGTGCCAAACTCGGCGAGGTAGGCGTTGGCCTCCTCCTCGGGCCAAGTGGCCAGTTCCGCCTCCAAGGCGGCACAAAGGACGATGACCTCGGTTCCCTTGGCTTCCGCCTCCCCCCTCACCCGTTCCGCAAGTCCTCCTCCGTGGGGCAGCTCCTGCTCATCGACATTCGCCACATAGAGGATGGGCTTGTCGGTCAGCAGGGCCACGTCCTCTAGGTATGCACGCTGCTCGGCAGATAGATCGAGGGTGCGTATCATCTTCCCTCGGCGCAGTTGGTCGGTTACGTACTCTAGCGTGTCGAGTTCCGTCGCGAAATCCTGGAGGTGCGCCTTCGCCCGACGTCGCACCTCCCCCTCGTGCCTCTCCAGGATTTCCAGGTCCGCAAGGATCAACTCCAGTTCTATGGTCTCGATATCCTCACTGGGGTTCAATTCGCTCGTCACATGGGCCACGTTCTCGTCGTGGAAGCAGCGCACTACCATGGCAATGGCGTCGACGTTACGAATGTGAGACAGAAACTGGTTGCCCAAGCCCTCTCCCCGATTGGCCCCTTCCACCAGGCCAGCGATATCCACCACTCGAAGGGTGGTGGGAGTGACGCGTTCGGGCCGGATGATCTCTGCGATGCGTCCCAGCCTCTCATCCGGCACGGGCACCACGCCCACATTGGGCTCAATGGTGGTAAACGGGTAGCTGGCGACGACCGCCCCCGCCTCCGTCAGGGCGTTAAACAGAGTGGACTTTCCCACGTTTGGCAATCCCACGAGTCCGAGTTGTAAAGCCATAGGATCCCTCTACTTTCAGTTTACCGGGACAAAACAGGTCCTACTCGTCGTTTCCTTCTTCCGTTTTCTGGGGCCCGATCAGATAGCGCGCCGGCCACGGCTCATAGCGGCTAAAGAACCTCTCTTTGATCGCCTCTCCCCCCTTTTGCTCGATGATACGATATATAGTGACATCTAGGCCTGTGTGAGGCCACTCGACTTGTCTGCGCTGTCCCGGAGGCAAGGAGGGATCCTCCTCCACGATGGGATCGCCCGGCTCCACAGGATTACTCGTGACGGGGCCTTCCATGCGCACGGACCGCTCTCCCTTTTTCCCATAGAACTCAAATGTGAGCATCGCATCCTCCTCGTTCACCTCGGTAAGAACGAGAATAGGTGTCGGGCTATCGTTGCGAAACCTCATATCCACGGACGGGTTAAAGGCAGCAGCATCGAGGCCCACCGGAGGCTCGTACCAACTCACGCGATAGGCGTGGGGGTGGCGCTCCACTATCGGATAGCCGCCCCAAAAGGCGGCGCGGAAACAGGTGGTGCTGACCTGACAGACCCCACCGCCGGGTCCCAATACCGTGCGGTCGCCGTAGATGATCCAAGACTGGGTATAGCCATTGGCTACAGTGACCAATCCCAGGTGATCCAGAAAAGAGAAAGTGGCCTGTGAGGGCACCGTCACGCCATGAAAGCGTGCCGTGGCCACCCGTATATTCTGCAGCCGACCGGGACGAGAGCCCTCAAAGCTGCTCTGTCCCTTGCTGATCAAATCTAGTGGAAGGAGCTCTTCAAGGTCCGCCCTCGTGACGTGGGGCCGTATCACATAGACCGGCAGAGATACCTCACGTTGGGGCGACAGACATGCCGCAGCAACGCGATCCTGCGCCGCCTCCACGTCCAGCGCATAACCATTCTGTGCAGGCGCCAGCACCGTGAGCTGCTGCTCCTGCGGATCATAGTCGTAACGTCCCTCTCGCGGTGGCCGGGCCATATCGTCGGCAATCTGGCGAAGAAACAGCCTGATCGCCTCTCTATCGATGGCTATCTGAACGGAAAGACCTTCCCCTGCGGAGGTGACGCTCGACGTCAACCATGAGGCCAGCACGGCGCGATCTACAGCCCAGCGTTTGTGTACAACGTAGGGCTCTTCTTGTTGCGAAAGCTCGGGGAAGGCAAAATGCAAAATCAAGGGCTCACCGAGGAAGGTTGCTACCTTTTCTCGTGCTCCTTCAACCTCTGTCAGGGGAGGGACGATCTCCTGGAAGGCCAAGGGCACGCGGACGGCCTCCATCGTGACATCGCCAGTAGAGCGCCGTTGATCGGGGCGCAGATGAGCCAGGGGGGAGCCCTCCTTCCACGAGGACGCTCCCATAGCCTCTTGGACTGCCGCCTCGATCCGCTGCCGCGTAGCCTCGATATCCACCTCGCGTCCCACCTCTGGCGCATCCGTGTGCGCTTGAAGGCCAGCGACGCGAAGCCGGGCCTGCTGCACGGGACGTCCCGCCTGCCTCGCGACCTGGCGCAGCGCCAGAAGGGCAGGGCCATCCTCCACATGATACGCAGGGACGATATCATATCCCTGCCAGAGCAGTCTCAGGCGCGTCTTCATATCCTCGTGAAAAACGCCCTCTCGCCCCAGTCGCCATGCCTCATCCACGGCTGCCGCCAGATCCCGACATCCACCCAGGTGCCCGCTGGAAAAGGTCCATTCTTGCTCCGCAGTGTACAGGCAGATATAAGGGGAAGCCTCACTCAACCGCTTTTCCAGGAGGCCCAGGGCCTCCTGAGGCAAAAAGCCCCCGACATCCACCCCTTGAATGGTCACGCCCTCATAAATGCGCTCGCTGTATCGGGCACCATAGTACAGGACGACAAGCCCGCCAAGGGATAACACCATGAAGAAGCAGAACCATACGGTGAGCAAGCTTCGGATAACGTATCGACGCCAGCGCTGCTTTGACTCTCGCCTCACGCGTTCCCCTCGCCCTCTTTCCCCCTTGTCGAATGAACGTATTCTAGTCGCCCCGCTCATGGGCCGTCAAACCAGAAATGAAGGGAAAATGGACGGCTTGCGTAGACACCCGTCGACCTTGATTGACAGTTCATTGTCTCTCTGTTATACTATTGTTCTTAAGGGGCATGTCATTCTGGAGGGATGGCAGAGCGGACGATTGCGGCGGTCTTGAAAACCGTTGATCGAAAGATCCGGGGGTTCGAATCCCTCTCCCTCCGCTTCAACGGATACCACCGCCTTTGCTCGGGGAGGTGCCGGAGTGGACGAACGGGGCCGCCTGCTAAGTGGTTGTAGGGGTTATACCCTACCCAGGGTTCGAATCCCTGCCTCCCCGCCTTGGTGTATAAAGATGAACGCCCCGGCGTTCTCAAAGGGATTTGTTTGCCAGCAAACCGTGTGCTAGAATTGGTATGCGGTTACAGGAATATGCGCCCGTACCTCAATCGGATAGAGGAGCGGTCTACGAAACCGAAGGTTGGGCGTTCGAGCCGCCCCGGGCGCACTATGTAGAGGTACCACAGAGCGAATAGGGTGGTACCTCTTTGCTTTCCCTTTACTTGAAAGGGAAAAGTGGGACAGAGAAAGGAGTCCACGTATGTTCAGCGATCTATTCAACTTTGAGGGCATCAACTGGTGGACACTGTTGGGTGGCATAGGTCTCAACTTTATCGTCACCATGATATTCTCTATTGGCGGCGCATATCTGGCGCAAAATGAGGGGACAGCAGAGTTCTACAAGAATTTCGGCTCTGCTCTCATGATCCTCTTGATCTTTGCCGGATGCATTCTGGCCGGCTATGTCACGGGCAAGATCGCCGACAACGTGCCCGTGAAGCACGCTTTCATCTCCAGTCTGGGCGCTGTCGTGCCCTTTCTTTTTCTTGCCATCACCACCTTCAACCCCATCGCTTTCATGATGGCCGCCGTGGCCGTGGCAGGCAACCTCAACGGTGGAAGATTGGCCATCCCCCGACGTAGACATACCTTCCCTTCAAACAGAGAGTAGGATATATCTGCCTTCATCCCGTTTTCCGCCGACACATAGTTTAAAGAAAGGACCATCAGCATGAGAATACGTATAAACAGCAAGAACTTTCAGGTTACTGAGGGGCTAGAGTCGTACGTCGCAAAAAAGGTGAGCAAGCTGCAGCGCTTTCTTTCCAATCTCGATGAAGTGCGGCTCGATCTCACCTATGAGGATACCAAAGACGTCAATGATCGCAATATCGCCCAGATCACCGCGTGGAACAACGACGGCGTCATCCTCAGAGCGGAAGAACGGACGGGTGATATGCGCTCTTCTATCACTGTCGCCATCGAAAAGATGGAGCGCCGCATAAAAAAGTACAAGGGCAAGCATTGGTATGCAAACAAGAAGAGAGTGCAGATAACACCCGTTCCTGAGGGGGAAGAGGCCGAGGGGCCCGTGGTTCGCGTCAAAAGGTTTCAAACCCGCCCCATGGACGTGCAGGAGGCTATCGATCAGATGGAGCTTTTGGGGCACGATTTCTTTATCTTCTATAACATCGATACCGAAGGGTTCAGCGTGGTCTATCGCCGCCGCGCGGAGGGCTATGGCCTCCTGATACCGGAGCTGCAATAGCACCCGAGATCAGGCGATGGATTGCAAGGGGAGGAATATCTCCTCCCCTTTTTCTTGGTTTGAGAGGAATGGGGAACCGGATGAACACCGATTAACAAATGTCGGATACGCCGAAAGAGAGTGCCAAGTCTCTAGTTGGTGGCTCCTTTGCGAAGCCCTACAGTAAGAGACCGTACTCCATCTAGAAGAAGGGCAAGATTAAGGATCAGATATCAAGTCGCGGGCACTTCGAACTTTTCTCAGTAGATACGATATTGGCGACCTGAAGTACGGCAGGCGTTAAGTCATCGGGCAAGAAACGTAACGCTGCACGAGTGGTGGGTTATAGTATGCAAATGGAAGACCAAGGAGCTGAGAGCATGGCGAATCATCATCCTCCACAACGGGAACGATGGGCCTGGTACCTATACGACTTTGGCAATTCAGCCTATGCGGCCGTGGTACTGTTGGCCGTCTACGCGGCCTATTTTAAGGGCCAGGTCGTTGGCGGCGCAAGGGGATCGTGGCTGTGGGGACTCTCTGTGGGCATCGCCATGTTCGTGGTGGCCGTCACCTCGCCCGTATTAGGGGCCATCGCCGACTTTTCCGGTTCCAAAAAACGTTTCCTCCTTTTTTTCACCTCCATGGCCTGTACGTTCACCGGATTACTCTTTTTTGCCCGCCAGGGGACTGTGTTCATCGGTATGCTCTTTTTCATCCTTGCCGAGATCGGTTATCGAAGCGCCCAAGTCTTTTACAATTCGCTGCTGCCAGAAGTCTCCACGCCAGAGGATATCGGGCGCGTTTCGGGAACGGGATGGGCCATCGGCTCGGCTGGGGGCATCCTGTGCCTGCTCATCATCCTCCCCCTGATCATGTTCATCGAGGGCACCCTGATCGTGCGCGCCTCTCTGCTCATTACAGCGCTTTTTTTCGCCGGATTCGCCATTCCCATATTTAGACGACTTGAAGAACGCACAGATCCGCAACCGCTACCAGATGGCGCGTCCTATCTTACCATCGGGTTCAAGCGCCTATGGGAAACGATAAAAAGGATCAAACACTTTCGCGAGTTTGCCAAGTTCGTCATCGCCTTTCTCATCTACAATGACGGCATCATGATGGCTCTGAATTTTGCAGGGATCATCGGCGCCGTCCTCTTTGGCATGGATCAACAGCAGTTGATCATATTCATGATCGTGGCACAGGTGACGAGCATCGGGGGCGCGTTCTTTGCCGGCCTGATCGCCGACTGGATCGGCACCAAGCGGTCTCTGCTGCTTCACCTGCTGTTGATGATCTCTGTCGTGACCTGGATGTTCTTTGTCCAGACCCTGACACAGTTCTTCCTCATCGGCGCGCTGGCGGGTTTTGCTCTCACCGGCGTGCAGTCGGTCAGCCGCACCGCCGTGGCCTCCTTTAGCCCCTCCAATCGAAACGCCGAGTTCTATGGCTTCTTCGCCATCGCTGGGCGGACGTCTTCGTTCATCGGCCCTACGGTGTATGGATGGATAGCCGCCTGGGCCGCAAACTTCTATATGCAAAGGGGTCAGGGTGCGCTGCTTGCCGAGCAGAACGGTCAGCGCCTGGCGATACTGTCCATCAACCTCTTTCTGCTCGTCGGCCTCATCTTCCTTCTCGCGGTGAACGAGAAGAAAGCCATGCGGGCCGCAAGTTCACCGCCGGAGGAAATAGCTGCATAAAGATTGTCCCACAACGAGTGAGGGAACTGCCCACCTAACCAGGAAAGGGAGATCGAACGCCATGGGTGAATTGACCATCGCTGAGCGCATCAAATACCCACGCCGACGCCCGCTGCGCTCCGTGCTTCGGCGAATGGTTGCTGAAGCCTTTGATGTCCTCAGCGATTTTCAGGTCATCGGCCAGGAAAACGTTCCCCAAGAGGGCCCCGTGCTCGTGGTGGCCAACCATTTCAGCTTTATCGACCCCGCAGCCATAATCCGAGCCATACCCCACCCCATCGAGTTCATCGGCGGAACGCGCATGCCAAACGCCCCCTTCACGGTGACGTGGCTTCCCAAGGTTTGGGGTTACCTGCCCGTCTATCGAGGGGGTGTCTCACGCAATGCCATACGCGCCTCAGAAGCGATCCTGCAACAAGGAGGCTTTCTAGGCATTTTCCCCGAGGCCGGCTCCTGGGCTACCGTGCTGCGGCCCGCACGCCCAGGAGCCGCTTTTCTGGCCGTGCGTACGGGAGCGCGCATCCTGCCCATCGGCATCCATGGCTTGACTGACCTTTTCCCTCGTCTGTGCAAGTTACAACGCGCCCGCGTGACCGTGCGCATCGGGAAACCTTTTGGGCCCCTGAGCGCAGAGGGCCAGGGGAGAGCCCGACGAGATAGACTGGACGAGATCGGGCACCAGATCATGCGCAAAATCGCTGGACTGCTGCCCCAAGAGAGGAGGGGCTGCTATTCCGAGGACCCTGTCATACGCGCCGCCGCCCAAAAGGCTGCGGTCTATCCTTGGACGGAGCGTGAGCCAGGCTAAAAATCCTACCCTTACAGTACGAGCACGGTCAGTTCCCCCAATGCTCGACGTGCATCCCTTACTTGGTAAAGGTACTCCCCTTTGATATAATGGCTCTGGCTTGGCCCAAGATACTAGCGCAAAAGGGGCCAAAGCCAGCATGGACTCTGGTTTTTGAGCGCCTTGTGCTATGCGAGGGGTACACGACGTGGGATGGAGGCGGTCGGCTACCCCTTGGTAACGGGAAAGGTTTGCTCCATTGGAAAAGGATTCCACGTGGTGTTTCATCCCTTTTCTCTGCGGCGTACAGTCGCAGAGATTTCAAGAGCGCGACACATCGCCCAAGTACTGATACGCAATGGGCTTGGCTTCCTGGCAGAGAGGATGGGCTTTATGCGCTTTCTGCCACGTTGGCGGGCCAGACGGATGGAGCAGGATATCCAAGCCGAAGAATTGACCGTCCCCCAGCGGGTACGCCACACGCTGGAAGAGCTGGGCCCCACGTTTATCAAACTCGGCCAAGTCCTCAGCACCCGCCCCGATCTTCTGCCCCCTCAGTACATCGTAGAGTTGGGCAAGCTGCTGGACGCCGCCCCTCCGGTTCCCCTGGAGGGGATCTCCCAGACGGTGCAAGAGGAGCTGGGCGCTCCACTGGGCGAGCTGTATCAGCGCTTCGAAGCGGAGCCCATCGCCTCGGCCTCCATAGGCCAAGTGCACAGGGCCGCCTTGCACGACAGCACGGAAGTGGCAGTGAAGGTACAGCGCCCGGGCATCGAGCGCACCATAGAGACCGACCTGGATCTGCTCCTCGCGCAGGCACGCTTCATACAATCCCGATCGGAGACCCTAAAACAATACGGTCTGGTGGATATCGTGCAAGAGTTCGCTCAAAGCCTCCGTGATGAGCTCGATTATACCATCGAGGGCCGTCACGCCGACAGGTTGTACGAGCTGTTGAGAGAGGAGAATGTTCTCATTCCTGGCGTGCACTGGGATCTGACGACGAATCGGGTTATCACCCTCGACTATCTGGATGGGGTGAAGCTGACACAGGTGCAAAAGCTTGCCGATGTGGGATATGATCTCCACACCGTCGCCTTACAGATTACTCAGTTGTACCTACGACAAGTCTTTGTCCACGGTATCTTTCATGCTGATCCCCACCCTGCCAACGTTCTCGTCTGCAATGGACAGATAGGTCTTGTGGATTTCGGCATCATCGGCTACCTAACGCCGCAGATGAAGCGCGACCTGGGCGACCTACTTTTCGCTGTGGTACAGAAGAACGCCGACGAAGTGGTACACATTGTTACGCGCATAGGCGCTGTAGGCGCGGGAGCGGACCGTCAGGCACTGCGCAGGGACGTGCGAAGGCTCATCCTCAACTATTACAACGCATCCCTGGAAAGCGTGCCCATCGCGCAATTCCTGAGAGACATGATGCGCATGACCTTCGAGCACCACATCCGTCTACCTCCCGATCTATCTCTGTTGGTACGTACCATCGCTGTGCTGGAGGGCGTGACGCGCACCCTCGATCCCTCGTTCGTACTGGCCAAATACCTTGAGCCGTTCGTGAGCGAGATGGTGAGACAGCGGTTCTCCATCAAGCGGGTCACACTCAACACAGCAACCACCTTGCGCGATCTGGGAAGTGTTCTGCGCGTGCTGCCCGACCGCGCGGACAGCATCTCAGAACAGTTGGACCGCGGGGAGCTGACTGTGGGCATCCACGTGCGTCAACTGACCCAGGCCATGCGCAAGCTGGACGCCATCGGTAACAGGCTCTCCTTCAGCATCATCGTGGCGGCCATTATTGTAGGCTCCGCGCTGATCCTACTGGGAGGCAAGGAGGCTGCTCTATTCTATATTCCCTTCACAGATATAAGCCTACCCATCCCCCAGATCGGTTTCATCCTATCCGCTCTGTTGGGAGCATGGCTGCTGTTCTCAATTGTGCGATCCAGAGGCCTCTGACAGGTCTCGTGCTACACAAATCAAGATTTAGTATACTGAGTATATCGAAGAGGTACACGATACGATGAGAGTTATGGTTACCGGAGGAGCCGGCTTCATCGGCTCACACGTGGTGGATGCCTGCCTGGCAGAGGGGCACCAGGTTTCCGTGGTGGACGACCTCTCCACGGGTAAGCGGGAGAATGTCGATCCCAAAGCAACATTACACGTCGCCGACCTGCGCAACGCGGAGGCGATGAAAGAGGTCTTTGAGCAGGAGCGCCCGGAGCGCATCTGCCACCTGGCAGCCAAGGCGAACGTACGCGAATCGATGGAACGCCCCATCCTGTACACAAAGGTCAACGAGATCGGCTCTCTGGTACTTTTGGAATTGGCCAAGGACTATGACTGTGGCAAGATCGTCTATGCCTCCACGGGCGGGGCCGTCTATGGCGAGCCCGAGTATCTCCCGGTCGATGAGAGGCATCCCATCAAGCCCATCAGCCCTTATGGGGCCAGCAAGCGCCAGGTGGAACATTTTCTCTACATATACAAGGTGAACTATGCTCTGGACTATACAGTGCTGCGCTTCCCCAACGTCTACGGCCCGCGCCAGGATCCCTACGGGGAGGCGGGCGTGATCGCTATCTGGACGGCGGAGATGCTCAACGGAGGCCAACCCACCATCAACGGCTCCGGCGAGCAGGAGCGCGATTTCGTCTATGTGGGCGAGATCGCCCGCGCCAACGTCCTGGCCCTGACACGCGGCAGCGGCGAGATCCTCAACCTGGGCTCGGGCGTGGGCACGAGCATCAACCGCGTATTCGATCATCTCAAAGAGATCACCGGCTTCCCCCGGGAGGGGAAGCACGCACCGGCGCAACCGGGTGACGTGTTCCGCACCTACCTGGACGCCGAGAAGGCACAAGAGGTTCTGGGATGGAAGAACGAGGTCGGGCTCAGGGAGGGGCTGGAGCGCACGGTGGCCTATTTCAGAGAACAGCGAGAGTCCTCAGCCGAGGATTGAAATCCACGTCTGCTAAAGAAAACCCGTTGGAAACGGGTTCCATGAGCGATATGGAATGCATGGTTTAGTGCGTTTTCAACGCACTTGATGAGAATAGACGTCGGCTTTGAGCCGACGGTTCACGGGGCAGTCCTATTGCCCGCTTGTCTTCTTAATCTTCATAGGGCGGCAGGGCTTATACCAAAACAAGAGCACGAACTTGATTCTCGCATCACCAGAATCCACACACATTAAGGACCATGCCGGACGATACCAAGAGCAAAGCGCCCTCTAGCAACGAAGAGATAGACGAACCCGCAGACGATACCGTTCCCTCTGCAGAGGAACTGCTCTCGCACATCGTCGCCGTGGCAAGGGAAAAAGGAGGCGGACAGCTCGTCCACGTGGAGCGCTATCCTCCCCAGCAGCCCCAATATGCCACGCCGTCATATCCCCTGCCAAAGGCTCTGCAGCGCGCCCTCGACGTCCTGGGCATCTCCCAGCTCTACACCCACCAGGTAGAATCTCTGGAGCGGGCCCGTCGGGGCGAGGATGTGGTGGTTGTCACGGCGACCTCCAGCGGCAAGACCCTCTGCTACAACCTCCCCGTCCTGGAAGCCCTGCTTGAAGATCGCTCCGCCAGCGCCCTGTACATCTATCCTACCAACGCGCTGGTAAACGACCAGCTCAAAACCCTTTTCAAGATGAACCTGACGCTTGGACACGAGGCCCTAGGCATCGCCAAGTACACCGGCGCCGTGGACACCGCCAGACGAAAGCGGATACGCTCCCGCCAGCCCCAAATCGTGCTCACCAACCCCGAGATGGTGCACCTCAGCTTTCTCCTATGGCATCAGAAATGGGAAGCGCTCTGGAGCAACCTGCGCTTCATCGTCGTCGACGAGGTACACACCTACCGAGGCATATTTGGCTCCAACATGGCCCACCTCTTCCGCCGCATGCTGCGCATGGCCAAGTACTATGGGTCGTCACCCCAGTTCATCTGTTGCTCCGCCACCATGGCCAATCCCCAGGAGCTCACGGAGACGCTGACGGGACGCCCTTTCTCCGTCGTCGATAAGGATGGCGCGGGGAGTGGCCGCCGCTATTTTGCCCTGTGGAATCCTGGTCCCGCCGGGGGCGATGCCTCCAACGCACACCGCTCCTACACCGAGGAAACTGTGGATCTCCTCCTGCACTGCCTCCGTGCCGATTATAACACCATCGTCTTTGCCCGCTCCCGGCGCCTCACGGAGCGCATGCTACGCCAGAGCCGCGAACGGGCTGGGGCCCAGGGCCACGGGGGCACCCTGCCCCGCATCGCCTCCTACCGCGCGGGCTATTTGGCCCAGGAGCGAGAGAGCATCGAGAACGACCTCAAGACGGGAGTGCTCCGGGGCGTCATCACCACCAACGCTTTGGAGATGGGCATCGACATCGGCGAACTGGATGCCGCCATCATCAGTGGCTACCCAGGTACAATTATGTCGACCTGGCAGCAGGCCGGTCGCGCGGGGCGCCGGGGTCGGGACGCCCTGATCTTTTTGGTGACCTCGCAGAATCCTCTGGATCAATACTATGTGAAGCATCCCCAGGCCTTTTTCGCCCAGCCCCACGAGCGAGCCATCGTAAACCTGGACAACCAGTACATACGTCTGAAGCACCTCCTCTGCTCCATCGCCGAATTGCCCATGGACGCGGCCGAGTTGGCCCGCCTGCCCGGGGAGACGAGACAGATCATCGAACGCCTGCAGGAGAAAAAACTGCTGGAGGCCCAGGCGACCGAGGACGGCGGCCAGAGGGTGGTCTATCCCCGGGATCAGCCCACGCCCCACCTGGAGGTTGCCCTGCGTTCAGCGGGCAGCGAGGTCTATCGCATCCTGGATGGGGATCACAACCAGATCGGCACCATCGGCCCGCCCAACGTGTACCGTGAGGCACACCCGGGGGCCATCTATCAGCACGGCGGCGATGACTACCGCGTCACCTACCTGGACCGCCGCCATAGGACCGTCAGTGTCCGCGAGGAGCGCGCCCTCCACTATACGCGGCCCAACCGCACCCTGCGACTGCGCATCGAGGAGGTGCATGCTTCCCGGCCCTTGCCCATGGACGACGGAACGGCGACCCTCTCCCTGGGCGACGTGTTGGTGGAAGAGACCATCTATGGCTATCAGGAACTGCGCCTGGGCAGCGATGAGATGGTCAGGCGCGTCAACCTGGACTACCCCTTTACCCTGCGCCTGCACACCACGGCCATGTGGCTCGCCCTGCCCCGCGAGATCGGGGCGCGCATGCCGCAAGCCACCTCCCCTGAAGAAGACGGCGACGAGCACGATCTCCTGGCCTCGGGGCTCCACGCCGTGCAGCACCTGCTGACCGGCGTTATGCCCCTGCTGGTGATGTGCGACCGCCGAGACGTGGACGGCTTCTACGACAGCGACCACCAGGGCGTGGGCCCCGCCGTCTTTGTGTACGACGGCTACGAGGGGGGCATCGGCCTGGCCGAGGCGGCCTACCGCGGCGCCGAGGATCTGCTGCGCCTGGCCTACGAGACCGTGGACGGTTGCCCCTGCCGCGACGGATGCCCCGCCTGCATCCAGTCGGGCACCTGCCGGCAGCGCAACGAGTCCCTGAGCAAGGCTGGGGCCGAGACCATCCTGGGCGCCCTGGTCGCTGGCGCAGAGACGTCCACCGAGACGCGCGAGGGCATCGCCCCCCTCTCGCCGGAAAACGCGGCCTTCAGCCGGGAACGGGCGCTGGAGGCCCTGGAGGCCTGGCGGCGCAAGGACGTACGCGCCTACGTGGGCCACGCCGAGGAGAAGACCGCCGTCACCCAGCGCTTCCAAAAAGGTGACCGCGTGAAGCTGAGCCCCTACGGCGGGGGCGTCGTGCTCTCCTCCGAGGTACGGGACGGACAGGAGTGGGTGACGGTGCGCTTTTTCCGGCGCAGCCTGGTCAAAGAGATCGACGCCTCCAAGGGCCGCCTGCGGAAGGTAAGCTAAAGCCGGAAGGCCATTCCGACCTGCCCACTCTCCCGACATGTGCGAACTCGCTGATCCGTGCGCAAGTCTGGGGCGAGGAAACCACTCATTGGACAGGCGCAATTAGGATGCACCGGCCGCGACGGGCTCCTCTCTGGTCGGTCGGCGCACGGTGAGAGCCAACAGGGCCAGAGCCAGAGGCAATGCAGCGGCCACCGTCAGGGCCAGATCATAGCTGCCAAGCAGATCCCTGGCTACACCCATGGGCATGGGCCCCAAAGCCGAGCCGCCGATGGTCACCAGAGAGGCCGCGCCCCTGATGCTGCCCAGATGGCGACGCCCATAATAGGTCGCCCAGATGACCGTGCTGACCGTGAACTGCAACCCGGTGGTCATCCCCATCACGACACCGTAAATCGACGCCATGGTCCTGCCCTGCAGACGGGGCGCCATCACCAGCGAGGTGGCCTGCAGCAACAAGGCCACACACAGGAGAAAGCGCACGGGAATACGGTCCACGAGCATGCCGCTGGTCAGATTAACTATCCCCACCGTCACAGCGATGGGGAGAAAGGCGGCCGCCGCCGCACCCTCGGGTAGGCCGCTGTCGCGAAAGATGCTCACCATGTGGAATTGAAGTCCCGTGCCAAGCATGGATATGGCGGCCAGTCCCAACCCCGCGCTCCAGAATGCGGCCGTGCGCACGGCCTCGGCCCGCGTCCAGTTTTCCTCTGCCGCCTGTTCATCCCTTCCTCTTTTATCTTTGTCTGCCATGCCACCATCGGGCTCCAGACCATAATCCTCCGGTTGACTCCGGTAAAGGAGTAATCCCACGGGCAGCATCACCACAGCCACCAGCAGTCCCAAAAGAGGATAGGTGGAACGCCACCCAAAACGCCCGATCAGGGCATACACCAATGAGGGAAAGAGGCCACTGCCCAAGACGGAGGACAGGACGCCAGCGATACCCAGCACAGTCCCCCGGCGCCGCACCCACCAGCGATTGATCACGTTGCTGCTGATCATGGACAGGCTGCCCTGTCCCAGCATGCGCAGGAGGACGAACCCAAACCCGAGCATGATGGGCCCCTGCACGAATCCCATGTAGATACAGGCCAAGGTGAACAGTACCGTTATGACGCCCGCCATCACCCGGGGGCCGCGCTTATCAAGTTGCTGTCCCACAAAGGGCAGACTAAGGCCGCCCGCTAGCGTGCCGATGGTATAGAGGGTGCTCGCCAACGAGCGGCTGATGCCCAGATCGGCGATGAAGTGCTCGATAAAGATGGAGATGGTGTAGGTCTGCCCCGGACTGGTCATGACGCGGCCAATGACGGAGGCAACGACGATCACCCACCCATAGTAGATGGGCAGTTCGTTCACGAGACGACTGTAGCGAATGCCTGTCGTAGGGCTCTCTTCGTGATCTTTGGTGGTAGTCTGTGCCAATGTATGCTCCTTGTTTGCTGAATTCAGATCTATATGATCCCCTCGCCCACAAGAGCGAGAAGACTGTAGCTCGCAAGCCGACCCTATGCGCTGGGAATTGAGCGGGGAGAATCTGGGGCTGTGTGAAACGAGGAAAAGGCGGCTATTATTCTGCGTTGACACGCGCCACAAGCCAGCTAAAATGGTTGGCGACGCGCAACGAAGAGATATCTTAACCTTTCGACTCGCTCATGTCAAAGATGAAACAGAATCGGGGGCACGCAAAGTCTGTTGGAACCATTGAGCCCATCAGAAAGAAGAGTCTGAGTAGGCACAAGTAACGTAAGCACACCCTTGGATGCTGTCCAGATGCGTCGACGCAGGTCGACGCCCGGCGCGAAGCGCCTTTGCGCTGGACTTTAGGCCGAGCATATTCGGGTTCGTGCCCCGACTTTCGCCGTCTGAAGCCAGCTCGTGAGGCCGGGCCACCGAAGGTGGCCTCGCAGAATGGCAGCGCCATTCTGCAGTCCTAAAATAGGCTAGGCGGACGAGGAATAGCGAGTCATCCACAACACTTGCGTACGCCCAGAGAATCAAATGTCCAAAACACCGCGAAGGATAAGCCCACTATGCCGATCACCGATATACGCCCCACCGTACTTTTGGAAAGGGCCCTGTGGTCTCGTCCTGAGGCGCACAGTACGCGCATCGCCGCCGACGATAGAACGAGAGAGGTCGGGCCAGGCTACAAACCGCGCACGCCCGGCTCCGTGCTGGTGGAGATCGAGAGTGACGATGGCCTCGTGGGGCTGGGCCTTGGCGGAGGGGGCCACCCAGGCGCTTATGTGATCGAGCACTATCTCAAACCCCTGCTCCTGGGGCAGGACCCTGTCAAGACCCAATCCCTATGGGAGAGGATGTACCGTGCCACCATTCGCTACGGCCAGGCGGGCATCGTGCTCATGGCCATGAGCGGCATCGATCTCGCCCTCTGGGATCTGCGAGGCAAGCAGGCGGACAAGCCCGTCTACGATATCCTGGGCGAGAAGCGAAAGGAGCGCGTGCCCGTTTACGTGACCAACCGCGAGCCGTCGTGGGCCAAGGAGCGGGGCTTTGCCGGTGTCAAATTCGGCGCCCCCTACGGACCGCTGGACGGCCAGGAGGGCATGCGCAAAAACGAGGCCTTTATCGCCTCCGCCCGTGAGCAGGTCGGCCCCGACGTGGACCTGATGATCGACTGCAGCTGCACGTGGGATGTCGAGTACACCATAGAGATGGCGCACATCCTGGCGCCCTATGGACTCGCCTTTATCGAAGAGCCCCTCCTGCCTAACAATATCGCCGGCTACAGCGAACTGCGACGGAAGATCGACTCCACCCGCATCGCCACGGGCGAGCACTTTTATACGCATCACGCCTTTCGCCCCCTCTTGGAGACCGAGGGCGCCGACATCATCCAACCGGATATTCGCTGGACGGGCGGACTGAGCGAGCTTTTGCGAATCTACGACCTAGCTACGGAATACGATATCCCCGTCTTGCCTCACCGGGGTGGCATGGCCTGGTCGCTGCACTTTATCCTCGCCCATGAGAACTGCCCCCTGGCCGAGGGATTGCCCCTTACGGAACAGGAAGCAGTACAGTCGGTCTTTGCCGGGGAACCGGTGCCCACCGACGGTTACCTGACAGTCGGGGACAGCCCGGGATTCGGGCTGCGCCTCATAGAGGATAGAATTCCAGAATTCCGTATCGGGGACTGAGCGCCATCGCTCAGGAGGAAGCGGGAAGCTTATCCAGGCGGGCCATCTCCTCGGCCACGTCCTCCAGGCCTAGTTCCTCCAGTTTCTCCCTCGTGGGCCAGCCCGTCTCCTCGTCCCACCCGCGCAACGCATAGTAGCGCTCCAGCAACTGGCGGAACTCCCCGGCGTCCTCGCTGATGTGCGTGCCATCCGTCTTTTCGGACCACTGATAGTGAGTGATGACGTCCTCATCGCGTTCGCGAGAGCGGCCATAATTCCTAATATCCAGGCAGCGCTCCAGGTTAAAGACACGCTCGGCGATGGGCCACTCCATCTCGGCCATGCTGAGGGGGATGCCGGTACAGGGCCGGTACATGACCGCCTCCGCCGTTATGTCGCCATAGATGGCCCCGCCACCTTTCTCCAATGCTCTCTCTCGCTCCTCCTCGCTGGTAAAAGTGCGCCGCGTGACGGGAAAGATCCAGTCGCAGACGGACATGGAGTCCTTGATGATGGCCCGGTGCTGGTGCCAGGCGGTCACGTGCTCCACGTGCTCGATGCCCGGATAGACGGCCTCTCGCGCGCCGTAGATCATCTCCGCCAGTTCCTGCAGGGCAGGGGATATCTCGGAGGGGTCCTTGGGCGCATCGGGATAGCCATAGAGCCCGTTCAGGAAAAAGAAGCCGTGGGTGCTGGGCGTCACGTCTCGGGTGGCCACGGCGTACAAGAGGGCCGAATACTCCCAGAAGGGGCTTGGATGTGGCTCCAGAGTGCGCCCCTCGCGGTGCCAGGCGTGTCCGCGGCTGCCCGATGACTCGATAAAGTCGGCCAGATAGCGAGGGCCTACCTCGTGCTTGTCGTAGAATCGCGCCAGCCCCTCGGCGTATTCGTCCCCCAGCCCCTCCCGATGGGACACGTCCAGAACCCACCGACGCCACCACTCTGGGTTCTCCAAGTCAAAGAATTGGCCGTCGATTCTGTCAATGCCCAGTTCCTTCAATCCGGCAAAATAGCGATACCAGGTGGAATAGGCCCAACTGGTAAGCCCCATATCCTCGACCAGATTGCTGACGTCGAGCCCTGCCTCGCCCATTCCTGGGGGACGTGGGATATACATTCTTTGCCCATCGACGAAAACGCCCTCATATTCGGGATGGGAACCGTTCGCCCAGGCGCCGTTGTTGCATTTCTGCATCTTGACGGGGAGATCGCCCTCGTGTGCCGCCGGGCAGTGGCGTATGCTCGTGCCGCATCTGACAGAACAACCCTGGGTGCAGGCAACCAAGGGATAGCCCTCCGCCTGCCCGACCCCGGCCAGACCGCCCCTGACCAGATTCCACACGTAGGAGACGGCCTCCAGAAAGGCCTCCGGCTCCGCGATCTCTACCCCCCGCGTGCCACGGACGACGATGGCCTTGAGCCCCTTGGCACCCATGACGCCGCCCAGCCCACCATTGCCCACAGCATTGGACAGCCGATGGATGATACTGGCAAAACGCACGCGGTTCTCCCCGGCCGGCCCGATGGTGGCAACCTGACACGCATCGCCATGCCTGTCCTTGAGCTCTCGCTGGGTCTGAAAGGTGCCCTTGCCCCACAGATCCTGGGCATCCTCCAGGCTCACCTCGTCATCCTCGATCAATAGATAGACGGGACGATTGCTCTGCCCCTGCACGATGACACCGTCATAGCCCGCGTACTTGAGTTCCGAGCCCCAATAGCCTCCCATGCTCGCTGTGGACCACACAGGCTGGGGATAGCCCCTGGGCATGACGCTGGACACGGTGGTGCGCCCCGCCGTGGGCGCCGAGGTGCCAACCAGCGGCCCCACCGAGAAAACCAGCCGGTTCTCCGCGTCAAAGGGCCCCACCTCTGGCCCCACTTCCCGCCAACCGATGAGGGCATTCCATCCCCTGGGGCCCAGCCACGTCTCTACGTCGGGCGTCTCCTCCACACTAATGGCATGGCTATCGAGATCCACGCGCAGCATACGCCCCGTATATCCGCCACTGAAAGCGCTCATATGAGTAAAAGCCTCCAAAGCACACTAACGCGCCTCTCCAACGCTTTAGGAGGAGGCGCCGACTATTCTCTCCTGTTACTACAAAGTATGCTCCGTAACAGCCCTCAAGTCAAACGACGGGGCAAGGAATAGTTGCCCTCTGTTCGGCGTTACACTAGAATAATTACATGGTAGCAGCGGATCCGTCGATCACAAAGAGGCGCATAGAGCCGATGGATAATACGAAGGCCATAGGCAATCTGGGGGAGACGCTGGCTGTCCAGGCGCTGGTAAAGCGCGGCTACGAGATCGTGGAACGCAACTGGCACGGCTCGCGGGGCGAGGTGGATATCATCTGCCGGGACGGACCGTGCTGGGTCTTTGTGGAGGTCAAGACGCGCCACGGCCATGCCAGCGGCCTCCCCGAGGATGGCTTGACCCAGGATAAGATCGAGCGACTGACCGCGTTGGCCCAGACCTATCTAGCCCAGCACGAGATAGGTGACGTCAGCTGGCGCCTGGATCTGGTGGCCATCGAACTGGATAGACAGAATCGGGTGGGGCGTTTCAACCTTATACCCGGCGTCGGCGTGGAATGACATCGTCCTCTAATGGATGGGAGTAGATCAGTCGACCACTATGGATGAAATCAAACTTGTGGTGATCGTGGGGCCCACCTCCGTGGGCAAGACGGCCTTGTCCATCGACCTGGCAAAGCGTTTCGATGGCGAGGTCATCTCTGCCGATTCGCGGCAGATCTACTGCTACATGGATATCGGCACGGCCAAAGCCACCCCGGAACAGCGCGCCGCCGTGCCCCATCACCTCATCGACGTGGTGGATCCGGACCAGAAGCTGACCCTCGCCCACTATAAGCGGCTGGCCTCCCACGCCATCCATGACATCTGGGAGCGGGGCGGGCTGCCCATGCTGGTGGGCGGCACGGGACTGTACGTGAGGGCGCTGCTGGAGGGATGGACGATTCCCGAGGTGCCGCCCAACAGGGAACTCCGCCGACGCCTCAAAGAGAGAGTGGAGCGCGTGGGGGCCGAGGTTCTTCACGAGCGCCTGCAGGAGGTCGATCCCGGAGCGGCGGAGAGCATTGACGCCAACAACGTGCGACGTGTCATTCGCGCCCTAGAAGTTTATGAGGAGACGGGGACACCCATCTCCGAATTGCAGAAAAAGAAACTCCCGAACTATGATACGTTCAAGATAGGGCTAACCATGCCGCGCCCCGATCTCTACGAGCGCATCGATGCGCGGGTAGATCGCATGATCGAGGAGGGGCTCGTAGAGGAGGTGGAGTATCTGCTGGAGCGGGGATACGATCTCGACCTGCCCTCCATGTCCGCCGTGGGCTATCCCGAGATCGGGCGCTATCTGCGGGATGAGGCGACCCTCGACGAGGCGGTCTCGGCGATCAAGACGCGCACGCATCGTATCGTGCGCCAGCAGTACAACTGGTTCAAGCTCTCAGACCCAACCATTCATTGGTTTGATGCCCGGGAGGTGCCCACGGAGACTATTGCGGAAAAAGTGCGGGATTGGCTGACAAGGGAGAATGAACCCGTGCAACTTGACCATACAAGAGACTGTTTGGATCGTGGATGAGAAGTGCAAGTTCATCATTGGGCGCTCAACCACATGCACTCAACGAAGCTCATTTACACTTTTTAGAGAAAGGGGGTTCTGATGACAAAGGACAGGTTCTGGTTCTTTTTGATCACATTAGGCGCACTTTTTCCCCTGGTGGCCTGTGGGTCAAAGGCCACCCCGACGACAGAGATGGGGCCAACAACAGAAGTCACGGCAACAAAATCTACTGAAGTAGAAGCTACTCCAACGTCTGCTGAGGCAAGGCCCACGCTGGCACCGGAAGGAGAAGACGAAGTAGAACCCAACAATGGACCTGGGCAAGCCACAGAGATTTCGATGGGCCAGTTCGCCGGCATCTTGGGGGAGGATGATCAGGACTGGTACAAGTTTGAGGTTCCCAACGGACACCTTCTGAACGTAGCCTTCACACCCGATGAGGATGCCGAGTCGATGACCGTCTCACTTCTCGATCCTGACCAGGACGAGATCTGGTATGAAGGCGGTATAGGCCCCACGGTGACCAAGCAAGTCAGCAAGCTGATGAGCAGTTCCTCGGGCGGCACGTACTATGTGGGGGTTCAATACGGCACCGGCGGCTATAACCTCGAACTCTCCTCGCAGAGCCAGAACGATGCCGATTCGGGCGGCGACGCCGGGGATGAGGTAGTTGACGCCCTTGAGGTAGAAAGCGACCGGGTCCTCTCAGGCCGAATCGGCGATTTTGACGAGAAGGACTGGTACAAGTTCGACGTCGCCAACGGACACCTTCTGAACGTGGCCTTTACCCCCGATAAGGATGCCGAGTCGATGACCGTCTCACTTCTCGATCCTGACCAGAACGAAATCTGGTATGAAGGCGGTATAGGCCCCACGGTGACCAAGCAAGTCAGCAAGCTGATGAGCAGCTCCTCGGGCGGTGTATACTATGTGGGCGTTCAGTATGGGAACGGCGGCTACAGCCTCGAACTCTCCTCGCAAAGCCAGAACGATGCCGATTCGGGCGGCGACGCCGGGGATGAGGAGGTTGACGCCCTCGAGGTGGGGACCGATCTGACCTTTTCAGGCCAAATCGGCGACTTTGATGAGGAGGACTGGTACTGGTTCATTCCAAAAGTGGGCCAGACTGTCAACTTTAGCCCCGACGAGGATGCCGAGTCGATGACCGTCTCCCTTCTCGACCCTGACCAGAACGAAATATGGTATGAGGGCAGCATCGGGCCTGGTATGACAAAGACCTTTGAGTTTGGCCAGGACGTTCTCAGTGGTTTCGAAGGAGAACGATACTATATTCGGGTTGTGTATGGAAGTGGAAGCTATAGCGTGGAGATCAAATAGCC
>JAYENT010000059.1:32881-56556 GCA_034722245.1 Chloroflexota bacterium
GCATCGGGCCTGGTATGACAAAGACCTTTGAGTTTGGCCAGGACGTTCTCAGTGGTTTCGAAGGAGAACGATACTATATTCGGGTTGTGTATGGAAGTGGAAGCTATAGCGTGGAGATCAAATAGCCGTCGGGACGAAATGGCGAGTTCAAGGTGGAGGAAGATCTGGAGACGGCATTGGCCTCCATGGAAGGCAACGCGGCATCTGAACGCTGGCAACAAAAGATGAGCCAACTCATGGAAACCGACGGTGAGGCCAACCCTTGGAAGAGTATGACAGAGATATTTCACCTGGAATGAGGCTACGATGATGATCCGGTGCCCACCGCTGCTGTGCGCAGAGCGTCCGCCTACGAGGCCACCCTCTCACTGTGCCAGGAGGCCGTATGTCCTACAGATCGCCACAACTGGATAGCTCCGACCGGCGTACGGTCTCCGTCCTCCTCCTCGTCTTGGCCATCATCGCCGCATTGGGGGCGTTTAACTGGCTGAAGCATCGCAACAAACCCATGCCCACGACGGCGACCTTGACGGTGCTGAGTGGGGAGGCCACCGTCACCCGTGCGGATGCAGGGGCAGATCCTCCCCTACAAGAGGGGAAAAAGGCCACCCTGCAGAGCGGCGACGATATACAGACAGCCCCCGAGGCCAAGGCCAAGCTGACCTTTGCCAGCGGCGAGACGGTGGAACTGCGCGGTGAAACGGAACTGACCATCCTCGAACTGTACGAGAGTCCCATTTCTCGCGCCCTGGTCACCACGCTGGCTCTGCATAAGGGTGAGACCTTGACGCATATCAGACACATGCTTTTCAAGGGCATGCGCTTCACCATTGAGACCCGCGTGGCCACCGTCCAGGCTCGGGGCACCATCTTTGAGTGTGATCTGCTAAGCAAGAACCACGCTTACGTGGCTGTGTACGACGGCGTGGTCAACGTATCTATGGGCGAGCAATCGGTGGATCTGCAGGCCAACCAGGAACTGGACGTGCGCCTGGGGCAACCTCTCACGCCAGTAGACCTACCAACGTCTCCCTCCCCATCCGTGGAGTCTCCTTCGCCACCTATGGACGCCACCACCGGCCCAAGCCAGGATGAAACGCTTTTCCCCGCCATCGTGACGCCGACAAGACCGGGTGACCAGGTGCAATACTATACGGTGCAGCAAGGAGACACCCTGTATAGCATCGCGCGACAGTTCGGCGTCTCCTGGAAAGCGGTGTGGGAAGCGAACAGGGACAGGCTGCAGTCTCCAGAAGAGATCCATCCGGGGCAGAAACTGCGCATTCCCAGCCGCTGATGCCTATTCGTCAGCGGCCTTGAGGATGAGGGGCATGAGGCACTCCTCCGTAAAAGGTCGCGTAGGCGAGGGAGTGGCCGAAGGCGTCGGAGACGGCGCCAGTGCGATGGGATCGCTCTCGCTCACGTTTCCTGCCACGTCTTGGATACGAAAGCGCACATGGCCCTCCGCCTCGGGTGGGGCCGTGAGCCGCAGGGGCTCTGTGATGCCCACTGTGGCCGTCAAAGAGAGCGTCCGCCACTCGCTCCAACTGACGCCGCCGTCACAAGAATCGCACCAGACGGCACTTTCGGCGTCCAGCCCCGAGAGGGCGTCCTGCACCTCAGCGCTGCGGGAGCCATAGGACAACCATTGGGGAGCGCTCATATCCACATTGACCGTCACCACCACCTGATCGTATCTGTCCCCATCCCCATCCCAAAAGCGTACTATGACCTCCTGGGGACCCTCCTCCTCGCGCACATTCCAGACTATGGAAGGCGACACAGGCTGCGGACGCTGAAATACCGTCACGCGATCCAGATAAAGGTCCCCCTTGCCGTTGAACCAGGTGCGGAACTCCAAACCGTCCTTGATATCTGGATCGCTACACGTAGGCCAGACGCTACCATAGTTCAGTGCGAGACGAAACTCCTCGTATCGTCCACTCTGGGCGAAATCCGTGCCCATCAAAGGTCTCTCGTCGTAGCAACGGTCCCCTTCCACCAGATAGTCCTCTCCTAGATTGTCCACCACGTCGAGGGTGGCAATCCCCTCCGCCAGAGTGTTGTCCGACGTCTTGAGGCGAAAGTACACGTCATAGTCCTGCCCATCAGGGAGATCACAGGCATAGGGGCCGTACCAAGCGCCGGGACTATCGACACCCCCCTCCCCGAACCAGGCCCATCCGTTCAGGGCCTGGGTATCGCTCACCACACGTCCTGTACCCACCCAGTGATAGAGCTCCTCGTCCTCCCCCTCCCAGACCCAGTCGTTGCTCAACTGCACGGCCGCGCCAACGACATGGGAGAACGTCAAGGTGATCGCTGTAGATCGGTTCCACTCTGGAACCGATACCGATCCCCTTGGCATATCGTCCACCGTCACCCCCGTATAGTAATGCTTGAGGATATCCTTGTAAGTATACCCTTCCTCGGCCAAAGCCCGCGCCCCCCATTGACACATGCCCACCCCATGACCGTATAATTCAGAGTGACCACAGGGGCACTCCACAGGTTGACAATAGGGAAGGTCTCCGCCCCACACCTCTTTGCTGCTGCGCGTGTGTCCGTTACAGTGGGCAAAAAAGAAAGCATAAATGAGGCGCCCATCAAAAGTAGCCGACACACCGTGTGTCTCTTCCACGGCTTGGTCCGTGGTCTCATAGTGAGTGGGCCCCCAGACCTGGCAATGGCTCGTGGTGCAGACGTCGGCTCCCTTATCCTCGTGAGCATGGCGGGTAGCCGCATAGGTGCGGGCGGCCACCGCCTGGGCCCGCAGCGCCTCAGGCGGCCAGTAAGGGGACATTTCTGCAGGCACCACGCCCCTGAGGTATTCCTCCATTCGCATCACCACCACCGAGTCATCGGGCATCAACACGCGGATCGTCTCGGGCACCTGCTCTACTGAGGACAGGGCGTATCCCTTTTCGCTGATCGCGTTGGTTAGGTCCGGCGGGGGCGCCTGGCTGACCTGCATCATCTTCTCGTCGATGATGGCCGCCGCCACTTTGTCGGGATGGCGCGGCACCATCTCAAAATCGACCTCCGCCCATTTGCCCTTTTCCAGCGTGCACCACCCGCGCGTCACGCCAATGTAGCCCGCCGCACGGACGCGAACCTCGTGAACACCGGGCGCCGCGGACAGCCTGTAACGCCCCCCTGCATCGGTGACCGTCGCCTCGCCATCCACACGGACCTCCGCATCGGGAATAGGGGACTCTGTGACCATATCCACCACAGTGCCAGCAAAGCCCTCCGAATCAGCGGAGATCGACCGTCGAAAGGACGCCGGGCCTAAGGAGAGTATAAAGAGAAAAGGCACCAAGAGCAGGTAACGCCGCCGTGTCATCATTCCCAACCCGTTGCCTCTCGACTAGGCCGTTCCCGAAACCACGCGATGGGCCCAACGCGTAGGCTCGGGCAGTTTGTATCCGCCCCCACAGCGGAAGACGAGATCCACGGCACGCTGGAGAGATATCTTATGGCCAATGGAGATAAAGACGGGGTTTACGTTTGTGCGCGTCCGCACCACGGCGCCAATGATTTCTCCCCCATCTCTAAGCCACGTGTACTGTCCCCGCCAGGGTCCCGGCTCCTCGTGGGTGCCGCACAGGCGGGATTTGGCACAGCCAACCGTGGGGTAGTCGAGGAGGACGCCCACGTGAGTGGCAAGTCCCATGTGCCGCGGGTGCGCATACCCTTGACCATCAAAGATGAGGACATCAGGCTCCCGCTCCAGGCGGGCCAGGGCGTCCAGGATGACGGGCGCCTCGCGGAAGGTGAGCAGACCAGGAATATAGGGAAAGGTCAGGGGGCGCTCGGCGCGCACCCGTTCCACGATTTTCAGATCGGGAAAGGTCAGCACCACGACGGCGGCCTGCACCACCTCCCCTTCCAAGCCCACGTCGATACCTGCCACGCTCTCACAACCCTCCAGAGCATCGGATGTATCGATGTGCGCGGCTAGCTCCTCCTGTATGGCGATGGCTTCTTTGGGGGACACGTCCCAAGGATGATGACGTACTGGCGTAAGCATAAAGGATCTCCTAACTATTTGGCACCGCTATCCTCACCACACGGCAAAGGTGTCGGGTAAACGGGCCGGCAGTCTGCCCTCTAGGTTTCGATCACCGAGTTCTCGCCGCCAAAGGGGTTTGGCACGTAGCGATCGGCGTGCCAATCGTTCTGCCAGTTATTGCCGTCGATCAGATAGCGGAACTGATAGGTATTGCCCTTCTCGAGCTCAAGGCTAAGCTCCCACATCTCATCATCCTCGGAGCGCTTCATGGGATGAGAATGACGATTCCAATTATTGAAATCGCCTACAACGTACACCGAGTCGGCCATGACGCTCTTGTGTAGGCGAAAAATCACCAACATCGTGCCCGGTTCCTTGCCCTCTTTTTTGATGATCATCAAATTCCTCCGACAAGATCTCTCTACCAAATACTGGGGGACGCGACACGCTATGAATCATTGAGCCTGAGTCCTACAAGGCTGATTATACAGTTGGTCATTTCCCGTAGCAAGGCGATGGACGGAGCAAACGCCCTGTCGCTACAATACGATCACGTAGCGCGAAGCGTCCGCTTCGCCAACCGCCGCCATCTGAGACCCACGACGAAGTAGACACTTTGTCGTTACGTGCAGGCTTGACATCACATAGCTGACACCGTATAGTCCTTACGATGCAAATGAAACAAGAGGAGACACGTGGCAAGCGCTTCTGCAGCGGGTAAAGTGATCCTGTTCGGTGAGCATGCCGTGGTCTACGGGAGACCCGCTATCGCCATCCCCATTTCTGACAGGCGGGCTAAAGCGGTCGTCACGCCCCTTGATCCAGGGGAAGGCGTACGGATCGTAGCGGAGGATCTATCTCAAGAGTATCATCTCGATCAAACATATGAGGACGACCACGCACGCCCCCTTCAGGCTACGGTGCGCAACGCGCTGGAGCATTTGCAGTTGGATCCTGAAAGCGAAGCCCTGCGCATCGCAGTCCATTCGCAACTTCCCATCGCCAGCGGGCTGGGCAGCGGCACGGCGGTGGCCACGGCCATGGTGCGCGCCCTGGCGGCTCACTATGGGCGCGATATGTCGCCCGAAACGGTATCTCAACTGGTCTACGAAACCGAGGTCATTCTTCATGGCACACCCAGCGGCATCGACAATACCGTCGTGGCCTATGAGAAGCCCGTCTATTTCGCGCAAGGAAAAGTGGACACAGTTGCCATAGGCAAGCCCCTGAATTTGCTCATCGCCGATACTGGTATTCCCTCCAAGACGCGAGACACCGTGGCCGCGGTACGCGCCAAGTGGGAGAGGAAACGCGCCCTGTACGAGATGCTGTTCGAGGAGATCGGCGACCTGACGCGGCGCGGCAAGGAGGCGTTGGCGGAGGGAGAGCTCCCTCGTGTGGGGCGACTCATGAACGCCAACCAAGACCTCCTATCTCAACTGTGCGTATCCGGCCCCGAGCTGAATATGCTGATCGAGGCGGCCCAAAGGGCGGGAGCCCTGGGCGCGAAGCTCTCGGGTGGGGGCAAGGGAGGGTGCATGATCGCCTTGGTCGAAGAGGAGACGCGCGATGACGTCAGAAGGGCCCTGCTGGGGGCGCAGGCCTCCACGATTATGTTCACTTCTGTTCCGGCCTCGCCCGCATAGGCGCCATGCAGGCCCTGGCGTGAGAAGCAAGAGTAAACGCGATGCTTATCGGTATTGATGCCAGCCGCACAGCCGTGACCCAGCGAACGGGCACCGAGAATTATTCGCTGTATCTCATTCGCAAGTTGATCGAGGTAGGGGGCGCTCATCATTTCCGTCTCTACTTCAACCAACCGCCCCAGGCAGGTCTGTTCATCAGGAACGAGCGGGTACAGTGGCGCGTCATGCCCTTTCCCAGATTGTGGACTCATCTGCGCCTAGCGTGGGAGGTGACACTTCACCCGCCCAACGTCCTCTATGTTCCGGCACACGTTGTGCCCTTGCTGCATCCGCGTCGCTGTGTGGTGAGTGTACACGATCTGGGCTATCTTCACCACCCACAGGCCCATACGCGATGGGGACGCTGGTATCTCGACCTGTCCACGCGCTTCAACGTGCGCAGCGCGCAGCGGGTCATCGCCGATTCGCAAGCAACGCGGCAGGACCTCGTCTCGCATTATAAAGTGAACGCGGAAAAGATCGTGGTGGCCTATCCCGCGGGCACGCCGGGGCTGGCGCCGGTAACGGATCCTGCGAAACTGGACCGGATACGCCATACATATGATACAGGCAGGAGTTACTTTTGCTATGTGGGCACCCTGCAGCCGCGCAAGAACCTGGATACGCTTCTGAAGGCCTTTTCCTCGCTTATCGCCAGAGGCGCGATCCCGGACGACGTCAGGCTGGTGTTGGCCGGCAAGAGGGGCTGGAAGTGCGAGGACATCGTGGAGTTGGCTCACAGCAAGGGGCTCGACGAGCGCGTGGTGCTGCCGGGATATGTGCCTTCCCAGGACCTGCCGGCTCTGTTGAGCGGCGCGCTGGCCTACGTGTTGCCCAGCCTATACGAGGGCTTTGGCCTGCCCATCCTGGAGGCCATGGCCTGCGACACGCCCGTCATCTGCTCCGATACCTCCTCGCTGCCCGAGGTGGCGGGGGACGCCGCTCTGTATGTATCTCCCCATGATACGGAGGGCTGGGCTCGGGCCATGGCCCGCATATATCACGACGCCACGCTTCGTCAGGAAATGATAGGGCGAGGACGAAAGCAGGTGGAGAGGTTCAGTTGGGAGCGTTGCGCACGAACGGTGCTGGCCGCTTTGGAGAATGTGGGAGGCGAGCACGCGTGAACATCGCCTCAGTTGACATTTTGGGCGTACGGGTGGACAACGTGACCACCAGCGAAACGCTGGAGATCATTCAAGGGTACGTGGAGGAGGGAACACCGCATCAGATCGTGACGGTGAATCCGGAATTTGTGATGCAAGCACAGCGCAACACCGCCTTTCACCGTGTGCTCGACGAGGCCGACCTGGCCCTGCCCGACGGGCACGGTTTGCTGTGGGCCTCACGCGTACTGGGGACGCCTCTGCGGGAGCGGGTCACAGGCTCGGACACCCTGCCTTTGATCGCGCAGATGAGCGCCAAGCAGGGATACAGCCTGTTTCTCCTGGGTGCCGCGCCGGGGGTAGCGAAAAGGACGGCCGCCATCTTGCAGCGGGAGAACGAGGGGCTCCGGATCGCGGACACCTTTCCTGGCTCGCCCGATCCCGCCCGCGACGACGAACTGGTGTCCCGCATCACGGCGGCCGCGCCCCAGATCCTGTTCGTAGCCTATGGCGCGCCGCAACAGGATCTGTGGATTCACCGCAACCTGGAGCGACTCGATGTCCCCGTCTGCATGGGGGTTGGGGGCGCGTTCGATTTCATCGCCGGCGTCACGCAGCGGGCCCCCGCATGGCTCCGTGAGAGGGGGCTGGAGTGGCTGCACCGACTGATCCACGAGCCATGGCGCTGGCGACGCATGCTGGCCCTGCCCGAGTTCGTCTGCCGTGTCCTGTGGCAAAAGATGGCCCGTGTTTGGAGGAAGCAATGAGAAGAAAACTAGCCCTTGTCCTAATCCTGTTCGTCATCCTATTGGGAGCGGCGTCGCCCTGCCTTGCGCAGGATCCCGTCGCTCTGGACAAAGTCGACGCCTACGTCGTGGTGCTGAACGATGGGCGCTTGAACGTCCGCTACGCGCTGACCTTCACAGAACTTGAGGGCGGACGCAACAAGATAAGGGAGTTGGGCCCTTTCCCCAACCACCATACCATCATCTCCTCCAGCGGACAGGGACCAGAAGGCGCCTTCACTGTGAACCTGAGCGGGGGCCCGGAATACTATCAGGTTAACTTTGAGCGCTCGACGCGCAGGAATCAGCAGTACGAGATCACCGTTCGCTACACGGTGGACCGCTCGGTATTCGACGAGACCACCATCGACGGAGAGCCCTACCGCGTCATCGGATGGGCCCCTTTCCAGTGGAGTCTGCCCGTCGCCCGCCAAGAGATCCGCTACGTGCTGCCCATCGAGCTGCCAGAGGGCGTCAGCGAGGCCGAACAGGTGACCGACAAAATCGTGGACGCCACCGGCCTCATCGTCGAGGACACTACTGCTTTCGATCGCTGGGTCTATTTTGCCACGCCCGACGAGACGACGGGCAAGACGTGGCTGTCCCTCTTTATGCGCAAGGACGACCTGCTGCCCAAGGCGCACATGGTGCCCACCTTCTATCTGCCAGCGCAGGCGATCACCACCACACGACAAACCCCCATTCCCTTGACCAAAGCCACGGCGCTTCCCACGCCGATGCCCTCGGGCGTCCTGGGCTTTGCCGGGGCAGCGGCCTCCTTGACCCTATGCGTGGGGGGCTTTGTGACGCTGGTAGTCCTGGGGCTCTTGGTATGGGCCCTCCGCAAGCGCGAACCCAAGCCGGCGTACGAGCCGCCCGAGATCGAGATTGAGACCTTTCAGACGCCCGGCGTGGTGCCCGATCTTAACGCCATCGAGACTGCCTTCTATATGGGCAACTCGACCAAGACCATCAGCCTCATCGTCCTGGCCCTGCAGCAGAAGGGCGTGGTGAATATTGTGAACTATCATCCTCTGCAGATGGAGGTACTGAAACCCGACGCCGATTTGGAGCCCTATGAGAGGACGCTCTTGGACGCCATTCAGGAAGATGGCACCATCGACAAGGAAAAGATCTCCGCCATTTTAGAGGCCGTCTCGGCCGCCATCCAACCCAAGATGTGGAATGCGGACCCAGAGGCTACCCGCCGCACCTATCAGCGGCGCATTGAGACCGCCTGGGAGCAATACGAACGCGAATCGCATCGCACCCCACAACCCAGGCGCATGCCCAACTATATGCCTTGGATCATCCTTAGCGATCGAGGAGTGCCCCGGCAGCCCGCGATGGCGACGGCGCCAGCGGAGATGGCACAGGAAGCCGGCCCTTTAGCCCGCGCCGCCGGGGAAGCCGTCGCCCCTATGGAGAGGATGGCCGACAACCTCACGCAAAGCGTAGAGGAAGTGATGACGGGCACCGTGGCGCGCATAGAACAGGCCCTTGGTCAGGGTGAGGGAACCGAGGCGGGATACGACGCCTGCCACGCCGCTTGTCACAGTGCATGTCACTCCGCTTGCGTGCACGATGCCTGCCACAGCGCGTGCGTACACGACGCCTGTCACAGCGCTTGCCATTCAGCCTGCGTGTGTCACAGTGCCTGTCACAGCGCCTGCCATTCGGCTTGTGTGAGCAACTTCTGATGCAGCAGGGCAACGGTCAGACCATGGACCTCCAAGGGTTCGCCACGCATTTGGTGAATGCCACGCGAGATTATATCTATATCCGGCCGGAAGACGGGCTTATCATCATGCGGCCCAACAGGCTCAACTTTCTCAACGAGACGGCCCTCTTCATCCTGAGCAGACTCTATGATCCGGAGAGGGGGCCCGACGTCGAGGGTGTGATAGAGGAAACGGTCGCCCACTATGGCGTCGATGAGCAAAGGGTTCGTCATGATCTCTACAACCTGCTGCAGACTATCTCGGCGCTGCTGAACGATGAGGTTCGCTACGCACCTAGCATGAAACAGATGCGCTTTGGGAGCCACCACCGAGAACTGCCAGTGCTCTCCGAGATCGCCATCACCTACAGATGCCAGAACCGCTGCACCTTCTGCTACGCGAATTCACCAGATCGCGGCAAGGACGTGCCAGAGATGACCACGGATGAGGTGAAGGTCATCATCGACCGCATCTTTGACGAGGCTCACTGTCCCACTGTCTCCTTTACAGGCGGCGAACCCACGCTGCGAAAAGACCTCCCGGAACTGGCGGCCTATGCCAAGGGCAAGGGCATGCGCGTCAATCTGATCACCAACGGTATCAGGTGCGCCGATGCCGCTTTCACCCACACTTTGGCCGAGGCAGGACTCGATTCTGCGCAGGTCAGCGTGGAGGGGGGCTCTGCCGAGGTACACGACAGCGTGACTCAGCATCCCGGCGCATGGGAGAAGGCGGTACAGGGGGTCAAGAACCTCCGAAGCGAGGGCATCCACACCCACACGAACACGACCATATGCGGGGGCAACCGAGACCACCTGATGGAACTCATCGACTTTATCGCCGACGATCTGCATTCCGAATACTTTTCCATGAATATGGTCATCCGCACCGGCACGGCCCTGGAGCACGCGGAGGACGACAT
This sequence comes from Chloroflexota bacterium, assembly GCA_034722245.1. Taxonomy (GTDB): domain Bacteria; phylum Chloroflexota; class Anaerolineae; order UBA1429; family UBA1429; genus JAWLEV01. Next base: position 43,116 of record JAYENT010000059.1, read on the forward strand.
CAGCTACACGGAGATCGGACCCATCATTGAGGCGATACAGGAACGTGCAACGGAAAAAGACGTGCGCTTTGTCTGGTACTCGCCCGTTCCCTACTGTCTGTTCAACCCCGTGCAGGCGGGGCTGGGTTCCAAATCCTGCGCCTGTGTGGATGGGCTCATCTCGGTGAATCCAGCAGGGGAACTGCTTCCCTGTTCCAGCTTTGAGCGCGGCATCGGGGACCTGCTGCATGAGCCTTTTGAAAAAGTGTGGTACACACGCACCGCACGCTATTGGCGGAACAAGGAGTTCATCCCTCCCGTATGCCAAAACTGCGAGATCAAAGATATCTGCGGCGGCGCCTGCCCCCTGTACTGGGAGGAAAGGGGCAACTTTGACGATCTGAAGGGGGTGGCCCCAGGAGGCCCTCCCTGGGCAGGCCTGGTCTGGCGGCTCAAAAAGGCCCTCTGGTCCAGGACGTGGGGTGTTGGCCTGAGAAGGAAATGAGGAGGCAGAGGGTGGTCCAAGCGAAGAAGCGCGTCTATCGCATGACCCTGGCAGAGTTCCACCGCTACCTGCAGGATAAGCGACAGGAACTGCAAGCCTGCTACAAAGAAATAGAGGAGGTGCAGTTCCAGTTGAATGATATGTTCAACCGGGAACTGGAAGTATGGCAAGAACGGCTCTCCTTCTGCTATCCTCGCCTGGCGGAGCAGCGGGGCGAGATGCCCCAGGCGTTCGCAGACCACATCAACGCGGTAGAAGCCGAGGAGCGGGAGCGCATGCGCCAAGAGATCGCCGACCTCGCCCAAGAGATTGAGGAAACGCGCCGCAGGATGGATGAACTCATGGCCCAGGGCCAGGCGGCAACCGAGGCCCTCCGCAAGCAGAATCCCAGGCTCAACGACCGAGAAGAGCACCTAAAGAAACTGGTCTCTGACTACGAAGACGAATACGCACAGGCCTTTGAGGAGATCGAATCCCTCAAGAAACCCCTGCTGGGAAGGTTGATGCACTTGCCCAAGATCCACCGCCTAAGGCGGGTGCAGAAGCGTGCCAAGGAGCAGCAGAAGCACATCCTAGAGGAGATGCGAGAGGTGCGCCAAACGTGGAAGCAGAGGGTGGAGGGAACGGGAGAGACCCAGGCAGAGCTGAGAAAGGAATGGGAAAAACTGGGCACCAAGCTGTCGCAGGCACGGGGAAGGCACGATCACCTGCAGGCCAACTTTGACGCCCTGGCCGAGCAGGTAGCCCTTCAGCGTGTGCTGGAGGAACTGGAGGAACCCCCGGATGTCCCCGGTGCCCTCGGAGAGGGCTTGGAAGAGCTGGCCAAGCACAACAAGATCCGCCAAGCATATGAGGCTGGGCTGCGGGCCGTGGCCGAGGCCTTGGGGCTGCTCAAGGCCCTGGGCGAGGGCCTCGATCGCTTCGGAACTAGCGTTCGCACGGTAAGAGAAGAGCAGAGACGATTCAACCTTCCTCGAACCCACGTCCTGGTATCTCATGAGGTCGCTGTCACAAACCAGATATGGAAGACGCTGCAGAAGCAAGTGGAAGACGAGAAATATATGGGCACACACCCACTCAAGTTCAGCCGTATCGTGGATCGCTACGTTAGATCACGTCTGACCGACGAGCAGATCGAATCCTTTTTCCAGGAACTGGGCCAAGCGCTCACCCGTGCAACCGAAGCCTGGAACTGATCATTCCCTGCCCTTTGAATAGGAGAGAACGATTCTATGAAAAAAGCAATAGCCATCCTCATGGTTCTGGCCTCGATACCCTTTCTGACCTTTGGCATCATCTTTATGATCGCCGCCGCGGGAGGTGCCAGCGGAAGCCGCATCCTGGTTGGGTTGGCCCTGTTGGCCATTGGCGCCGCCCTTCTGATCAGCGGCATTCGCTGGTTGCGCCGTCTGGCAGCCCTGAGCACGGATGCCCTCAAAGCAGGAGCCGTACAGTTGGCCCGCCGGCTGGGTGGCGAACTGACCGTCTCTCATCTGCGCGCCGAGTACCGCATCTCCCGGGAACGTGCTGGAGAGGTTCTGGAGGCCCTGGCCGCCGAGGGAAGCTGCGAACGGGAGAGGCGCGACACGCGCCTCGTCTACGTGTTTGAGGGATTAGGGCCGTCCCTGTCCGAAAAAAGGTGCCCCTACTGCGGCACAAAGCTCCCTGTGAACATCCCCGTCCGTCAGTGCCCCAACTGCGGCGCTCAGTTGGAGATCAGAAAAACCTAAATGATACGCGGGCGCTGGCTGCTTGTTGCCGCATCGTTTGTGGCGACCCTCTTAGCGCTGGTTGGCTGTGCGCTTACTGGGCAGCACGGGGAAGAGCGATGGGCCTTTCCACCCCCTCACCCTCTGCAGAAAAGAGCATGCACGGCCACATTGACAAGAACCCCTTCTCTCACCATCGACCTGGCCACGCGTCTAGCCCACAATCCCATGCCCCCGCGCGACTACGCCTCACTCTCTGGCGAGACCGATCGAGGGCGTACTCTGCCGCCGACCCGCACGCCACAACTGTTTCATACTGGAGATCAGAGGAGATTCTGGGTGGGGAATCTGGATAGCGCGCGCATGTACCAGATCACGGCCACCCTTCGCGTACAAACCGATCTCGTGCAGATGTGGGTGGAGCAGGGCCTGGAGGTAGATGAGGACGAACTGGCGCATTCGGCGCACTTTTTCGAGGAGCAGATATATCCCACCAACCACGACTATTTCGGCAGCGAATGGTCGCCGGGCATTGACGGCGATCCCCACCTCATCATCCTCAATGCCAATGTCCAGGGGGCAGCGGGCTACTTTGCCTTGGCCAACGAGTATCCGAGGGACATGAATCCGTACAGCAACGAATGCGAGATGTTTGTCATCAATGCGGCCTCCCTGCAGCCGGGCACGACGGCGTACCATGCCACCCTGGCCCACGAGTTCCAGCACATGATCCACTGGCACTCGGACAGGAATGAGGAAGCCTGGTTGAACGAGGGGGCCTCCGAGCTGGCAGAAGAACTCAACGGCTTCACCGTGTCGCGGTCGGCTATCAAGGCGTTCGAACGGCAGCCCGATCTGCAGCTCAACACGTGGACGAGCGATCCGGACACGATGGGGGCCCACTATGGTGCCTCGCACCTCTTCCTGCGCTATGCCCTGACCCGTTTCGGGCCACACACACTGAAAGCGGTGGTCCAGAATCCCCAGAACGGGATCTGGAGTTTCGATGGCCCCTTGCAGGAATACGAGCCCGCCCTCAGCTTCGACGCCCTATTTGCGGACTGGGTGGTGGCCAATATCCTGGATCAGAGCGCCTTCGGCGACGAACGCTACCTATATCCCGATATGGACGTAAACGCAGAAATCGTTGAACGAGTGCAGTCCTATCCCCACACAATCGAGGGCAGCGTCCACCAGTATGGCGCCGATTATATAGAACTTGTGGGAATCGAGAAGTACCCCTCCACGGGGGACGGGGGCTCCTCGCTGCGGATCAGCTTTTCCGGCACGCCCCACGTCAAGCTGGTGCCCAACACGCCGGCCAGCGGGCGCTTTCAGTGGTGGTCCAACCGCGGGGACGCCAGTCATTCCTCCCTGGAACGCACCTTCGACCTCACCGACGTCAGCACGGCCACTCTGTCCTTCAACCTGTGGTACGATATTGAAAAGAACTGGGACTATGCTTACGTGAGGGCCTCCACGGATGGAGGGCGTACGTGGCAATTGCTCCATGGCTCGCACATGCAGTCGAAGGATCCCAGCATGCCTGCCCTGGGTCCAGGATACACAGGCAAGTCGGGGACGACGGAAGACAAGGCAGAATGGGTGAGGGAACGTCTAGCCCTCGACGCCTTTTGCGGAAAGCAAGTAACCATTCGCTTCGACTACCTAACCGACGACGCGGTCAATGCGCCTGGCCTATGCCTGGATGACTTTTGCATAGAAGCGTTGGCCTTCCATGACGACGTCGAGTCGGGGGAGGATGGCTGGCATGCTGAGGGCTTCATGCGGCATGACAATCGTCTGACACAGAATTATCTTGTACAGATCGTGGAATTCTCTTCCGCGCCCCGCATACGGCCGATACCCGTGGACACCCAGGGACGCGGTGAGGCTGTCATCGAGGGATTCGGGGAGGAGGTGCCACGCGCTCTGCTGATCGTCGCCGCCACAGCCCCCGTGACCACGGAGACGGCCATCTATCGGATAAACCTAGAGAAGCTCCCGTAGGCGCCCAGCGAGCGCTTCTTCCTGTCGCGGCAGCACGGTGCGCAGATCGAGAACCACCCGCTCGGCAACGATGCGGGCCACGATGGAGGGCTCGCCGAGGCGTAGCGACCGCGCCTGGGCGACCGCGTCGCCAGCAGGCAGGGTGATGAGGGTCGTAGGCAAGGACTCTTGGGGCAATGACCCGCCTCCCACCATGGAACGCCCAGGGACCAGTTCGCACTGTGACCCCGTCCTCCCAAGGAAATCCAAAAGCGCCCGCGCGCGCGAGGCGATGGCCTCCTGCTCCATGGAGATCATACGCCAGATGGGAATCTCGGAGAGGGCCTCTCCCTTGAGATAATGCAGCAAATTGGTCTGAACCCCAGCGATGGTCGTCTTGTCCACACGAAGGGCGCGGGTCAAGGGATGGCGTCGCAGGCGACGCATCAGATCCGCATCTCCGACGATGATCCCAGCCTGCGGCCCTCCCAGCAGCTTGTCCCCGCTGAAAGACAGGACGTCAACCCCCGCCTCAACGCTCTCCTGCACGGTAGGCTCATGGCGCAGGCCAAACTGGCCGGTATCTATGAAGGTGCCGCTCCCCAGGTCGTGTAGCATGAGCAGGCCATGTTCCCTGGCAAAGGCCACCAAATCCGCGATGGATGGTTGATAGCTAAAGCCGCCAATGGTAAAATTGCTGCGGTGCGCCCGCAGCAGGGCACAGGTATCCTCGGTGATGGCCTCGGCATAATCGGAGAGATAGGTGCGATTCGTGGTGCCCACCTCCACCAGGCGGGCGCCGCTCTGGGCCATCACATCCGGAATGCGAAATCCGCCGCCGATCTCCACGAGTTCGCCCCGGGAGATGACCACTTCCCGTCCCTTGGCCAATGCGGACAGGATGAGAAGCACCGCCCCTGCGTTGTTGTTCACCAGCAGGGCATCCTCCGCCCCTGTCAAGCGGCGCAGGAGCTCTCGAGCGTGAACGTACCGGGAGCCCCGGCGTCCCTCGTCAAGGTCGAATTCCAGGTTGCTGTATCCGCTGCCGGCACCGTGCATGGCCTCCAGCACAGCATCGCTCAGGGGGGCCCGTCCCAGGTTGGTGTGCAATATGACCCCCGTGGCGTTGATGACGGGCCGCAAAGTGGGCATGACGATGACTTCCAATCTCCCACCCACTCTGGCGGCCAGTTCTTCCTCATCATAGACCCCACCGGCCAGGATATCGTCGCGCCACGCCTCAAGGGCCTCACGCACCGCCTCCACCACGATATCGCGCCCATACTGCTGCACCCACTGGACAGCAAAGGGCGCCTGAATGATCTCATCCACACTCGGCAGCTTGCGTAGTTCGTCGTGTGCATTCACGATACGTCACCTATATCCATCAGATGCCATCCCGCCGGAAACGCGCCATCTCGATGCAGCCCTCGTCGTCGAATACAACCCCTTCATCCTCCAATAGAGCACGCTGAAGGGAGGTCCCAAAAGGGTGCGCGCGCGCACTGATCCTGCCCTGGGCATTCACCACCCGATGCCAGGGCAGATGATCGGGACACTCGCTCATGGCCCAACCCACCGTGCGTGCCCCGTGCAGCATACCCAGACGCTGAGCGATCTGCCCATAGGTGACCACGCATCCTCGGGGAATCCTGGCCACTACCTGGTGAACGCGTCGAAAGACCTCGCCTTCCATGCCCGCGTTACGCTAGAGACAGGTCAGGAATGGCGTCCAGAGCAAGGGGAGCCCGCTCGCCAGCAAGGTAGCGATAGTACCCTGCCACGGCGACCATGGCCGCGTTGTCGGTGCAAAAGACGATGGGGGGGCAACGCATAGGTATATCGAGGCGACGCCTCATCTCGGAGCGCAAATGCTTGTTGGCGGCCACGCCGCCGGCAAGCAGCACCTGTACGGCGTCATGCTGTTCCACCGCCGCGACGGTCTTTTCCACGAGGGCATCGATCACAGCGGCCTGGAAACTGGCGGCGAGATCGGCCAGAGGAAGCGCGATCTCATCCTCGTCCACCGTCGCATCCACCAGCCTCTCTCGCGCATCGACCTCAACTCCTTCCTCGCGGCGCATCTCCTGCACCAGACGGAGGACCGCTGTCTTCAGTCCGCTGAAGCTAAAGTCAAAGGGGCCTACGCTCAGCGCCCGCGGGAAACGATACGCGCTGGGATCCCCATCCTTGGCGATGCGCTCAATGGCCGGCCCTCCCGGATAGCCCAGGCCCAGAAGCCGTGCCACCTTATCAAAAGCCTCACCCGCCGCATCGTCGATAGTCTGCCCAAGAAGCTGATACTCGTGATGCTCAGGCATCAGGATAAGCGCCGTGTGACCACCGGAGACGACGAGGCAGATCAGAGGAAACGAGGGCGCCATAAAGGTCTCGGGGGACTCTCCGGGAGGAATCAACCAATTGGCATAGACGTGAGCTTCCAGATGATTTACGCCAATCAGGGGGATATCGCGGGCCCAAGCGATGGCCTTGACGGCGTTCAATCCCACCAATAGGGAGCCGGATAGACCGGGCCCATGCACCACCGCCAGGGCGTCCAGGTCATCAAGCGTCAGCCCGGCGGTTTCCAGAGCCTCCCGAATAACCGGGGTGATGGCCAGCATATGCTGCCGCGAAGCCATCTCGGGGAAGACGCCACCGTACTTTTCATGCAGTTCAGCCTGCGAGGCCACCACATTGGAGAGCAGAATGCGCCCATCGCGCACCACGGCCGCTGCCGTCTCATCACAGGAGGTCTCCACACCAAGGATCGTCGTCATATCCCTTTCACCACTTCAGTCCTGCGTCAGAGGCGGAAGATTAGCCAGCCAAAGAGTCCTGCCGTTAACCCAAAACAGGCGCCCGGAGGACTCGTCCACATAGACGGCCTTCAGCGCCCCCATGCGCGCTCCACCCTCCTTATCCTGGAACTGCCGAACATAGTTCCCCGACTTGTCAAACTGAATAACGCGCTCGTTCCCCGTGTCCGTTACGTACACGTACCCCCCGCTCTCCTCTTCGCCGGCAGAGCCAGAGACGAACAGCATCGTGGGACTACGCATGGGAGAGGGAAGTCCATCCATAGAAAAGATCTGGGGCTCGCCCTCATAGAACTTTTCAATTCGACCATCGGCAAACAGAATATAGACATTGCCATCGATGGCCATATCTACCGCTCCCATGAGATCCACGTCCAGGCGTGGGTCGAGATAGTAGGAAGGGGGATTCGTGTATGCGTTATTGGACGGCACGTATTTGAGGATATGCCCCAGCAGGGGATCCAGCACGTATAGGTTGCCATAGTAGCCCCCGATGGCCTGCGGATTAAGCCATTGATCACTGTTAGCCACGGGCAACAGATCGATGCCCTGTTGCGGATCATAGGTCAGCAGGGACCCCGCGCGCTCCAGGGCCACAAAGGTGCTCAGGGTACGCTGTCCACCGGATTCGAGCCAGGCAATGTCCACGATATCGCCAATGCGCACGCCTCCATAAAGGTCGCCCTTCTGCACGAGAATGGCGTCCTGATCTGCGGACTGGAGGGCATCGCCTACGTCGTTTAAAAGGAATTTATACACGCGGTCGCTGCCACAGTTCAGTAGGAACACGTCGATGCCATGCAACACGATACGCGACGCGTCGCTTCGGGCCATAGCTCGGTCGCCCAGTTCCCGCAGCTTCCACGGATTATACAGGCGCTCAACACGGTCCACCTCATCCAGTTTGTGCACGGCGCGCCTTCTCAATTCGTTGAGCGTCTCATCCTCCGGGCGAATGGTCAACCCCTTTTCCACGGCTTCCAGCGTGTCATAGAGACCCTGGCGAATCTGGGCCTGGTTCTCCATACGCATGGCCGCATCGTAGCGCGACTGGGCCAATCTATACAGCGAGTCAAAGCGCTCAAAACGCGTATTATTATACTGAAGCCGCGTCATAATCACGATAAAGAGCATGAGCAAAGGAATCACCAAAGCGATGGCCACTAGCGCCCGGCCACTGAGGGAGATATTCTCTCTCGGTGCTCTCTGCACCTCAGGGCGCTCGGGCAACTCCTTCGGCAAAACACGAAGCAGAAGATCCTCCGTCTTGTGCCGCACGTTCTTCACACCCTGCCCCACCTGCTGACGCAGCCCTTCCAAATCCACGCCTGGCAGGCCCACACCCTTCGCGTCCTTGGCGTATGTTTCCCCCTCCTCCCTCCTCGCGTCCTCCCCCTCGGCGTGGGAAGGGCCTTCCCCAACTAAAGGGACCGCGTAGGGGGGCTGCGTTTCGCTCTCCTCCGTCTCCGTCTCCGCAATGACCGCCGTCTCCCGTGGCGCCGAGGCGCCCTCCTCTTCCCGTTCCTCCACTACCACAGAGGTACGCCGCTCAGCCCCCTCGACCACGATGGCTGTCAGGTCCTGCCCAGAGGCCAAGGCCATAAGGCCGCCGTTCAAAGCGTCGCCCGTAGCGTGAGCCGCCGCGTCCAGCAGATCATCGTCAGAGGCCAGACGTACCAAATTGGTCGTGGCAAGCAGCAACACGTCCTCTGGCGCAAAGGTCTCGTGGAAAAGGTCGGGCTCAACATCCCGTCGCAAGCCGGCCGGTGGCTCACGCTTTAGATCAAAGGCGCCAGGCTCCTCGGTGCGCAGCCATACCGTATCCGACGGATAGCGCGTCACGTGATCCCCGCGAATGACGGCGAGCAACGCGGGACCGAGCTGCCCGATATAGACATCCTCCCCACGCAGGACGGCACAGTTAATCCCCACAATCAGGCGCTGTTCCTCTTCCAGACGCAAGTTCCTTTCAAAGAGGAACTCATTCGCCTCCAAGAGTGCCGCGCGCAGCCCCCGGGTTACGCTGCCTCTCATGCCATAATAGGTATCCTCTATCACGTTCAGCAGCGCCTCACAGATACCCTCAGGCAAGGGACCCCCGTCAGGGGCGCTGACAAGGGCGCACAGATCTCCGCGCCCTCTACGCGAGGTACCTTCGACAACCCGAACCCCCGGCGGATTCTGAAGCCGATCTCCCCCTCGAAGGCCAAAGTAACTAAACGCCCTCTCCGACGCGTCCTTACGATCCGAAGAACCGAACATCATCTCTCAGGAAATGCTCCGCTACTCCCACTCAATGGTCGCTGGTGGCTTGCTGGAGATATCATACACCACACGATTCACCCCGGCGACCTCGTTCACAATGCGATTGGCCATACGCCCAAGCACCTCATAGGGTATCTTGGCCCAATCGGCGGTCATGCCGTCCTCACTGGTCACCGCCCTTATGGCGACAGTGTGCTCATACGTGCGACTATCTCCCATGACGCCCACACTGCGCAGAGAGGTCAGCACGGCAAAGTACTGCCATATATCACGATCCAGCCCTGCCAAGGCGACCTCCTCCCGCACAATGGCGTCGGCCTCTTGCAAGAGCGCCACACGCCGAGGCGTCACCTCCCCCACAATGCGCACGGCTAGACCAGGCCCGGGGAAGGGTTGTCGATATACCACCTCGTCGGGCAGGCCCAGCGCCGATCCCACCTCGCGCACCTCGTCCTTGAACAGGAACCGCAGGGGCTCAATAAGTTCCAGGTTCATCTTTTCCGGCAGCCCCCCCACGTTGTGATGGGTCTTGATGCGCGCTGCCGACCCGTTGGCCAGCGCCGCGCTTTCGATGACGTCGGGATAAAGCGTGCCCTGGGCCAGAAAATCGACCCGCCCCAGCTTTCTGGCTTCCTCCTCGAATATGGCGATGAATTCGCGTCCGATGATCATCCGTTTGCGTTCGGGATCGGTCACGCCCGCCAGGGCGCTCAGAAAGCGCTCCCTCGCGTCGATGTGCACCACGCTGCCCTCCAAGTAGCGAGAGAAGCGCGCCATATTGTCCTCGGCTTCTCCCTTGCGCATTAGCCCGGTATCCACAAAGATAGCCGTGAGCTGATCGCCGACCGCGCGATGAACGAGGGTGGCGACTACCATCGAATCCACGCCACCTGAAACGGCACAGATGACCCTGCCATCTCCTACCCGCTCCCGAATGTCCGCCACCTGTTTCTCGATAAAGGCGCCCATGGTCCAGTTCCCCCGACAGTCACAGATCTCCAGACAGAAGTTACAGAGTATATCCCTGCCCCGGGGCGTGTGCGCCACCTCGGGATGGAACTGCAGTCCATAAAGTTGGCGCTTCTCGTCCGCCATGGCCGCAATGGGCGAATTGCGCGAGTGTCCAATAACTTCAAAGCCCGGGGGCAGCTCCTCTATGTGATCCCCGTGGCTCATCCAAACCTCGAGGGGGGACTCCAGCCCCTGAAATAGAGACGCCTGAACATGATCCAGTTCCAACTGGGCCAGGCCGTACTCCCGGGCCTCGGCCGGCGCTATCCTGCTCCCAAAATAACGCCCCAAAAGCTGCATGCCATAACAGATACCCAAGATGGGCACGCCCTGCCCCACGATATGCGGAAGCAACTGCGGAGCGCCCTCGTCGTAGACGCTGTCCGGGCCACCGGAGAGGATGATACCCTTCGGATTCAACGCCTGCAGCGTCTCGGCGGACACGTCCCAGGGCACCATCTCACAGTAAACGTGGCATTCCCGCACACGCCGAACGATGAGCTGATTATATTGTGACCCATAGTCTAGCACCACGACGGTCTCGCGCTGGTCCGACCCCAAGGTTTCCCTCTATGATCCCCTCAAAAGCTTGACGACGACTAACAGATGCTCCACAATACCTAGCATGCTGACGATTATACTCGCGATATACGGCAAGCGCAAGTGCTAGCGGGGGAGTTTGTGCCAAATGACAAGTGGAGTACACTCTGAGACGGTAGATCGCACACATTGCTAACACAAGGTCCTATAAAGGGGAAGAAGATGCGCATCATCGCCCTGGCCGACATGCACGGAAATACCAGGCATCTGAAGACCATCGCCCATGATCTACACACTGCCGACGTGGTACTTTTAGTCGGCGACCTGGCCACGTTCCGCTACGACGCCGCCGTGGAGGTGATCGAGGCCGTGCGAGCCTACAATGACCGCCTCCTGGCCGTGCCGGGCAACTGCGACGAGCCCAGGCTGAGCGCCTTCCTGTCCGACGAAGGAATCAACCTGGATGGCGGAATGGCCATCATCGACGACGTGGCCTTTGCAGGCCTGGGCGGCTCGCTACCCTGTCCCATCAAGACCCCCAACGAATACACCGAAGCGGAGCTCGAAGCAACCCTCAAAAGAGCCATAGCCGATCTCCCTCTCGACATGGTGCACGTGTTGGTTAGCCACCAGCCCCCGTTCGACACCGTGACGGATCTAGCCAACACGAGGGAGCACGTGGGCAGCAAGGCTGTGCGCTCAACCATCGTCCGCCTCCAGCCCTTGGCGTGCTTTACCGGGCACATCCACGAAGGGCGCGGCATGGATAACATAGGCCACACCAAAATCGTGAATCCCGGCCCCTTTTGGGAGGGCACCTACGCCTATGCGGAGATTGACGGCCAGTTAGAGACCTTGGAGATACGGGGATAGCAACGTTTGATGTGTTCGTGCAACATTCCACAAGCTGCAAAAGCACATATGTTTCGCAAGCAGCTCAGCACATAGAAGCGGGCTACCGGTGTTGACGCACATCTGCTCGCAGAGCAGCCACGCCTCTAGGCCACGCCACAGCCCTAACACATCACGCGACACACCCTTCGATTTTTCTTTCCCCTGTTCGGAGAGACGACGAGCAGTAGTGCGTGTCACGAGGGCGACCGAGTTGCACGGGGATAAAAGCAGAAACAAAAAAAGGACACCGCCAAGTCTCCTCGGCGGCTCCTAATTGAAGAGGGACGTTTGCACAGAAGCGCACCTGATAGGCCCACTATACAGAATCAACGCCTTTTCCAGCTATAGCGCGCTGTGTACAGGCCCCACAGGCACGATTGACCGCACTCAATCCTTGATCCTGGCCAGGATATCGGCCATATCCAGGATGAGATGCGCTTCGTCTTCTATCTCAATTTCCGTGCCACCGTACTTGGCGAACAACACCTTATCGCCAACTTCGACTGCTGGGCCTTCGTCATACTCGCTTTCACCTACAGCCACAACGATACCCTGCTGTGGTTTCTCCTTAGCCGTGTCTGGCAAGATGATACCTGAAGGGGTTCGCGATTCCTCTTCCACCAACTTGACCAGAACTCGCTCCCCAATTGGTTCAACGTTCATTTAATCCCTCCTAGAGATACAACTACCTATCCAGCAGTTCATCTATCTTGGGGCGATTGAAACCAACCACTGGTCTCCCCCCTATAAGCACGACGGGAACTCCCATCTGCCCAGTCTTGCGCACCAAGTCCCGGGCTGCCCGTTGATCGCGGGACACATCCACTTCCTTGAAACGAACCTGTTGCTGCGTTAGATACGACTTTACTGCTCTGCAATATGGACACGAGGGCGCAGTAAAGACGACGACTCGCTTGCGTTCCTTGGTCATTTTCGGCATACTACCTGATGGCTCCCTCTCCTTCTACAATCATTAATATCGGATATCAAATCAAGCCCGGGCTCTCGCCGGCGGTGATCTGGTAGTTGCACTGCAACATACCTCTTCCTCAAGTCTCATGGATGGCCTTTCCACGCCACGGCTTGGCTCGCTCGATCACTCAATTTCGGTATCTACTCTCGTGAAGGCCATTCCTATACCCTGCCCACAAAGCGCGATAGAGCTCGGGCGTAAGCACGTTACCCAGACTGGGCAGCCAGCAAGCGTATCTTAATGGTTGCCCGTCTTCCTCTGCCTAGCCCAGGCCTAGGGGGGAGCAATCCCCAAAGCGACGCTTATTGTATCATAGAGTACCTTTAGCCCAAAATTTCTGGAGGCCCATTCAACGAGTTCCATGGGAAAATGGGGCGCTGCAGTTTCTGTGCAGGGCTAGCATGATGTCACGCCACCCAAAGCCCGAGATCTACGGGTGGGACCGCTGCATATCCTCCGGGGTGCGGAAATGGTATTCCATATCCTCCACGTCGCAGGGAGGATGCTGGGCGATAGCCTCCTCGTCGATGTCGATACCCAGACCCGGCGCCTCGGGCACGGGGATATAACCGTCCTCCTCGGGGATCACGCCCACGGCCACCTCCGAGCGCCAAGGCACGTCGTCGGCCCTGTGCTCCAGGTAGATGGCGTTCGGTGAACAGGCCAGCACGTGGATGTTGGCCATCTCGGCAATGGGGCCCACAGAACCGTCGTGGGGCGCCACCTTGACCAGGAACGCCTCGGCCAGCGTGGCGAT
>JAYENT010000060.1:0-2921 GCA_034722245.1 Chloroflexota bacterium
CACTTTTTTCTAGGCGGGCCCCAAAGGCCTATCCTTGTAGGTCAGGCTATCTCTCTTGAGTTCGGGTATGAATCCCAGCCGGATCTCCTGGGGCACCAGATGAAAGGCGTCGTCTTCGGACATCGCTTAGCGCATGTAGCGATAGCGGATCAAGGGACGCGGTTTTGTTGGCGCGCACGGCACTTCACATCGTTTCGGCCTTTTTCGGCAGGGCGAGATAAACGCAATGACGGGCTCGCCATGGGCGAGGAAAGGGCCCGATTGACCCTTTTCCCCGTCGGCAGATTAGTTGCTCGTCCCGCTGCATAGGGCCATGTGTTTAGTGGATACCCTCCTATTTTACTTGTTGGCTTCCACTACGCCAAAGCCGAGGAGCGTGGCCAGGTCCATGAACGCCTGTTTGTGCTCGCCATAGAAGGCCACGCGGTGGTTCCCGAACGTCTGCCAGTCGAGATGCTCAAAGAGCTTCTTGGCGTCCACGTCGATGGCCAACTTGGTCCTGCATAGTATGTCCTCCCAGCCTGGGAACAGGCTCTCGCCGTCCACGGCGGTCCCCGAGAAGAGGACCATGGCCTTGTCGTGCACGCTCACCTTGGCCACCGTGACCTGCTCGTTCACTGGCAGATTCACCTGGACGCATGCTCCGCCCTTTTCCTGCTCGTCTTCGGGCCACTGCGGCAGATTCCTCACCACATAGGGGGCCCTTCGTTCATCTCCGTAGGGATTTAGGGGGCATTCACAATGGCCGATATAGGCCTTGTCGTTGTCCGTGTCCACGATATAGTCCCCATTGAAGCCCGTGCTCCCCGTCATCCACAAGCCCAACTGCTGCGTAAGCAAGGAGTCTATCAAGGTTTCGGAGGTGGCCACCACCCCGTCGGTGCAGAACTGCGAGGAGGGCAAGCCCTGGGAGGGGATGGTCCCGCCTTCGTGGTACATGAACACGCCGTAGCCTTCGGTCGTTATGGCATTGGCGTCATACAGAGCCAGCATCTCCTTCATGGCCAGATACAGCCTGGCGGACTGCTTGACCTGGGCTTCGTTCGTGCCCCTTACCGCCTCGGCCCCGGCAATCCAGTTGCCCGCCACCTCGCTGGCCTCTGCCTCGGAGGCGGCCTCCATTCTGGCGATCATCTCGTCCTGCGGCCTGACGATGATCTCAGCGCCCAACGCGGCCAGGTTCTCCAAGTACTTTTTCTCGTATGTTTCCCTTCCTTCCTTCGCCGTCTGATAGGCGGTGGGCTCGTACAGTCCCAGAACGGGCTCATCGGTGATGCAGAGAATTCTCAGTGCCTTCAGATTCGTTGCTACTTGAAGAAGGCGGATCTTTTCCGCGATGGTCTCCAGCCGCGAGGAAAACGTAGCGGGGGAAGCGTCGGGAATCACGGGCAGCGTGGCGGTGAGCACTCGGCCGCCATAGGATTCGAAGGGCTGCTGCCACTGTCCCCAGAGAGGATAGACGGCCACGATGGGCAAATCAAGTTCGGTCAGCTCGGACGGCAAAGAGCCGAAATAGAGCACGCCATCCAGGCTTTGGCTCTGGGCTTGCACGTTGGCCACCGTGTATTCTGGGCTTTCCACCGCTGTGGTGCCCACAAACTCTACGTCCTCGCAGCGCTGGGCTATCTCGTTCAGTATCTCCTCGTTGCTCAGCACCTTTTCGTCGGGGTGATGCAGAGGATAGGTTTGTGTGCTCCCAAAAAGCCCGCTAGAGGGAAACGCTGTGTAGATTTTCGCTTTTCTGTTCATTCTTAGCCCCCATTACATATTATAGTATGTTTTGATCGATCGCTTTGTATACCACAGGCGGGGGTTTATTTATCCCCTTCCACCACCTCAAAGTCGATCAAAGGGGTTGATTTTCACTCTCGCTCTGTGATTAGCTCTCTTGCCCAACGCCAGCCGCAGCCCATTGATAGGCTCCAACTCTTTGGTGCCGAGCCCCAATCCCTGCCACACGACTTCTCCTGGCGCGCCCATCTCGCGCGGGCGCCACCTGGGCTGGAGCGCGGCCAGCAGAGCCGCTCCTGTGGGCGTCAGCAGTTCCGCATCCACCGGTCCAGCAACGTGAGGTATCCTGTGCCCTTTGAGGATCGCCGTCACGGCTGGCGCCGGCACGGGGAGTGTTCCGTGCGAAAACCGCACCTCTCCACCGCCTACCGAAACCGGCGTCAGGCAGATAACATCCTCTACTGACGCTCCCAGGAATTCTAACCCCTTGGCTGCCCCCATAACATCCAGCAAGATGTCCTGCGCCTCGTGCAGAACCGCCTCCTCGCCAGCGTGCTGGTGCGGTATTCCTTCTTTGTGAAGCCGCAGGTGATCGCTATCAGCAAGCCAGCCGTCATTGCCCACAACTGCCTCGTCCACGCTGCGCAGGTGGGGCTTGATGTCCACCACTGGCGTGCCGTCGAACAGGTCTAGCGGGTCGGTGTAAATGCGGTTTCCCTCAATGCGGCGCACCTTGGCCCGCGTAAGCCCAAGGGGACTGGGGCGGTTGGGCGAACGGCTTGCAAAGAGTCCTACGGTTCGAGGTTCCTCGCCCTCTTGCCACGGCGGTCTCACGGTGAGCGAGTAGCCGGAAGACCGATGCAGATAGGAAATGATATAGATGTGGGAAAAGGCCTGTGTCCCCGCGAGGCCCGCTGCAAATTCAGTGAAGAGCTCAACATAGAACTCACCTTTTGCGGCTTTTTGGGGTTGACGCGGTGCCTCGTGAGAATAGGGTGTGTGGGCGAGGCCGATGGCCGTGAGGGGTAGTTCGCCGACGTCCAACTGCCCGCTGCTGTGGGCCTCACGTTCGGCAGCGATGAGTATCTCCAGCGCCCGACGGGGAAACGCGGCATACGGCCCGCTCAAATGCTCCTCTCTGATGGCGTCTTCTAGGTACGCGCGGGCGTCGCTGGCGGTCAGGTGGGGAT
>JAYENT010000061.1:0-12625 GCA_034722245.1 Chloroflexota bacterium
GCGCAGGCGGACGATTGGCCGCAAGGCCTGTGCAAATGAGACTTTAGTCCATGTACGCTGGGGCGCTCACTGAAGTGGAGCGCCAAGGCGCTTCGCGCCGGGCGTCGACCTGTGTCGACGCATCTGGGCCGCATCCAAGGGTGTGCTTACGTTACTTATGCCTATTCAGACGCTTCTTTCTGGCAGCCTCAATGATTCTAACAGACTTTGCGTGCACCCGACCGTCATGCAAGTGCCAGGCATCTCCCCAACCAACCCCCACGTCATTTCTTGAATATGTCCAGGATCGATCCGCCGGATTTCCCCGGCGCCTGCTCCTCATAGTAGCGGAGGCGAATGCCATCCACCCACCCGTTGAGCCTCTCCTCCAGGCGCGAGAACCGCTCGCCGGCCCACTCCTTCGCGGTGGCGGCCCTGGCATCCACGTCGTAGCGCGCGGCCACCGGTGGCGCGATGCGCCCCCCCACCAGTAGCACCAACGCCAGGACCACAGCCACGGCTCCGCGACGTGTCCAGAGACGCGCCCGCGCCGACCAGCCGCTGCCCACGATGATCTCCCGTTGGCGGCCCTTGGATATCTCGCTCGCCGTGGCGCCGATGAAGCCGATCAGCCCGGCGCCCAACAGGATGGATAGCGACGTCGCACTAACCATATCCAGCCCCCAACCGGGATAGAGCCACGTGGCGAACCCCATGAGCCCCGCCGCAATCGCCGCCAGGGCGAGGGAACTGAGCACCACGCGGAGCAGCCAACGTCCCAAAGCGTGGAATATGGGCCATTCCAGGCGTTGGGTCAGCCCCCGGGCCAGGCCGAGGATGGCGCCCACCAATCCCACCACGGCCATCCAACCAAGGCTCGATGGCAGGGCGGAGAATCTATCGGGCCACAGGGCCCCGCCCAAGCCCCACTGCCAAAAGGCCCAGCCAAAGACCCCGCCCAATACGGCGCCCACGATCAGCCCCACGAGGGGGCGCAGCAGCCAGCGGACGACCTTGGACGGCTCGGGCACCGCATAGACGCGAACGGGGATCTCGATGGGCTCCTCGGAGGCGTTGGACTCTAATTCCAGTCCAGCGTCCGACGGCTGCTCCGTGATGACCAGGGGGTCCGTGTCCGCTGTGACCAGGGCGTCCAGCGACCCGTCCAACCGCGAGGGTTCCACCCGCAGCCACGGGGCATCTGCCAGAAGTTGGCCGTACAGATATCCCCGGCCCAATCCCTTGCGCACGCGCAGCCGCGCGCTGCCCATCTCCCCGGATAGGACGTAACCGATGTCGATCCGACGTGGCCGAACGCGGACCCGTGGCCGCCGCACCAATCCCGTGCCGTAGACGAACTTTTCCAGGGCGATGCGGCCGCTGCCCACCGTGCCCGACGTCACGTCGCGGGCCAAGTCGGCCAGATGCGGCGCGCCCTCATCCGAGAGCCAGGAGGCCAGCGTGCCATTTTGGAGATGCTCAATCCCTTGTTGGGGGTGGCGATCCATGTATTTGACGGCCCGGCGAACGGTACGCACCTTTCTGCCCAGGCCGAGGAAGCCCGAGGTGCGAAAGACAAAGGGCTGGGAGGTGCGCTGTGTAGCCGTGAGCCGTATATCGCGCAGCGCCAGGGCCAGCGCCTCGCGATTCTCCACGTCCTCCAACTCGCCCTCGCCCAGGGGCGGCGCATCTATTATTCTCTCCGGCAGTTCCTCCAATCTCACGACGGGCGGCTCGGTGGCGCCATAGACAGACACCTCGGCCTCGGGTTCCTCCAGCACCAAATAGTGCCGAATGCGCAGCGTCCAATCGGGGGCCTCGTCCTTTAGGAAGGATTCCAAGGCCTTCTCGGCGCGGCGCATGGCTTTGGCAGGGTTCTGGTGTTTGATCACCTTGCCATCGGCGCGCTCCTCGCGCCACGCTCCACGCAACCTGGGACGGATCAGCCCCTGCCATGCCTTGACATAAAGAACAAAGAGACCTTGGGGAGCGACCACTACCGCGTCCAGCGCCTCACCCCAGATGACCGGATCGCAGACGACCAGGTAGTCGTCCGGCAGATCCTCCTCCAACTGGAGAGCGAATCGCGTTGTGGCGATGTCCCCTTGACTCAAGAGCAGCCTACCCATAGTGCCCCTCCCATCTAGGCGAGCACGACCCGATCATCCACCAGGCGCTCCCGCACAAAGTCCCCGGTCTCTGCAAGGTGAAAGTGCTGGGCATCGAGCTGAAACTCGAGGTCGATGGCGTGTGCCCCCGCACGGTTCTTTTCGATGCTCATCACCAGCCACCGACGCATCTGTTCGGCCTCTTGGAGGTTATAGACCAGATGCTCGCGGCTTATCACGTCGTACTTGTTGTTGAGTATCATGCCGATATCGGTCTCGTATTGCAGAGCCGAGCTTCCCCGAAGATCCGACAGCCGCATGCGGTTGGCTTGTAGGCCGCGGCGGCTCGAGGCCGCGATGCCCGCCACCTGTATGCCATTGGAGACGGCGATTTCCTTCAGTGCTTGGACGACGTAGGTCACAGAATCGCTCTCCGAGCGGAATCTATCCTCGTTCGTAGGGATCTTTTGGATATAGTCGATGACCAGTAACAGGGGCTGGCCCACCTCCCCCAGGATCTCCTTCACCCAGGACTCTATCCGATCCACCGTGATGGTCGTGCCGCCGGCTCGCGTCAAGAAAAGGTGATCCATGTAGGATTCCATGTCATCCATCATGTCGGCGTAGCGGCGAACGTCTCGGAGCTTGGAGAGCAAGCCCCCGCCGTCGCTGAAATCGGACATCATCTCCTCCACCTTGGGCAGCGTCAGGGCTCCCCGGCCGTGCCCCCGTTCGGCGCTCTCCAGACAAAGCAAGCGGGAAAGAAGGTGGGTGGGGCTGTGTTCGTAGCAGACGTAGAGCGCGGCCCCCTGCTTCGCGCGGGCCGCGTTGCGAGCCATCTGCAGGCAGAATATGGTCTTGCCCACGCCAAACGGCCCTCCCACAATCATCAGTTCGCCCGGCCGTATGCCACCATTGAGAACAGAGTCCAGCGGCTCAAACCCTGTCGCAAGGGGGCGGAAATGCGCCACGCCGCCTTGCCGCAGACGTGTGTCCACCTCCTGTATGACGTCATGCGCGCTGATGGGGATATCCCTGCCTATCTCCCGCATGTCCAGCGGCCCTACGATAAAGTCCTGTTCTCCCATAGCCATCTCCTTCGCTCGCTATCTTCTCCGCGCGCTATCCTTTCCGCGTGCTATCTCCTTATCCCGAGTGTTTGCTGGGCTCAAATATGTCGGATGGCAGCTCGATGCCCATGCTCTTTATCCGCTCCGAGAAGAACTTGGGGCGGACCCCGGTGGCCGTGAAATAGCCCTCCACCTTGCCATTGCGAAGGCCCGTCTGCACATACTTGAAGATGTCCTGCATGACGATGACGTCGCCCTCCATGCCCTGGACCTCGGAGATGTAGGTGACCTTACGGCTGCCATCGGACAGGCGGTCGAGGTGGACGATGAGGTCAAACGCCGAGGCTATCTGCTCCCGTATGGCGCGCAAGGGGAGATCCGCCCCTGCCATGAGGGTCATGGTCTCCACGCGCGACAGCGTATCGCGCGGGCTGTTCGAGTGCGCGGTCGTCAAAGACCCATCGTGCCCCGTGTTCATAGCCTGGAGCATATCCAAGGCCTCGCCGCCACGTACCTCACCGATGATGATGCGGTCGGGGCGCATGCGCAGAGCGTTGATCACCAATTGCCGGATGGTTATGCGCCCCTTTCCCTCCACGTTGGGGGGGCGCGACTCGAGTCGCACCACGTGCTCCTGGCTGAGCTGCAACTCGGCGGCGTCCTCGATGGTGACGATTCGCTCGTCAGCGGGCAAAAAGCTTGACAGCACATTGAGCAGCGTGGTCTTGCCCGTGGAGGTGCCGCCAGAGACTACAGTGTCCAGCCGCGCGGTGACACAGGCTTTGAGAAAGGATATCATCTCCTCGGTGAGTGTTCCCAGATGTAACAGATCCTGCACCGTCAGCGCCGTCTTGGCGAACTTGCGGATGCTGATACAGGGACCATTCAGTGCCAAGGGAGGAATGATGATGTTTACGCGCGAGCCATCGGGCAGGCGGCCATCCACCATGGGGCTGCTCTCATCGACGCGGCGCCCGAGGGGAGCCAGGATGCGATCGATGACGTGCATCACCTGCGCCGAGTCCCGAAATTGGATCGAGGACCTTTTCAGTATGCCGTTGCGCTCAAAGTACACATGGTCCGGACCGTTGACAAGGATCTCTGTCACGCTGTCATCTTGGAGAAGGGGCTCTATGGGGCCCAGCCCCAGCACGTCCGCCGCGATTTCCTCAAAGAGCTCCTGACGGTCCGCCCGGCTGAGCAGGATTTCCCCTTCGCTCAGCGCATCGAGAAAGATCTCTCTCAGGGCTGGCCGCACCTGCGCCGGATCGCTCGTGTCCATGGTCGGGCTGAGCTCCGCCAGCAGGCGGCGCTGAACCTCCTCTTGCAGTCGCTCGATGGCGGCGTCTCTTTCCCCGTTGTCGCGCTCCGAACCTGTGCGAACTTGGCGCTGTCGAGATCGGTTATGACTTAACATAGGCTTACCTTTCTATGGTATCCATACAGGATCATATTCAGCCCAATCCGTGTTGCTGATGTTGCGCACGTTGCTCCCGTTGGCATCCATGACATAGATCTGTTTCATTCCCGTTCTGTTGGACCAGAAGGCGATCCGGGTGCCCTCTGGGGACCACGACGGATGCTTTTCCCACTCCCAAGCATTGGGCGTCAGGTTGTGGGCGTTGCTTCCATCAGCGTTCATAAGCCAGATATCATCGCTGCCGTCCTGCTGACTGACAAAGACTATGCGGCCGCCACCGGGAGACCACACGGGATCGTAGCAGGTATCGCCAAGCTTTGTGAGCTGCCGAACGTCTTTTGTCTCCAGTGTTTGTACGTAGATCTGCTCCACCCTGCCGGCGTAGCGTACAAATAGGAAGTAACGCTCATCGGGTGAGTAGCGTTGCTGTTTCTCCAGGTCTTCGTATTGCAGTCGCAGCGAGCGGGACCTACCCAGGTATTGCCGATTGCCGCCCGTTGCATCCATGGCCCAGTACCCGGGCTGGTCTTGAAAATCGGAATAGAAGACGATTTTGTTATGATAGGCGATCATAGGCCTTGGCGTGGGCACCGGCGTCGGCGGACGCGTCGGCGTTGGCTTGGGCGTCTGCGTGGGCGTTGGTGTCATGGTCGGCGTTGGCGTGGGCGTCAGGAAGGGCCGCACGGTAAAGATGCCCCTCGTGGCCAGCGTCGTGTCGTCGACGGGAAGCCGGGCCGCCCTCGTATAGCGGTCGTACGCCAACTCGTACTCCTCCGCTGCCCGGTGCTGATCGCCACTGGCGATATAGGCCTTATACAGCAGCGGAACGACCGCGCCGCCCAAGTAGCCGGGGCGCTCTCTATACACCTGTTCGAGGCTGACGATGGCCGCTTCCCATTGCTGTTGGTAATAATAGTCCCGCCCCTCGAGGAACGTTCCGGCCAGAGACCGCTCCCGACTGGCCTCAGCATCTCTTGGTCGGAGGGCCAACGCCTGTTCGAAATACGCGACGGCATCCGGTAGCTGGTCCTCCTGGGGCGGATTCGCCTCCACGATGGCCAACCCCAGATTCATGTTCATGTCAAATAGCCGCTGTGTGATGGTCTCCCGCTTGTAGGCGGCGTCGATGGAGCGAATGCGCTGGTACAGAGCGAGGGCCTCGGCATACTGTCCTGCGCTTTCGGCCGCCTCGGCCTCGCTGAATAGCTGATCCAGCCGCTGCATCTGCTTGATCCGCCTGATGCGCTCTCCCACGTCCTTATAGTTGGGCCAGCGCATGGAGAGGTCGGTGAACAACCGAAGGGCGGTCTCGTAATCCCCCGACTCCTGTGCTGCCACCCCCGTTTCGTACAACGCCTCGAGTTCCTGTTGTTCGGAGATATACTCCAAGCCGGCCAGGGCCTCCTCGTGCTCGGGCACCTCCTTCAAGAGTTGGCGATAGCGCGCCTCCGCCTCGTCCAGACTCCCGGCGTTCCGCAGTGCGTTCGCCTCCTGTAGCAAGGCCGTCCGCTGGGCCTGCTCCCGGGCCTGGGCCAGCATGGGGGCGAACTGGCGCTGATACAGCCGTGCACCGACAAAGCCCAAAAAGATGATGGCGGCCACGATGGCCAGGTAAAGCAGGGGCCGGCGCCAGGGAATGACCCACCGTCGCCCCCTGACGTGCGTGTCGTCGTCCACGTGGGCCCTGAAACGGGTCTCCTCGAGCAACTCTCGAATCTCCTGGCTGTCGGGATGCGCTTGGCTCAGGGCCGTCAAGCCGTCGATAGCCTCTTCCCAACGGCCCATCTGGACGGCGTCCATGGCCTCCCGGTAGCGCGGATCCTCCCGAGCCCTGTCGGTAGCGCCCAATTCGGTCCCGCTGTTCCCTTCCGCCATATGCTCCTGACCGTTTACCGGGGCGCCGATCTCGTCACGTCGCACTACTTCTTCCTCCCCAATGTCATCATATATCACCTCAGCGGTCGGCGTCAACCGCTCTGTCGCAGGCCCCACGACCTCGCGCAATCCCCCCGCCGGGGGGACCAGCTCAGAAAGCGCCTCCTTCACCTTCTGGAGGGCGCCGGCCTCGCTCTCCCATCCCACCACATCCCACTGGGCATTCACCGGGGCGACGGTTTCGCCAGACGCCGCCACCTCCTTTGCACGCGTCTTGGAATGCAGCGCCTCAGCCGCCGATGCCACCCGCCCTGCGGCGCGCCCCACGACGTTACGCAGAGCCCCAACCGAACTGCCCAACCCGGAGAGCGACTCGTTCACCTTTTGGCGCGCGCCGGGCCCCCTCTCGTGCTCCTGATCGCTTACCCTGGCGGCGATATCGCCGCCAACGGCTGTTCGCTTTTCTCGAAACCTGTGACGTAGCGCCTCAACCGTCGGGGCAATGGCCAATGCTACTCGCTCGGCGGTACGTGCCACGACGTTGCCCAGGCCCTGGGCCGACGAGGTGACCCCCTTGCGCGCTTTCTGCAAGTGAGCACGACTGAGACGATACCCTTTGCCCAGATGCGCGAGCAGGGCCTCAGGGTCACGCCCAAATACGTGCTCCCGCACGCGCGTCAGTCGGGCGCCCAATCCGTACAGGAATGCGTACGCGGTGGGCCATTCCGTGCGCCATCTCACCCCCAGGGCCGTGCCCAGCGCCGCGCCCAGTCCCACGAGGGCCATCCAAACGCGGCTTGCTGGTAGCGCGGAGGATAGAGCGGGCCACAGGGCCTCACTCAGCACCCACCGCGCAAGAGCCCAGCCAACGACGCCGCCCAGCAGGGCCCCCGCCATCAGCCCTAAAAGGGGGCACAAGATATACTGCACGGCCTTGGCCGGCTCGAGCACCACATTGACACGGACCGGAATATCAATGGGCTCCTCGTAGGCGTTGCAATCCAACACTATCTCGGACTGTGCGGGTTCCTCCGTGACGACCAGGGATTCCGTGTCCGCCACGATCCTCGCATCCAGCGCCCCGGCCAAGCGCGAGGGCTCCACGCGCAGCCAGGGGGCGTCCGCTCTGAGACGCCCATAGAGATATCCCCTCCCGAACCCCTTGCGCACCCGCAGTCGCGCGCTGCCCATCTCCCCGGATACCACATAGCCCAGGTCCACCCGACGGGGACGGATGCGGATCCGCGGCCGCCGCACCAATCCTGTGCCGTAGACAAAGCGCTCCAGGGCGGCCCGCCCATCAATCACGGTACCCGACACCACCTCGCGGGCCAGCTCGGCCAGATAGGGCGCCCCCTCATCCGAGAGCCAGGCGGCCAAGGCGCCGCTCTCTAGGTGCTCCACGCCCCTTTCTGGGCATCTATCCATATACCTGACGAGCTGGCGGGTGGTATGCGCCTGCCCGCCCAGCCCCAAAAAGCCCGGGGGGCGAAAGACAAAGGGCTGTGAGGCCCGTTGCGTGGCGGTGAGCCGCTTGTCGCGCAGCGCCAGGGCCAGCGACTCGCGATCCCCCACATCCTCCAAGGCACCCTCGGTAACCTTCTCCAGGGGCGGGGCACCGACTATCCTATCCGGCAGTTCCCCCAGCCTCGCCACCGGCGGCTCGATAGCGCCATGGACAGATACTGCGACCTCTGGCTCCTCCAGCACCACATAGTGGCGAATCTCAAGCGCCCCCTTGGGGGCCTCATCTTCCAAGAAGGACTTTAAAGCCTTTTCGGCGCGGCGTGCGGCCCGAGCGGGATTCGGATGCTTGATCACCTCGCCGGTCGCGCGCTGCTCACGCCACGCGCCCCGCAGCCTGGGATGGATCTCCCCCTGCCACCCTTTGGGATAGAGAACAAAGAGCCCCTGGGGGGCGACCACGACGACGTCCAGCGGCTCCCCCCAGACCACAGGACCGCAGACGATGAAATAGTCGTCCGGGAGAGCCTCCTCCAACAGCAAGGCAGTCCGGCGTGTGACTAGATCGCCCTCACTTAGGAACAGCCTGCCCATAGCACTCCCCGTCTATGCGAGCACCTCCCGACCGCTCACCAGGTCCTCCCCTCGTAAGTCCTCGGGAATACGCACGCCCCATGCGCCATTCTCAGCCGCCCCCCGCGATCTCAGACAAGGTCTCTATCAACATGGGTAGGGATGGCCCAAGAATGACGATAAAGATGGAGGGAAAGATAAAGAACGCCAGGGGAAAGAGCATCTTGATGGTGGCCTCGTGGGCCAACCGCTCGGCCTTTTGCATGCGCTTCTCCCGTATCTCCGCCGCCTGGGCATGCAACACGTCGGCGATGCTCACGCCCAGCCGAGAGGACTGCACCAGGACGGCGATAAAGGTGCGCAGTTCGGGCACGTCGGTGCGCTGGGCCAGATGCTCCAGCGCGCTATCTCGCGGGGTGCCCAGGCGTATCTCTGTCAATGTCCGCCGCATCTCCTGGGTGAGGGCGTTGTCCCAGCGCTCGCACACGCGCTGCATGGCCGACTCGAAGCCCAGCCCCGCCTCCACGCTGATGGTCAGCATGTCCAGCGCGTCGGGCAGGGCACGAGAGATCTCGTTTTTGCGGGCGCGCACGCGCGCTCCCAGCCACAGGCTGGGCAGCAGGTAGGCCACCGCCGCCCCCACGGGGGCGATGAGGAGGACGTTCTGCACCGGCATCTGCTGGGAAAACAACAGGACGCCCACGCCTGCCCCGATGGCGCACAGGAGGCGCAGCCCCATAAAGTCCAGGGCGCTCAATCCCCCCGGTCCTCCGGCTTGGATCAGCCGCTGGCGCGTGGTAGCCACCGCTCTGAGGGGCATAAAGCGCCCCAGCAGCCCTAGGACGCGCCGCAGAGCGGGGAACAGCACCCGCGCCGTGAAGGGACGACGTATCTCCTGTTCCTCTACGAGATCCCCTCCCTGAAGGTAACTGTCCAGCCGCTCCCCAGATTTTCCCTGGAATATCGGCGGCGCCACGGCCAGCCAGGTGAACAGCACCGCGCAGCCCGCCAGCACGCCAAAGAGCAGGGGGGAAGCGAAGGCGCCCCCGGCGTTCGAGACCATGGAAAGCAAATCCATCGCTACACCTCGATATCCAATATGCGCCGGATGATAAGGTAGCCCACGATCTCCATGACCACGGCGGCGGCGGGCAGCAGTCGCGGCCAACCGGGCTCAAAAAAGGGCTGGAAGAAGGTGGGGTTGATCATGAAGATGATCATGGCCAGGGCCACGGGAATCACGGCCAGGACGATCCCGCTCAGGCGCTGCTGGGCCGTCAGGGTCATGAGTTCGCGATGCACCCGCACGCGATCCCGCAGGGTATCGCTGATGGTATCCAGCGTCTCCGCCAGGTTGCCGCCTGACTCGCGCTGGATGATGATGGCCGTGACCATCAGGCGCGCGTCCTCGGTGCCCACCCTCTCGGCCATATCGGTGAGCGCCCGGTCCATGGGCACGCCCAGCCGCACCGCCCGCAGCACCCGCTCGACCTCGGTGGAGGTGGGCGGCGGCATCTGATCGGCCAGGGTCTGCAGCGCTTGGGAGAGGCCGTGCCCGGCCCGCAGGCCCCCCACCAGGAGGGTGAGCATGTCGGGCAACTGTGTGGTAAAGGCCCGCTGCCGCCTGCCCTGTGCCATGCGCAGATAGACGAGGGGCAGAAAGCCCCCAATGGCCCCCAGCACCAGGCCCATCAAGAGGCCCACTCGAAGCAGACCGATGGCGAATCCCAAGGCCGCAGCCCCGACCATGACGAACACGAACTCGGTGGCTGTAAAGGGCAGATCGGCCCGAGAAAGGGCCTCCGCGAGCCGTGTCCCCAGGCTCAGGCGCATGAGCAGCCGGGTAAACTTGGCCCCCATCCTGCCCTCGCCGCCCTCCTCCCCCTCGCCGCGAACGAGATCCATCTCCCGGCCATACTCCCGCACGCGGCTCTCGACGGGGTCTATGGCTGTGGTGAGGCGCCAAAAGCCCACAAAGCCCAGCATGACGGCCAACGCTATCAGCCCTCCCACCAGGAGGGCGGCATTGACCCGCTCCGGGGCCACCGCCGCCCCGCGCTCGGCCAGGGAAGTGCCCATTTCGCGCGCCCCAGCCGCCTGCTGCCCCGCGTCGAACTGCTGTACGACGTCGCAGCCGACGGCCGTTAGCGCCCAACAGAGGAGCAGAAGCAGGAGCAGGAGACGGGACCTGGTCAGGCGCTTTTTCGTCGGTCCCCCTCGCGATGGCCACATCATGCGTAGCATACTTTTCCTCTTCCAACCAGCATTAAGCCCGTTTTTCAATTCTACAATCTCGCTTGCCTGAAAAAGCGTTAGACGTTCAGTTGCCCGCATACGCACAGGTGTAAACACCCTGTGCTACGTAGTTGCGTCCCATGAATGGGACTTGTCGACTATAGATACATTACGATCACAAACGCAGGCAACAGGATGTCAAAAGCCCGCTTGAGCGGGCGCAACTAGATAGCACTGCGGCTTTAGCCCTGTGTGAGAGAGCATCTGGTACCCCTCGTCTAGGCCTAAAGTGAGACGGCTGAGAAACTGCCTCTCGGTTTCTTCAGCAGTTTTGTTGCGCAAAACTGCCAAGGAAAGCCACGAAGCGCTTTTCCACAGTCTAGCCAAACGGCCAAAGCCTCTGCAACAGCGATCCCGAGCGCTTTTCCTCAGGAGGCGCGCTGTCCTCCACCAACTTGCGCGCCAGGTTGCGGTATGCGCGGCCCAGGGCGCTGCGGCGATTTCCAGTGGCCACCGGCACGCCACGGTTGATGCTGTGTGTGGCCAGGCCCTGGTCGTCGGGGACGACGTGCTTGATGCTGACCCCCAAGCGGTCCTCGATGTCCCCCTGGCTGACACCGCCCCGCAGGTCGCCCCGGTTGAGGACGACCCATACCTTGTCCCGTCCATAGTTCCGCTCATGTAGATGCTCCAGCATCAGGCGCGTGTTGCGCAGGCACACCATCTCGGGCAGCACCGACACGACGATGCGGTCCGCGCCGCCCAAAAAGGCAAAGGCCTGTTCGTTGAGCGGGAGGCCCAGGTCCACGATCACCCAGGGAAAGGTGCGCCGCAGTTCCAACAGGATGCGGTACAGCTTGAGCACCGGAATGGGATTGGCCAGATCCTGCGGCGGCGGCGCCAACAGGAGCCGCACGCCGGAGGCGTGCTCCACCAGCACGCCAGAGATAAGGTCAGGATCGATCTGCGGCAGCCGGGGCAGCAGATCGAGGATGCTCCTATCCGAGCGGGCGTTGACCACCACGTCCACGGCGGGCGCGGCATAGCCGGCGTCCACCACGACGACGGGCTCCTCCGCGAGGGCGTGCAGCCCGATGGCCGTGTTCACCGCCAGCGTGGTGCAGCCCGTGCCCCCCTTGGGCGCGCAGAAGACGATGATCTGGCCCTCTGGGGTCGCCTGGGCCTCGGTTGGGCGCTCCCGCTCTCTGCGATCCAACACCTCCTGGATGCTGCGGGCCAGCGTGTCGCCCGACAAGGGCTTGGTGACAAAGGCCCGCGCGCCGGCCAGCACGGCGAGGCTGGCCGTTTCGGCCACGTTGGCCTCCTCGATGATGGCAATAATATCGGCCTCCGGTACGCGCTCGTGCAGTTGCGTGATGGCGGTATGCACATCATCGGTGGGTCCCAGTTCGTCATCGACCAGGAGCACCTGGGGCAGCAACTCTCGCGCCCGCGAGACGGCCAGGTTGGGGTCGGGCACCCAGTGCAGACGGTGGGCCCGGCCCCAGCCCCTGAGGCTCTCTTGAATCCACTGCCGCGCGTCCTCTCGCGAACTGACTAGCAAAATGTCCGGCGCGCTGCCGGCGTCCGCCATCAACACTTTCCTTTCTCCAATCTGCGCTTGCGGCCCCTCCGATGGTGGATCAGGGGCCCACCTTCCTCGGAATCTGGAAGGCGTCTATGATGTAATCGACGTTCACGGGCTGCGCCTCGAAGGAACGGTCCACGCCCGGGGCGCGCAATACGATGTCCTGGATGCCGCCCTTATCCATCACGTATTTCAAGATGAGGGCGTCCTGCTCGGCCAGCGTCAACAGCAGGGCCTTGGCGCGGCCTCCCTCTTCGCTGGTGCCGCCGGAGGGCAGGGGCCCGCCTTCCTCCGCCTCCTGCCGCACCACCGT
>JAYENT010000061.1:12725-14915 GCA_034722245.1 Chloroflexota bacterium
CGTATTTCAAGATGAGGGCGTCCTGCTCGGCCAGCGTCAACAGCAGGGCCTTGGCGCGGCCTCCCTCTTCGCTGGTGCCGCCGGAGGGCAGGGGCCCGCCTTCCTCCGCCTCCTGCCGCACCACCGTCTGGCCGGGCAGCGCGGCGATGCCCACGTTTTCCAGCACCACAAAGGTGACCAGTTCCTCCTCTTCCGCCGTCGTCGTAGCCGTCCCCTCTGTGGTCTCGGCAGGGGCGATCAATCCCCCCTCCACCGGGAGTTCCAGGGAGATGAGGATGTCCACGCGGTCGCCGGGCTTGAGGACGCTTATGCGGCTCATGAGGTCCTCGGCGGGATAGGCCATCAGCACCTCATCCTCGGAGAGCAGGAGGGCGTGGCGGCCGTTGGCGGTGATGACGTTGGGGTCCAGCAGGCGCTGTGCAAGGATGACCTCCCCAGCATACAGATCCACCAGGGTGACCTTGCCCACGGCGTCCTCCATCTCCGCCACGGCGCCATCGGGCACCGCGTCCACGGCCATCTCCGTCGTGGCCAGGTCCTCCTCGGTCAGGGCCGTGCGCAGGGGGATGGCGCGGGCGGCGATCACGACCTCCGTCATGGGCTTGGCCGCCACTGCGCCCTCCTCGCTCTCGGCCACGGAGCGCGAAAGCACCACAAAGGCCACGATGCCCGCTAAGATGGCGACCACGAGCCCGGCCACCAGCCACAGAAACCCTCTCAAGCGCCCCATAGAACTCTCTCCCTCCGAACGTTTGCCTTCGTGTTGCTGGTATGCCCTTGCGTTCCCCATAGACCCTAAAGGTTTGCCGGCACAGATGCAGAATTGCGGAGCAATTCTGCCAAGGGAATAGGCAGAGCCTATTCCCCGCCCCCGCCTGGGCCTAAAGACCGCAGGCTCATGCTACAAAGCCCCTTTGGGGCTCCTTCAGCCCTCGTAGAGGGCGGGGAAGCCGCTTTGCGGATTCCCTCAGCATCCTGAGCCCAGCGGGTTCAGCCCTGGGTGCAAACCTTCAGGGACTTTTCTCATTCCCGCGCACAGGAGACTTTGGAAGTCTTCAAGCGCATCTTATGACGCTATCCGTCCGCTCTTGGCACATCCCCTTAACCGCGAAATGTCCCGCAGGCAGACTTCCGAAGTCTGATCATCTACGGAGACCCTAAAGGTTTGCCAAACCCGATTTCCTCGTTTTGACCTGGCCAACACAAACCGCCAGAAAAGAGTGCCGGTCCTTCTGAAAACCTTTAGGGTCTTGGCTCCCGCCTACTCGCGCCGCATGGTAGCGGTGCTGCTGAGCGGGATCTCGGCGTCCCCGCCGACAGCCTCGATGATTATACCCGTGATCAACCGCGCCGTATAGTCCACGGTGACGCTGATTGTCTCGGCGTCTGCCATGGCGGTGATGGTTAGATCGTCGCTGTCAAGGCCGACGGTGAGCACGGCAGCCGCGCTCTCGGCCGCATCGACCACGTCCGTCACATCGCCCTGCACCACCACCCCCGCCCGCGCGCCCTCCCGGGCGGCGTTGGCGATGGTGTTGTACTGCAGGACGACGATAGCGAAGTCGATGATGCCGAAGATGAGCAAGAGGAGAAGGGGCAGGACGAGGACATACTCCGCCAACGCCTGCCCCCGCTCTCTTCTCATCTGGTCTCTCCCGCGCATTCCCCTTCTTCCCCGCCGATGACCATCCGCCTAAAAAGCCCCCTGTGGCCGCGAGCAGGAAGCGGGGGAACCTCACGACGTGAGTCCCCACGCCCTCTCCCACGCCCAGATCGAGGCTTCAGGTGTTACTAGGAAGTAGTCTCTTGTAACTTGTTCCCGATCCTATTCAGGATCGCGTTGATGCCTCCCCCCAGAACGGTGAGGGCAGCGATGGCCAGGATGGCGATCAGGGCCAGGATCAGGGCGTACTCGGCCAGGGTCTGGCCCTCCTGATCCTCCAGCCAGTTCCGACTACGAAGATAGAGATTGGTAAGCATGTTCGCTACTCCTTGGGGAAACTTCCCCACTAGATGAGATGTGATCCCCTGCCCCTGGCGGGTGGGGATGGTATTGTTCGGTCCCCCCTTGCCCCGCCGCGGGTCCGAGCAGATGGATCGTGTATGTGATCCGGTCGGCCTCATATCAAAACCTCCCGGTACCCGCCACTGAGCAACCGCTTCGCGGTTGCTTTAGCAGTTTTGCTGCGC
>JAYENT010000062.1:0-4243 GCA_034722245.1 Chloroflexota bacterium
ACGTTGGTCCGCAGTAGTGCCAGCATGTGTGCAGGATTGCTGGCACCATTGTTGACACCACAGATACCCTCTATGCCTTCGTCCGTCTGCACCCGCATAATCAGCCGGTGAGCCGGGCTGTCGGTTGAGTGGGATTGGTGTGTGTATTGCGTTCGCCGCAATCCGGGGACTGGCACGAGTTCCAGGATACGGCCTTTTTGCCCCGGAATCTCTACGACATGGATCTTGATGTCTGTGATTTGCATTGATCGTCTCCTTATCTGCTGAATTAAACTCGTTAGTGCAACACCCAGGTATCTACAGGATACCTCAACTAGTGTTTGATAGTCAAGACACTTACGTGCGCGATGATTAAGCTTATTCATAACCTGAGCAACCCACGCATCGGTAACAGTGGTGAAGTCAGTGTCTTTTCGAAAGTATTGGCGAATCAGCCCATTCATGTTCTCGTTTGCCCTCGCTGCCAAAGAGAGTGTGGACGCGTAAGGTGGAAATCGGCCTCCAACACTTCAGCGATCATTTCGTGTTCGGCAAATTCCTTGCCGTTATCGCTGGTAATCGTGTGTACAAACTCGCTCAACGAATCCAGAAGCGCGCGTACCGTCGTGCGCCGCCTTCCCCGCACGATGGTGCTTCACGCGATGTATCAGGGTCAGCCGCTATGTGCGCTCCGTCAAGATCATCAGTGCCCCGGCAAGGCCCTTGCTGGCCGTGGCATCCACTTCGTAATCGCCAAGACGTCCCGGGCTGTCCACAATCCCAGGATGCACCTCGATACTTACGCGCTTGGGCAGTTGGCGACGGCGATCATACTGGCGGGCGGCCCCGGCCATCTTTCAGATCAAGTGAGAAGAACGCATGTTGCAAGTTCAATCGCTGTGGCCCTCGGTTGACACGCTGGTCGAGATACTTCATACTCCCCATGTGAAGGTGCCTCTGCAAGGCGTTGCTAACCCACAGCGTCGTTCCGGGCACTCACTCTTATGCGCAGCGTAAGCGCACATGGGTTTGGGGACATGTTTTTCTAAGGGGGGAGGGCGGTATGTCTGAACAAGTGCGAGCAACGTTCTTTGTCGCGCCGAATGGCGACGACGAGTGGTCGGGTAAACTGGCAGAGCCCAACGCAGAGGAGACGGATGGCCCGTTCGCCACGGTGGCTCGGGCCCGCGACGCCATCCGCGCCATGCCCGAGGCGGAGCGCGTGGCTCATCCCGTCATCGTCATGTTGCGGGAGGGGACCTACTTTTTGGATGAGACGTTGGTCTTTGAGCCCCAGGACAGCGGCACCTTTGCCTGTCCCATCACTTACGCTGCCTATCCTGGCGAGACGCCCGTCCTGAGCGGCGGCCGGCGCATCGAGGCGGATTGGCGTCCCTACCGGGATGAGATCATGGTCTGCATGATCTCCGAGGCCAAGGACAGGAGGTGGACTTTTCGCCGTCTTATGGTGAATGGGGAGGCGAAGCGCCGCGCGCGTCTGCCGGATGACGGCTACTATCGCATCGAGGAGTCGGTGAGCGAGGATGCCTTTCGCTATCACGAGGGAGACCTCCAGCCCTTCCACAACCTGGAAGACGTGGAGGCCGTGGTGTTCCACTCCTGGGACGAGTCGCGGCTGATCATCGAAGCGCTGGATGAAGAAGAGCGCGTGGTCACCTTTACCGGGCCGCCAGAGCGCAGTCACTACTTTGGCTGGCAAGGGCCCAACCGCTACTATCTGGAGAACGTTCGCGAGGGGCTGACACAGCCGGGCGAATGGTATCTGGATTACAACACGGGTGAACTGTATTATTGGCCGGAGGAGGATCTGGACGAGGCCGAGATCGTGGCCCCCGTGCTGGAGCAACTGGTGCGCTTTGAGGCCGAGGTGGAACGCGGCCGCCCGGTCGAATATCTGCGCTTCCACGGGCTTACCTTCTGTGACACCAACTGGCCCTTGCCCGCCGAGGGATATCCCGGCTGTGGCGACGTGGGCGATATCGTCGAGCCCTCCACGTTGAGCATGGAGGGCGCCCGACGCTGCCAGGTGAGGGACTGCTGTATCAAGAATACGGGCACCTATGCCCTGGAGATCACCGGACCGGGCAATCGCGTCGTGGGCAACGAAATCCATGATACGGGAAGTGGTGGCATCATCACCCGCAATTTCACCTCCGAGCACACGATTGTATCCTACAATTATATCCATGACTGTGGGGCGGTGTATCCCAGCGCCGTGGGCATCAACATTGACGATGGCGGAGGCATCTTTACCCACAACCTGATCCACGACGTCAGTCACTCGGGCATCTATGCGCGCCATTGGGCCACGGATCACCAGCCCTTGGAGAGAAGAAACCAAGAGGAAGGCCTTGTCATTGCCTATAACGAGATCCACCACGTGATGAAGGTGATCAACGATGGGGCTGGGATTTTTGTGCGGGATGCGAATATGCTCATCCACAATAACCTCATTCACGACGTCTATTCCTATGGGGAGGGAACGCCGGGTTGGGGCATCTACCTCGGTTGTCGCAGCCGTGACAGTCGGGTAGAGAACAACCTGGTATACAGAACCCGCGAGTCGGTGCACATCTGGTACGGGAACGAGAACACCACTTGGATTAACAACATCTTTGTGGATGGCCTCAAGACGCAGATCAACTATACCAACGCCGAGGATACCGAGCACGTTAACGTGCGTTTCCTGCGTAACATCGTCTGCTGGGATGATCCCCAGGCGTCGCTTTTCATCGTGCGTGGCGAGCGCTCCCTGCCAGAGGCGTCGGACTATAATGTCTTCTACCAAACAGAGGGGGCGGATATGCGCATCGAAGAGCTGTCAGGAGTGGAGGATTTCGATGCCTGGCGCGAAAGGGGCTACGACGCCCACTCGGTGGTGAGCGACCCGGTGTTTGTGGATCCGGCGCAGGACAACTATGACCTTGCGCCCGAGTCGCCCGCCTTGGATCTGGGCTTTGAGCCCCTCGATCTGTCCACTGTAGGGCTTCGGGGAAGCAGGTGGGATAAAGGGAACAGCAATGGCTGATAAGGCGGGGCGGTATGGGGTGGTAGTCTATCGAACCACCTCCGCCGCCTATGCCAGTGAGAAGGTGCTACAGGGACGGGGATTACATGTAAAGGTGATCCCCGTTCCGCGCTCCCTATCCACGGATTGCTGCTTGGGTTTGCGTGTCAGCTGGGAAGCGCGAGACCAAGTGCGGGAGGTCTTGCGCCAAGAAGAGATCCCCTTCGAGACCATCTACTCCTGGCCTTAGTCTTCCCTTTTGGTGCCTTGCGGAAATCATCGCTTCAAGATAGGGGCGGAGCATCTTGGTCTATGCTCCCTGGCCGTTTTCTATCCAGATCCTGATATATTCCCCCATTTGCCAAATGACGGGCAACTATTTACCATTCTTTACATTGGTAACGTGTCTAAGGGGCCCCTCATTGATGAAGCTTTTCGTCGCTCTACGCCGTCGCTGGTATCGTTGGTTCCTGGGAGCAAGAGCCCTTTCGGGGGGCGTCTTTCGGATTCGAGGGGTGGCGCGAAGCTGGCTTGTCTACAGTCTCACCGGATCCGCCTTGGCGCTGGGATGGGTGGATGCGGCATGGGGCGCAGCGACTTTTCTCCTGAGCCTACTCGGCGGTGCCGCCTCCGATCGGATCGACAGAAGGAAGCTTTTGACATGGGGTCAGGCCGGGGGCGCTCTCATTCCCCTGGTTATCGCCTTCCTCGTATTCGGTGACGTGATCCGGGTGTGGCATCTGGCCCTGGCCAACTTTTTCATGGGCATGGTCTTTTCCTTTGTGATCCCTGCCCGCCGTGCGTTCCTGGGGGATATGATGTCCACAGAGGTTCTGATGAACGCCATGGCCTTGAGCACTGTGGCTATGTCCATCACCAGGATCACCTCCTCAGCGGGAGGCGGAAAGCTGGTGGATGCGACGGGTCCGGCCCCGGCATATCTTTTGGTGGCCGGCTGCATTGGTCTGACGGCGTGGGTGTACTCCAAGTTGCCATCTACGGCGGAGGAAGAACGGGAGAGATCGCAGAATTCCATTCGTGACGATCTGGTTGACGGCGCCAACTATATCCTCGACAGACCATTATTGACGGGTATTCTGGTTTTGGAGCTGGGGCGAGTGCTCCTTTACCGCCCCTATATGGTAGCGCTGCCCCTCTTTGCGGGTGATGTGTTCGACGTCGGCGCCACCGGGCTAGGACTTTTGCAGGGAGCCTCTTCTGTTGGCGGGATGGTAG
>JAYENT010000062.1:4343-41631 GCA_034722245.1 Chloroflexota bacterium
CTGGGGCGAGTGCTCCTTTACCGCCCCTATATGGTAGCGCTGCCCCTCTTTGCGGGTGATGTGTTCGACGTCGGCGCCACCGGGCTAGGACTTTTGCAGGGAGCCTCTTCTGTTGGCGGGATGGTAGGTTCCTTGTTGGTCGCGTCGCAAGGGGATATGAAACACAAGGGATGGCTGCTGCTGGGAGCGGGGGTGTTGAGTGGTGTGGGGCTGCTTTGCCTTGGTCAATCGCCCACCTTTGCCGTGGCTCTGGTTTCTCTGATGCTGGGCAGTATGGGCGGCAGCGTCTATATGGTGGCCTGCAACACCCTATTGCAGAGCATATCCAGCAAGCAGATACGGGGACGCGTGGTCGGCTTTCGGCGGTTGATCTGGGGGCTGCGGCCGCTGGGCGTGCTGCCGGTGGGTGCGCTAGCCGACACCATGGGGGCTCTCTTGACAGTCACGCTGGAAGGAGTGGCTGTTGTCCTGCTCTTTGTCGTGGGAGGCTTGCTGCAGCCCCGGCTGCGCCAGTGCTGACGGGTGCAGGATCGCATTGTCAATCCGTCCCTGTGTATTTCGCCTCTGGTGGTCTTTCGGCATCTCTATGACGTGAGATGCTCTTGGAACCATTCCCGCGCCAATCTTGCCACCTCGTCCAATGCTCCGGGTTCCTCGAAAAGGTGTCCGGCGCCAGTGACCACCTCCAGGGATTTTTCCGATGTCAGCCTTTGCAGGGCCTGGCGGTTCAGTTCGAGCACGTGATAGTCATTACCTCCGACGATAAAGAGAGTGGGAGCGCGCACTTGATCGAGGACGGCCCCGGCCAGATCCACGCGCCCGCCCCGAGATACTATGGCTTTTACCACGTTGGGCCGTTCTGTGGCGGCGATCAGGGCGCCCGCCGCTCCCGTGCTGGACCCAAAATAGCCCAGATTCAGATCCTGTGTCTCCGGCTGCTCCAGGAGCCAGTCCGTGGCGCCAACTACGCGCCGGGCAAGGCGATTGATGTCAAAGCGGACCTGCCGCGTGCGCCGGTCGATTTCTTTCTCCTCCGGCGTCATGAGGTCGATCAACAGGGTGGCCAGGCCTCCGTCGCGCAGTTCGTCGGCCACAAAGTTGTTGCGTGGGCTGTGTCGACTGCTCCCCGTCCCGTGGGCGAACAGCACGATGCCCTTGGCGCCTTCTGGGATGCTCAAGTTTGCCTCCACGATGGCGCCATCGGTCGAGACGTGCACGAGTTTTCCTACGTCTTCTTGATTCCTCAGTTCACTCATGGCCATATCTCCTCATTGCACTCGGCGAACGTAACTGCCCATGCTCTGGTGAAACCCCAAGATTGCGCATAGAGAACGCCTCAGCATCTTTCTCCAACCATGCTATGAAGAAAATGCATCGGCTTCGTCTAGCAGTGCTCGCACCCGTTCATCGCTTGTCTGAGAGAAGTCGCGGTACGAGCCGCCGACGCCGAAGAACGGTCGCGGCGTTATAAGGCAGATTATCTCGTCCGCGACGTCCTCGAATTCGGCGCACGTCTCCGGCGGCGCCGTTGGTACGGCCACCACAATGCGCTCTGGATCACGTTCACGCAGGGCGTTCACTGCCGCGCGCATCGTGGCGCCGGTGGCGAGGCCGTCATCCACGAGAATCACCGTCTTGTCCTTTACATCTACCTCGGGGCGAGCGCCTCGGTAAGATTTCTCGCGGCGTTCTAGTTCCTCGTGCTCTATAGCGGTAACGCGCTCGATATCCTGCTCGGAGATGCCGAGCGTGCGGACCACATCCTCGTTCAAGACGCGCACCCCGCCGGAGGCGATGGCGCCCATGGCCAATTCGGGGTTCCCCGGCACTCCCAGTTTGCGCACGACAAACACGTCCAGAGGCGCCTTCAGGGCCTTGGCGACCTCAAAGGCGACGGGGACACCCCCACGGGGCAGACCCAGGATGACGACGTCTTCACGGCCCGCATAGTACAAGAGTTCCCTTGCCAACTGCTGCCCTGCGGACGTTCGATCTGCGAATGGTGCCATGCGCCTCCTCCTTTTCTACGACACGGGATTGACGACGCGCCCGATAAAGAGGATGGTGCCCGTCTCCACATCGCGGATGAAGAAGACGAAGGGGCGGTCGAGGGTAAGCTCGACCGGTTTGAGGGGCGCCGAGGTGATTCCCACCACCACGGCCGTGGCCGCCGCTGCCTCCGTCCCGGTCTCATCCACGGATACAAAGGCTTTGTGTAGCACCTCTTGGATAAAGAGCTTGCGGCTGCCGTCGATACCTGAGAAGTTGGCCTCCCCTGGCGAGAATGCCTGGGGCATGCCCATCTCTGCGAGTGTCTGCGCCAACTGAAAGCGTGCGTCGAAGGAGAACTTGGGCATGGTGAGCGCCACATTTTTGATTTCCATGCCCTCAACGATATCCTCGATATCCTGAGCCTGAAGCGATTCCTCAAAGGCGCTGAATTGTCCTCCCTCAGGTACCACGATCACCATGGACGCGCGGTCGCCCACGTAGGGCAGTTCGATGGCTTGATATCCCTCACCTTCCGTATAGCCAAAGCGCGTCGTCTGTCTCATCATGGGCACCGAGATCTCCTCGCCATCGAGCAGATGGAAAGGGCCCTCTTGCGTCTGTTCCTCGTCAAAGGGGTGCTGCCACGAGGCGCGGAAATAGATGGCGTTGGTCAGGATGAGGCGCGTCATCTCGTCGATGATGCCCTGAGGGATCAGGTCCTTGATCTTGCCGTTGGTCTTTTCGCTAACCCAGGTGTTAATCGTCTGCCTTGCCTGCTCCGGCGCCTGCACGAAATCGAGGACATGAATCCCCGCGTCATAGTCCTTAGCCAGGACATCGAGGTACTCCTGGAGGAAGGGATATTCTTCCTGTCCCCAGATGGCGTTGGCGACATCCAATGTGAAGGGGTAGCCCTTCTCCGTTTCCGCTTCCTCTTGCTCTTGCTCTCCTTCGGTTAGGGCCAGAGATAGGGCGTTGAAAGTCGGATGCAACCGCTCCTGTGACAGGCTGTATCGCAAGGTCTCTGCCATCTGCTGTTCGGTCTCTCCCCGAGCGCCAGCATAGGCCATGGCCAGGGCCGCGGAGATGCTGTAGGGCGAGTAGAAAAGGTTGCCCTCAGCACCGCGGATAGCATGGTAGAAGTCGAGGGCGAAGGCATTGTTGCCGCCCACTCTTTTTGCCAGTTCCTCTTCTGTCACACTCGGAGAGGTGGTACGTTCCAGTTCCGATCGGGCCAATTGTACCATAGCTTCGCTCTCCTCTGTGGGAGTAGGTGTTGGCGTGGAGATCGTTTGCGTGGCGGTTGGCTCACACACGGTTTGCGTTGGGGTCGGTCTTTGTGCCCGGGTTGGTATTGGGGTCGCGGTGGGACTAACCCTCGTTGCCGTGCATCCTCCTGTGGCCATGGCCAGGGCCATGATAAGCAACGTGTTGACTATTTTTATCTTCAACGCTTAATTCTCCTTTTCGTGTTCGCGTCGCCACTTTTCCTTGATGGATACGACCTCCTCATCCGGGATATCGTATCAGGGCTCATGGATCCGGGTTATGGCTGGGATCACCGTATTGGTCTCTCTTGGGTCCCTTTGTTCGGCTTTTAGGGCGCTTGGTTAGCGGACGTAGAATCTTGACTCAGGCAACTCCATGTAAGGCTCTCGGGCGCCTTCCAGCCTCGCCCTGGCTGCTTCGTACGTGCGCTGGATCTCTCGCAGCCGCGGATTCTCAGATACGGCCCTTTCCCAGGCCTCTTCGTTCAATTGCTGCGTCTGAGGCTCCGTCCATCCTGCGGATCCGCTGGGCGTGCTCAGCGTATCCAGCTCTCTGCACTTCATATCCCGCTCGGCCAGATCTAGCGCAGACTGTTTGACGTCTTCGAGTTGCCCTATGATCCAGTTGATCGTCTTGTAAACGTCGATGGCCGTCTCGGCATCCTCGTTCTGCTGCAACACGGTGTTCAACTGAGCGATCAACTGGGTCGCCGTCTGTTCGGGCGACCCCTCGCCCCTTGCTCCCTGTCCAGCGCTCCGCATCATCGTCGCTCCTCCACAAACTCGATGAATTCCTCCTCGTTTATCACCGGGATGCCCCGTGCCCGGGCTTGGTTCAGTTTGGAGCCCGCGCCCGGCCCGGCCACCACATAGTCGGTCCTGCTGCTCACGTTAGACGTGGCCCTTCCGCCCAGCCGCTCCACGTAGCGCTGTACCTCGTCCCGCGTCCAGCGATCCAGCGTCCCGGTGAATACGAAGGTCAGTCCCTCTAGCGGCTGCGCTTCCTGCTCGGCGCTGTAGAGGGGATTGCTAAGGTTCAGCCCAGCGTCGCGAATCCGTCGAATGACATCGCGGTTCTGCTCTTCGTCGAAAAAGGTCACGATGCTGTGGGCCACCTGGGGACCAATATCTGCGATGGTTTGCAGTTCCTCCTCCGAGGCCGCCATCAGATCCTCAAGAGTTTCATAGTTCCGCGCCAGTACCTGGGATACGTGCACGCCAACGAGGGGGATGCCTATGGCATGGATGAAACGGGACAGCGTCTGTTCATTGCTGTTGTGTATCTCCTCTAACAGATTCCCGGCGGATTTTTCCGCAAATCGCTCCAAGGGCAACAAATCCTCTTCTGAAATGTCATAGATGTCGGACAGGCGCTTGATGAGGCCGGCGTCGATGAGCTGTTCCGTGCGCTTTGCGCCCAGTCCTTCAATATCCATGGCCTCCCGCGAGGCGTAATGTGTGACTCGCTCGCGAAGCTGCGCGGGGCAGTTGACGTTGGTGCAGCGTGCTTGTTTCTTGTCCTCGCTCATGACCGTCTTGCTCCCACAGACGGGACAGTGATCTGGAATATGGTACTTCTTCTCCGAGCCATCCCGCGCATCGACGATGGGCTTGACCACGTAGGGGATGACATCGCCAGCGCGCTCCACCACCACCGTGTCGCCGATGCGGATGTCCTTACGGTCGATCTCGCTCTGGTTGTGGAGCGAGGCGCGACTGACTCTTACGCCGCCGATGGAGACGGGTTTCAGTATGGCCACAGGCGTCAGCTGACCCGTGCGTCCCACCTGTACCTTGATGTCCTCGATCTGTGTGGTGGCGTGCCGTGGCTGGAATTTGTAAGCCAGCGCCCATCGGGGGTCGCGGGTGCGGGTGCCAAGCGCCTCCTGGTCCGCCAGGTCGTTC
This sequence comes from Chloroflexota bacterium, assembly GCA_034722245.1. Classification (GTDB taxonomy): domain Bacteria; phylum Chloroflexota; class Anaerolineae; order UBA1429; family UBA1429; genus JAWLEV01. The sequence goes on from JAYENT010000062.1 coordinate 9,509, forward strand.
ACCTTGTAAACGACGCCATCGATCTCGTAGGGGAGATCGTCCCGCATCTCTGCCAGCGTTCGATGGTACTCGAGCATCTCCTCCACGCCTTCGCACCGCTTCGTGCGCTCCAGATTCACCCGTAGCCCCCAACCGGGCAGCGCCTGCAACACGTCCCAATGCGTTGCAAAGCCCAGGTTGGCAGCATCTGGCACGGCATATAAGAAGATGTGCAGAGGTCTGCGGGCGGTGACGTTGGGATCGAGCTGGCGCACCGAGCCAGCGGCGGCATTTCTGGGATTAGCGAACTGGCGTTGACCTTCCTCAGCGCGCTGGCGGTTGAATACCTCAAACTCATCCTTGCGCATATAGATCTCGCCGCGCACGATCAGGCGCTCAGGAAGGGGAGGTTCTCCCTGATCGCGAAGGGCCAGCGGCACCTCTTTGATCGTTTTCACGTTAGGCGTGATATCCTCCCCCGTCTCGCCGTCGCCGCGTGTGGAGGCCATAGAGAGCTGGCCCTCCTCGTAGATCAACTCCACAGCCAAGCCGTCGTACTTTGGCTCGGCGACATAGCCCACGGTCTCTTGTCCCAGTTCATCGCGACAGTTTTCGTCAAAGTTGCGGACGTCATCCTCGTCGTAGACGGCCTGGAGGCTGAGCATGGGCAGGGGGTGCTCGGCCAATCCTAGTTCGTCCCTTGGCTCCCCGCCCACGTGTTGGGTGGGGGAATCGGGCGTCCTGATGGAAGGGAACTTCTCTTCCAGTGTCTCCAGGCTGCGCATCAGCTCATCGTACTCAGCATCGGAGATAACCGGATCGTCGAGCACATAGTAGCGATAGTTGTGATAGCGGATCGCCTCGCGAAGCTCTTCGGCAGCCTTTTTCGCTTCTTTCTCTGATGTTATCGATTCCGGATCGACATCCGGTTGCTTTTCTTCGATGCCCTCTTTTTCGCTCATCAAATCCTCCTTCTCCTATCGCTTGAGCAGCTTTTTCAGATCGTCCCAGCTTCTGGTGTTCAGGACGTCGTTGGGCTCCAGCCAGCCGCGCCGCGCTTGATACACGCCATAGCGCATGAACTTGAGTTCCTCCACGCCATGGGCGTCGGTGGCAATGGAAATCTTCAGCCCTCGCTCTTTGGCCATCTTGCAGTAGATGTCATTCAGATCAAGTCTTATCGGCTGGGCGTTAACCTCCAGGAAGCATCCCCGCTCCAGGGCGGCGTCCATCACGCGGGTCATGTCGATCTCGTAGGGGGAACGGTCATTGATGCGTCGTCCCGTGGGATGGGCGAGGATGTTGACGTTGGGATTGTCCATGGCGCGAATGATGCGTTCCGTCTGCTTGTCGGAGGAGAGGTCGAACTTGGAATGAATGGCGCAGATGACGAGGTCCAGCTTGCTCAGGATGTCGTCGGGGAGATCCAGCGAGCCGTCTTCCATGACATCTACTTCGATGCCCTTCAGCAAGGTAATTTCCCCCATCTCCTCGTTCAGTTGCTCGATCTCTTCAATCTGTTTGGCCAGTTCATCGGCATCCAGCCCCTGCGTCACGCCGATATAGGCAGAGTGATCGGTGAAGGCTACATAGTCGTATCCCAGTTCCCGTGCGGCCCGGGCCATCTCCTCAAGCGGGGCGCGCCCATCGCTGGCCGTGGTGTGTGTATGGAGGTCACCGCGAATATCTTGCAGGGTGATCAGGTGGGGGAGTTGTCCCTTTTGGGCGGCCTCGATCTCGCCTCGATCCTCGCGTAGTTCGGGGGCGATGACGGGCAGGTCAAAGAGATCATAGATTTCCTTTTCCTTACGCCCCGCGATCTGTTCCTCGTCCCTAAAAACGCCGTATTCGTTGACCTTTAAGCCTTCGTCTAGAGCCATGTTGCGCAGGTGGATGTTGTGGGCCTTGGAGCCGGTAAAGTAGACGATGGCTGCACCATAGCTCTCTTTCGGCACCACGCGTAGATCCACCTGAAGCCCAGAGCGTAGAACCACGGTGGAGCGGGTCTCGCCCTGGGAGACGATCTCTTCCACGTCCTCGTATGCTACGAACTGCGAGATGACCTCCTTCCCGGCGTCGCTTATGGCCAGGATGTCGAGGTCGCCCACCGTTTCCTTTTTGCGACGGTAACTGCCTGCAGCCTCCACCCGCTCGACGCTCTTCAATCCTCGCAAATAGTCGAGCAGCGGCTCGACTATTTGCGAGGCCACGGCCAAGAGGGTGCGCTCGGGCTCCCGTTGGCTCCAGCGCTCCAGTTCCTCTATGATCTTTTGTTCCGTCTTTTCGCCCAACCCGGGAAGCTTGCGGATCTCTCCGCTTTCGGCGGCGTGTCTGAGCTGGTCCAGGCTGGTCACGTTTAATTCTTTATAGATAGTCTGAACGCGCTTGGGCCCCAGCCCGGCGATCTTGAGCATGTCGGCCACTGTGGGGGGGATGCGCTGGTGCAATTCTTCGAGCTGGCTCAGTTCCCCCGTCTTGGCGATCTCTTCGATCTTGGCGGCCAATTCCTTGCCAATGCCGGGCAATTCGGTCAAATCCTCGCCTTCCGCCACCATGTCCACCACATTGCCTGACATGGTGGAGATCGTGCGTGCGGCGTTGCGGTAAGCGCGGACGCGATACTGGTTGGCCCCTTCGATCTCCAAGAGATCGGCCATCTCACTGAAGATGCGCTCTACATCAGAATTGTGGATGGGCATGATGCACTCCTTGACTGCACTGAAAAAGCTGTTAGGCAACGTCTCATGCTTTTTCAGCAGTTCCGACTTTTACGCGCCGAACTTCTCTAACCGGCGAGCATGGGCCATGGCCAAGGGCATCAGGTCGATGACTGGGATTCGAGGCCCGAGGCCCCCGCTGATGCACGCGCGCTCGCCAAAGACCTTTACGCCGTCAGGACGGCAGTACTTTGACCACAGTAAAACGGGCACTGGATGCCAGCTATGATATTTCATCTTTGCCGGCGTCGAGTGGTCACCAGTGACAATGAGGACGTCGGGCTCCAGATCCAACAGCCGCGGGATCTGGGCATCGGTCTCTTCAATATATTTCACTTTGCGCTCAAAGTCTCCGTCCTCACCAGCGCTGTCGGTGGGTTTGACGTGCACGAAAAAGTAATCAAAGTCCTCCCAGTGCTCTTCCAGGGTTTTGAACTCGCCATCCAGCGTCCCGTCAGATTCCAGAGGTTCCATGCCGACCAGGCGCGCGACGCCGCGATACATGGGATAGACGGCGATAGCCGCCGCCTTGAGTCTGTAGATCTGTGGCAGCGTGGGCCAATCCGGAAGCTTGGAGAAACCGCGGAGCAGGATCATGTTTGCTGGTTTTTGGTCCGCCAGAACTTCTCGTGTTTGGTTCAGGAATTCTTCAACCAGTCGTCCCGTCTCGTCGGAACTCGGGGAGCGGGATTGGGGCTCAAGAGGGGGGACTCCTGTCTCCTGCGGGTCCGTGTCAGACAGATCACCGCCCAGGTTCTCGCCACGCAATACCAATAGTACGCGATAGTCCTTTACTGGCTCCAAGAAGATCTCTACGTTGGGGAGTTCGATCTGATCCAAGAGGCCGATCAACTCCTCGCTCTTTTCCGTGGAGATGCGCCCTGCGCGCCGATCCGCCACGCGGCCCTCTGCGTCCAGGGTACAAAAGTTCCCTCGCGCGGCGACATCCGCCTCTTGAAGATCGAAGCCGATACCCAGGGCGGAGAGGACACCCCTGCCGATCTGATACTTGATGGGATCGTAGCCGAAGAGCCCGAGATGCGCGGGCCCACTGCCCGGCGTGATGCCAGTCTCAACGGGTTCATGTAGTCCGCATATGGACTGGGCTGCCAGTGCGTCCAAATTGGGGGTGCTGGCCGCCTCGAGCTCCGTTAGCCCACCGGGATTCATTGGCAATCCCCCCAGTCCATCCAGTACCAGCAGAACAATCTTGGTTGTCTTGTCTGGATTCACATGTTCTCTAATGAAATCGAATTCCATTCCACGTCTCCTACGCTATGTATGGGTTAGTCATTCTCTTCTTGACCCAAGGCATGGTGACCCTTACCGGTGGTTTCCGGCACAATAACACCAAGGCACCAGCTCGCCCCTCTGCTTTCCTAAGCACCTTGGGCCACGAGGACGCATTCACGGAGCAGGTACCATCCATATTCTACCTTGTTTTGCGCGACAAGCCCATTGGGCCAATTGCCCGTTGACCTTGCTTCCCTTCTGAGTGGGCCGCTTTCCAGCAGCGTATTCGCAGCATGACGGGAAAACCATTGTGTACTCTCTGCGCGAATACTTGCTCAAAGCTCACCTGTAGCACCAGCCCCGAGGACAGAAGGCGCTCAGGCTCTCTGCACGCTCCCTCGTCAGAAGGTGAGGAGCAGATCTCTCAATTGCTTTGTGATGTCCAAGCCATCCTCCAGAGGGCGCTGCCACATGTTGCGGCCAAAGATGAGCCCTGTGGCCCCACTTTCCATACAGATGCGGGCTTTGGTCAGCAGATCCTCGTCGCTGATCCTGCTGCCCCCGGAAAAGAGGACCATAGTCTTGCCCGCTGAGGCGACAACCTTTTCTGTCGCCCGGCGATATGCTTCGTTCTCGTCCAGATCCTGCCATTCGTGATAGAGGGTGCGGTAAGGCTCTGGGCTGTCCTCATTGGCCGGATCTCTAAAGGCGGGCACGTTGAGCTTGACAACGTCTGCGCCCAGTTCGTCAGCCAATCGTGCGGCATAGTCCACGGCATAGATGCTGTCACGTCCTCCTTTTTCCTCGATGGCCTCGCCTCTAGGATAACTCCACATAACCAGAGGCATCCCGTATCGTTCACATTCGGAGCGGACGGTCATGAGCTGGACAAAGTCCTCGTCCTGGCGTGGTGAGCCCGCGTAGAGGGTATATCCCACGGCATCGGCCCCCAGCCTGACGGCATCCTCCACTGTGGCATCCTGGGCCGAGAGAGGGCGGTCGTCAGGGGGGATGTGGGGCCGTCCGTTGATCTTGAGTATCAAGGGCACCTCGCCAGCATAGTCGTGCATATACTTCTCGGCCAAGCCGATGTGGAACACGATGCCCGAGTAACCGCCATCTCTGGCCAACTGACACTGATAGTCGGGATCGCCGCTGGGAGGATTGGGGAAAAAGTCGATGGGGCCATGCTCCACGCCATGGTCCAAGGGCAAGATCAGCAGCGTGCCATTCCCCGGCCCATGCTCGTATAGCATGCGATGTAGACGCGTCCGCTTGCCTAGACCAAGATTCAAGTCTCTCAAGGTCGTTCTCGTCATGTCCGCCTCCTTTAAGTAGTCAAGTACTACGAAGATCCTGTTTAGGGGGAGCCCTCTCCTAGCGCACCAGCAGTACCGGTACCTCAGTCTCGTCCAGAAAATCGAGCACGGCTTCGTCCTGTATGGTGGAGCTTTGTCGAGGCAGCACCACGGTGCCATATCCTTGCCGCGCCACCAAGACAGCAAGCCTAGACGCGCTTGCTTCGGTCAGGATCTGGTAGCGCACGTCCAATCCTCGCCCCTCCAGCCACGTCCCAGCGCGTGCCTGCAGGCGGCCAGCCGCCTCCGATTCGTCAGCCAGTATCAGGACCATCAGCCTAAAATCGTCTCTCTTTGCCAGAGTGGCGGCCACGGACAGGGCCCGGTGTGCCGCTTGAGAGCCATCGTAGATGGCCAGGACCGGAAGCTCGACTCGAGCTCCCGCCTGGAGAATCAGGGTCGGGATGGGAATCTGGGAGAGCACCTGCCGGACGGCTGCGCCCAGCCGCCCGGTCTCGAACGTGGCCCATGCCTCTTTCCCTAGAATCACCATATCTGCCTCTAAGGCTGCCTCCAGAATCTCTGGTACCACACGCCCCCGGGCTCTACGGAACGTGCACTGCACACTGCTCCACTCTGTGATCCTGCGAAAACGTCGACGCATCCGCCGAGCCTGTGCCTCTAGCTGTCGCGTCAGCTCTACTGCGTCCAACGGATGGCACCTGGCGGAAAAGATTCCCACCTCCTCTGCAAACGGCAGCGCGCCCAGTCGTCGCACATCCACATCCTCTATGAAAAGGGCCTCCAACTTGGCCCGCAGGCGGGTGGCCAATTCGGATGCCGCCTGCAAGGCAGACAGGCTGTGGGGCGAAGCGTCAAGAGCTACCAGGATACGTTCTATCTCCTGTCCGTGTTCTCGCTCATTCATGCTTCCTCCTCGCCTTCCTTACTGAACTCGGACCGTTTCTCTGCTAGTTCGGCCAGCCGCTGCTTCACCCTATAGTTGACGGTGCCCTCGGGGTAGTTACCTTCCTCGTCCGGCTCACCCGCCGGGACGCCGGTAAGAATCTCTATGCCCTCGTCCACTGTTTCTACGGCGTAGATATGAAAGTTCCCTGCCTCCACGGCGTCTCTCACATCCTGGCGCAACATCAGGTTTTTGACGTTGCTGGCGGGGATGAGCACTCCCTGGTCGCCCGTTAAGCCACGTTCCTTGCAGATGTCAAAAAAGCCCTCGATCTTTTCGTTCACGCCGCCGATGGCCTGTACCTGGCCGCGCTGGTTGACTGAGCCTGTGACGGCCAACGACTGCTTGATGGGCAGTTCGGCGAGGGAGGATAGCAGTGCGTATAGTTCGGCGGACGAGGCACTGTCGCCTTCCACCTGGCCGTAGGATTGCTCAAAGACGAGACTGGCGGAGAGCGACAGAGGACTCTCCTCGGCGTAGCGCGCACCCATAAAGCCTTCCAAAATCAGCACGCCCTTGGAATGGATGGGGCCTCCAAGTTTGACCTCGCGCTCTATGTCCACGACTTCGCCTTTGCCCATTCGCGTGCGGGCCGTGATGCGCGTCGGGCGACCAAACATAAAGTTTCCAAGAGGGACGACCGACAGACCATTTACCTGGCCGACCTCTTCTCCCTCGGTGTCGACGAGAATCGTCTCGCGAAGAATCGCCTCTTGCACGCGTTCGCGCAAGCGGTCGGCGCGATAAATCTGTGCATCGATGGCTCGCTGCACGTCGTCAGCGGTGACCACCTCGTTGCCATTCTGCTGCGCCCAATAGTTGGCCTCTCGGAGCAGATCATTCACAAGTTGTCTTTGCGCTGACAGCTTCTCCGTGTCTCCCACCATGCGAGCAGTGTGCTCGATCACTCGCGCCACAGCGCCTTGATCGAAGGCCTGTAGATCGGCCTCGTGGACCATGGTGCCAATCATCCGCGCATAGAGTCTTTGGTTCTCCTCGTTGCGGTCCATCTGCTCCGAAAAGTCGGCCTCGACTTTGAACAGCTCGTGGAACTCGGGATCTAACTGCCAGAGCAAGTAGTATAGCATGCGATCACCAAACAGCCCGACCTTGACATTCAAGGGCACAGGCTCCGGCTCCAGGGACACCGTGCTGATCAGGCTCAACTGCTGTCCCAGCGACTCGATGCGAATCTCGCCCGCGCTCATGGCACGCTTGAGTGCCTCGTAGGCGTAGGGCTGCGTGAGTAGCTTCCGTGCATCGAGAAGAAGATAGCCTCCATTGGCCCTGTGTAGGGATCCGGGCTTGATGAGGTGAAAGTCGGTCATCAAGGCGCCCATGCGGGCCCTGTGCTCGATGCGTCCGATCAGGTTCTGATACGTGGGATTATCCTCGTAGACGACGGGGGCATGGTCAGATCCGCTGTGGTCAACGATCACGTTCACCCTGTGTTGGCGCATGCGCGCCCGCTGCCGCATGGCTTGATGCCCTCCGGCTCCCTCTTCACCTCCCTGTAGGGCTTGTAGCACCTGCTGTGCGCCTTGCTCCTGGGGTAAAAAGTCCTCTGCGTTTTCCACCACATCTTCCTGTACAGCGTCAAGATGCTCGATGATGTCGGGATGGTCCTCATATTTCTCACGGAGTTCGTCGATCAAACCTCCAATGGCCAGATTGGCCATCTCTCTGTTGAGCTCGTTCAATCGCTCCCGCATCCCTCGCTGCCAACTGGGCACCTGGCGAAGGATCTCCTGCAACTCGTCCTGTACCTCTGATACCTTTTCCTGAAGTTGCTCTTGTTCTTCCTCGGAGAGCTGCTGGATCTCGTCGGGAGATAGCACCTCGCCATCGCGAACGGGTGCCACTGCGAGTCCAGCCGGAGTGCGGATGAGCCTGACGTTCTCCTCCTGCGCTCTTTGCTGGAGTTCCTGAAAGGCATCCTGCTGCTTCTCCCGGAACTCTTCCATGATGGATTGGCGACGGGATTGGTACTCCTCACTCTCAAAGGCTGCTGAAAGCGCGGTATCAAACTGCTCTACCAGTTCGTCCATGTCGTCACGAAACTCGACACCCATGCCTGCCGGCAACTCTATGAGGCGCGGTTTATTATCATCCTCAAAGTTGTTGACGTAGCACCAGTCCGAGGGCACCGCCTTCTCTTTGGCCTTTTCCTCAAAGAAGCTGCACATAAGGGACTTTTTGCCTATGCCTGACGACCCTAGAGCAAAGATATTAAAGCCGTCGTCCTCGATCCCCATCCCGAACTGCATCGCTTCCACGGCCCGCTCCTGCCCAATGACCTGTGTCAGATCCTCCAGATCATCGGTGGTCTCAAAGCCCAAGCTCTGGGGATCGGTGTGCTGATACAGTTGGGTGGGTTCCAGTCGCTTTGAAGCGTCCGCCATCAGAATCTCTCCTTTTTCACTGCTAGATCGTCTTCTTACGTGTCAACAACCTGGGGATGTGCACAGCATCGAACGCTTGATCTCGGCGAGTAGTCGCCAGCAATTCTTCTGCTGTGCCCCGTGCCTCTTTACCTCAATGACGCTGTCCGGATTCGGCGAGATAGAGTCGATATTGTGCTCCACCAGGAACGCCGCGAAATCGATCAGCCGATACTACATTCGATGGTATCTCACAGATCATGTATGCGTCAAGTTTCTTTTGTCCCCGTTCGAGCCCATATTCGGCCAGGATATCAAGCGCCTTGCCGGCTTCTCCAACTGTTCGACAGAAGGGGATCATCACAGTGACGTTATCAAGCCCCATAGTCTTGCGCATCCGCTTGATAGTTTGGCATTTCGGATTGCATCTCGCACCTTCTTCCCCGTTCAATCCGCATATGGCCGCGTGGGCCATCCGTTGCCCAATCACCTTCCGTTGAAATGAGGGTATGCAATCGACGTGCTAGAAACCTCCTATTACATCTAAACACCTATTATACTTGAAAGATTGAGAAAGTCCAAAACGAAGATGGTCTCGCCTTTACTGGATAAAGGGGATGGGTTATACTGGGTGGCAATGCAGGCATTGTCTCCAGTACCATAGACTCAAGGGAGGCGACCATGCAAGAGGGATCGCAGACAATGAACGGTCATGAAATGCACGAGCAAGGGGGAAACGGGAGAGCCCATGGTGGCGATCGTGGAGGGCATGGAGGGTACGTCAGCCACGAGCAGATGTTCCGACGGCGCTTCTGGATAAACCTCGTGCTGACTATCCCCATCTTGTTGTTCAGTCCCCTGCTGCAAAAGTGGTTGGGTTTCAGTATGCCCACCTTCCCGGGCAGTCGATGGGTCGCTCCGCTCTTTGCCTTCGCCGTCTTTTTCTATGGCGGCATCCCGTTCCTGCAGATGTCCGTGCCCGAACTGCGCCAGCGGCAGCCGGGAATGATGACGCTGATTTCTTTGGCCATCACCGTGGCCTTTGTCTATAGCGTATTTGCCGTCTTTACCGCCCCAGGCACGGGATTCTTTTGGGAAATGGCCACCCTCATCGACGTGATGTTGCTCGGACACTGGATCGAGATGCGCAGCATACGGCGTGCCTCGGGCGCCTTGGAGGAACTGGCCAAACTGCTGCCCGGCGTGTGCTGAGGTTTGTAAATGAAGGAATCTAGCTCTTCGACCGGTCAGCAGAGAGAGCCCGTTCCCCCTGGGGAGGTTGTCGCCACTGCGCCGTTGCACCGGCCCCTATTCTACTGGTCCCTGCCCTTTACCTTCTTGCAATTTGGGTTGCCCATATACGGCAAGATGCTGGGTGCCAGTGCGCTGGAGATTGGCGGTCTGTTTTCCGTGTTCACGGCGACCACGCTGCTGCTTCGTCCTTTAGTAGGGTGGGCGGTAGACCGCTTTGGGCGCAAGCGCTTTCTGGTGTTGGCGCTTAGCTTTTACGCCTTGGCTATGGTCACCTTTGCCTGGGCGCGGAGCCTGTGCACCCTTTACCTAGCCAGGTTCATACAGGGGATTGGTTCCTCGTTTTTTTGGATCTCGGTGAATACTATCGTGGCCGACCTGACCCCTCCCGAGGGGCGCGGTCGTGCCCTGGGGCGCATAGCTGAGATCACTTCACGGGGTGGATTGGTGGGTGTTGCGGTGGGCTTTGCCCTGACTTCTTTGCTTTCCGAACGCGTCGGCTGGCAGATCGCTTTCAGTATCTATGCCCTAATGACCGCCGTTGGGACGTGGCTTGCCTGGAGGGATGTGTCAGAAACCCGGCCCTCTGTATCGGCCAGGATGCGCTTTGACTATACGCTCTCCAGGGCGCTCATCACGCTGCTGACCATCGTATTCGTCACTGGGGCCTCGGAGGCCATGCTCGGTCCCATCTATCTCGTCTACCTCCAGGAAAAGTTCACCACCGATATCTATACCCTGGCCTGGGCCTTTCTGCCCGCTGGGCTCGTCAGCGCCTTTCTCTCTGAACGTCTTGGCCAGTTGGGAGACCGGTTCGGGCGCGTGCGCATGATGGCCTTGGGCATGGCGGCTTCCGGGCTTTTGTCTCTCCTCCTGCCCATTTCCTCCTCGCTTGTTCTGTTGGCGATTCTCTACACGCTCACCGTTGCGGTGTGGGCCATCTCGGTGCCCGCCCAAACAGCCGTGGTCGCCGATCTGGCGGGGGTGGAGAGGCTGGGAGTGGGGTACGGTCTTTACGATATGATAAGCAGCGGAGGCTACACCATTGGGCCCTTGCTGGGGGGCACGCTGTATGACACCATGGGGCAGGAGATACCTTTCTATCTCAGTGGTGGGGTGTTGCTCGCTGGCTGTCTCGCGGCCCTCGTCTTCCTACGGCCGCTGGCATACACGAGCGTGATCCCTGACTGTGAGTGAAGAAAATCCCGAGGGCATTGCTTTTAGACCTGCGGGTGTCTACTCTTCCGGATCCGGACCTCCGTCGCCCTTTTCCTGTTCCTGAGCCGCTTCCTCCCTTTCTTGCTTGGCCCAAGATGCCTCCTCCTCTCCTTCGGGTTCCTCTTCCATCTCTTCAGCATACTTTTCGAGCTTGGCCTGTACCATGCCATAGACCGAATCTTGAGGATAGTCCCCCTCCTCATCAGGCTCGCCAGCGGGGACGCCTGTCAAAAGCTCGATGCCCTCTTTGACACTGGAGACGGCATAGATGTGGAACTCGCCCCGCCTGACCGCCTCTTGGACGTCATCGCGGAGCATGAGATGGCGCACGTTGGCCGTGGGGATGAGTACGCCCTGTTCCCCCGTCAGTCCCCGGGCCTTACACACGTCGAAAAAGCCCTCAATCTTGGCGTTGACGCCGCCGATGGCTTGGACATACCCTCGCTGATTGACTGATCCCGTCACGGCCAGGTCCTGCCTGATGGGCAAACCCGAAAGGCTGGAAAGCAGGGCATACAACTCGGTGGAAGAGGCACTGTCTCCTTCCACCCCCGAATAGAGCTGCTCAAAGGTGATGCTGGCCGACATACTCAGGGCCATCTTTTGTGCGAAGCAGTTCGCCAGATAGGAGGAGAGGATCAGTTGCCCTTTGTCGTGGATGGGACCGCTCATCTTCACCTCGCGGTCGATGCTGACGACCCCTGATCTTCCCGCGAAGGTGTTGGCCGTGATACGTGAGGGCAAGCCAAAGGCAAACCCGGAGGATTCCACAACGGATAAGCCATTCACCTGGCCCACGGTGCCTCCCTCGGTATCTATCAGGAGGACACCCTCCTGAATTCTCTTACGGTACTCCTCAGCGGCGTATTCCAAGCGGTAGGTCCGCTCCTCCATGGTCCTACGTACGTCCTCGGCGGTGACGAGATCGTGGCCAGCACGCTGCGCCCACGAGGAGGCCTCCCGCACCAAATCGGCCACGTCGGCGAAACGTGTGGTCACTTTTTCCTGGTCATTGGCCAAGCGCGACGACTCGTCAATGAGGCGCGCTACGGCGCTGGCGTCAAAGTGGCGCAGCCCCTCTTCGCGGCAAAGTTTGCTGACAAACTGGGCGAACTGTTCGGCGGTTTTCTGCTCCCGGGGCATGGTATGCCCAAATTGCGCCTTGATCTTGAAAAGCTCTCGGAAGTCCTCGTCGTAGTTGTATAGCACTTGATAGAGGAACTCGTCGCCGATAATGACCACTTTGACGTCTAGGGGGATCGGTTCGGGTTCCAGAGTGGCCGTGGCTACCATGCCGTAGAACTCGGCCATGTCTTCAATCTTGATTTCGTTGTTGCTCAGCGCGCGTTCTAGACCGTCCCAAGCCAGAGGGTTCATCAACAGGTCCCTGGCCTGGACTACGAGGTACCCTCCGTTTGCACGATGCAGAGACCCTGGGCGGATTTGGGTAAAGTCCGTGACCATGGCTCCGAAAAAGGCGCGGCGCTCGATGCGGCCTATAAGGTTGTGATAGGTGGGATGATCCTCTATGATCACGGGCGCACATTCCCTGTCTCCGACCTGGGCTATCACGTTGACTTTGTAGCGTTTGAACTCTTGGTCCTGGAACTCTTCCGGGATGGGGAAGCCCATTCCCTCCTCGTCTGAGCTGGACAAAAAGGCCTGGACATTTTCCACCACGTCTTCGCGTACCGTCTCCAGATATTCCAGTACCTCCGCACACTCGTTGAATTCCGTCCGGAGATCGAGCATGAGGTTGTCAACGACAAAACCAGCGAGTTCGCTATTCAACTCGTACATGGCCTCTTTGCTTTGTCTGTTGAGTTGCCGGGCCTGGCGCATCGTCCTGTCGAACTGTTCCTGCAGTTCCGCCCTATAGCTTTCGTACTTTTTCTTGGTTTCGTCGTCCAGTTCCTGATACGCCTGGGGGGAGAGCACCTCTCCGTCTTTCATAGGCGCGATGGCCAAGCCGGCCTGGGAGCGAATCAGCGCGAAATTGCGCTCGTTCAGGTACTCTTCCAGGTCCTGGTATAGCTCCGCTTGTCTTTCTTCCATATCGAGCACGAGTTCGCGTCTGCGCTCCTCATAGTGTTCCCCCTCAAAGGCGCGGGGAATCTCGGTCCGCAATTGCTTAATGAGCTCTTCCATCTCGTCCCGAAGCTCGGTGGCGCGGCCGGCCGGCAGTTCCAACGCCTTGGGATGGCGCGGGCTTTCGAAGTTGTACACGTAGCACCACTCAGAGGGGGCCGGGCGTTGGGCGGCCTCGCGGTTCAGAAACTGCTTCACCACGGTGGTGCGTCCCGATCCGGGGGGTCCCACGGCAAAGATATTATACCCCTGGCTGGGAATATCCACGCCGAAATCGATGGAGCGCACGGCGCGTTCTTGTCCCAGTATCTCCTCAAGAGGAGATACTTCCTCCGTTGTCTGAAAGGAGAAAAAAGCAGGATCCGTCTCCCGGCGCAGTTGGTCTGCCGAAAGCTCCAAGTCTTTTGTGCTCACACTCTCACCTCGTGTATCGTACTTCCCGCGCGTATCCCTTCGGTATGCGTTGCAACCCCAGATCAAGGATACTCTTTTCCAGTGTTGCTCCCATCGCTTTCAACCTCAGATGGAAGCCACGTCGATGACCTCGTTCGTCTCCAGGGCTTTATTCGCGGCGAGACAGAAGGCCAAGGTCTTAACGGCGTCTGCATAGGGTGAGCGCACCAGGCTGGGGTCTTCCTCCTCCACAGCCCGCAGAAAGGCGGCGTCCTCTATGGCAAAGATGTTGGGCTCGCCCGCGATGTGCTCCTGTTCGAGTTGGGACTTTTGGATGACGAGCGCGTTGTCCCATCCTGTGAAGTTCGAGACGTGATCCCGTGCCACGATGGTCAGGTGCACGCCGCCCCCGCCGCTGCGGTTGGCGCAGGAGCTTATCAGGCTACCCACAGCGCCGCTGGCGAATTTGACGGCAACGGTGCTGGCATCCTCCACGTCGTAATCGGGGATGTCCCGAACAAAGCCCCGCGCTGCCTCGGCGCATACCGTCTCCGGCTCGCCTACCAGATAACGCACTAGGTCAAAGATGTGTGTGGTTTGCTCCACGATCTGGCCGCCAGAGAGGCTCTTCTGTCGCCACCAAGGGACGCCGGGCGTGCCGCCGATCCAGGCACCGTGTACGAGCACAGCGGGATCGTCGGCCAACAGTTCCTTGGCGCGGTTCACTCCTCGCCGGTAGCGATTCATATACCCCGCAGCGACCAAGATTCCCGTCTCCTCCACTTTTTCTGCGATTTGCCTGGCAGTATGTATGGAGTTGCTGACGGGCTTTTCCACCAGAAAGGGGATGCCCCGGTCCAACAGGGCTATCTCCGCCTCGCCGTGGGCAAAGGGAGGCAGGCACACCCACGCGGCGTCTGGCGCAGCCTCGTCCAGCATCTCTGACAACGATTCATAGGGCTGCCCGCCAAAGTTCTCTGTAAAAGCCCGGGCACGTCCTGGTATGGCATCATAGCCGGCTACGAACTCGGCCTTTTCCTGTTCTGCCAGCCCCTGGGCGTGTTGTCGTGCGATATTTCCCGTACCGATAAATGCAATGCGCATGATGTTCGGCCTCCTTTGAGGGTTGCTAGTTAGCCAGTTCCAGTGCCTGTTTGAGAGAGGTTTCGGCGTCCAGCGTGGGTCGGTATTCGAGTCCTATATAGCCCTCGTACGCCGTGGCGTCTATGGCCTCGAATATGGCGCCATAATCCTGCTCGCCTCCCACCAACTCGTGACGGCCAGGGACGCCAGCGGAGTGGAAATGACCGATGTGGTCGATATAGGTGCGCAGATTGTTTATGATGTTGCCTTCCGTGATCTGCTGGTGATAAAGGTCCATGAGGATCTTGACCGCCGGGGACTGAACCTCCTGCACCACATCCGCAGCCTGGGCCATGGTGGTCAGCCAGTAGCCATGATGGTCCACCAAGGTGTTCAGGGGTTCGATGACGAGGGTCAGCCCGTGCTTCTCGGCTATGGGAGCCAACGCGGACAGATTGCGGACCACGCGGCGACGACTGATCTCATACGTCTCGTCGTCGTAGGTGTTGCCCACCGTGGCGATGATGGTCTTGCAGCCGAGGGCCGTGGCGATGGACGCCGTCTCCTCCATGCCCTCTACCAACGGGGCCTCGGCGTTACGTTTGATCAGACTGCCGGCTGGCTCCAGGGAGAGGGCTACCAGGGGAATGCCGTACTTTTGGATGGCCCTCTCTATGCCGGATATGTCCTTGTTCTTCCAACCCCAGAACTCAAAGGCGGGGAAGCCGATTTCCGCGACGCGGGCGATTCGCTCCTCGTAGGGCTCCTCTCGCCAGACCATTTCGATACAGACGGATAATTTGGGCATGTTTCCTCCTTGATTCTGCGCCATAGCGCTAGACGTCTCTTGCGGCTTCCGCATCCAGGTACAGTATGGCGTGGTCGTGGCGGCGCATGGCGGTCGCCGGGCACGCCGTGCTGATGGGGCCTTTGATGGTCTCGCGTACCGCCTCGCGTTTGGTTGCCCCGGGAACCATGCAATAGATCCAACGGGCGCTCATTAATGCTGGCATGGTCAGCGTCAGGGCGTGGGTCGGGACCTGGTCCAGCGCGGCAAAGGCGCCGTCATGTACCTGCTGCATGCGGCACGTCCTGTCCAAAGCCACCACTTTGACCATCTCGGGATCGTGAAAGTTGGCCACGTGGGGGTCGTTGAAAGCCATGTGTCCATTCTCGCCAATGCCGGCGCACACAATGTCCAGGGGGCGTTCCGCTAACAGGGCCGCATACCGCGCACACTCCGCCTTCAGATCGGGGGCGGTTCCGTCGATATATTCCACGTGTCCCGGCTGTACGCGGTCGAATAGGTGCTCCTTTAGGAAATTCCCGAATCGCTGGGAAGCGTCATCTGGAAGGCCCACGTACTCGTCCATGTGGAAGGCTTCGATCCTGTCCCACTCGACCCCCTCTGCCTGGCGGAGATGGGCCAGGAACTCGTTCTGCGATACCGCCGCGGCAAAGACGATGCGCACCTGCTCCTTTTCGGCAAGGAGTTGCTCTATCCGGTGGACCACGGCGTCTGCTGCTGCCGCGCCCATAGCGTCGCGCGTAGCATACACCCTTGCTTGCAACTTGTCGGCCTTGAAGACCCGTACTTCCTCAGGATGTGGCATCCTTTCTCCTTCTTTACGACTCATGCCGCCCTTAGTGCAAGGGCTTGGGGCGAGGATTCTCTATGATATCGAATTCGGATAGGAGTGTGAGTACGGCGTTGTTTCCCAGTATGGCCAGGATGCCCATACCCACAAAGATGAAGGGAAGAGTCAGGACGATGGAAACTGCAAGAAGGACCAAGGTGAAAGAAAAGATGAAAAAGGCGTAAAAGGGGTTGGCCAGGATCAAATAGGCAGAGTTACGCCAGGCGAGGAGCATCTTGGGCTCTTCCTGGGCGATGAGCAGGGGCCAGAAGTAGATTTGCATCATAACCCAGAACAAAAAGACGGCGATCCAGAACCCCAGTACCAAGGCCACCCACTGCCCCTCAAAGACGGAGGGGTAGAACTGCAGGTTCATGTATATGAGTAAGACGAATGCGCCATTGGCCAGGAGCCAGAGGAGGGCGCGCCACCAGTACCTCTTGATGCCCTCAACAAAGTCGCTGAAATGGAACGTCGTGGCGTGGGCCACCCGATTGGCCACATAGTAGATTCCCGCCATGGTGACGGGGAAGAGCAGGATGCCGAGCACCAATCCCGCGATAATGACGATGGGAATCTTTGTTGCCGTACTCAATCCAACGGGCAAGCCCCAAGAGAAGAGCCACACGAGGTTGACCATCCCAATGGAGTACAGTTCCTCCCACGTATCCTTTAGCGTCTGCCAAAAAACCCGCATAGCCTCTCTGATAAGCACTGTTCCGTCTCCTAAACGCGTATCATCACAGATTCGATTCTACCTCGGAATGGTCACGTTGCAAATGCCGTCAATTGCCCTGCGAGAAGAAGAGCCAACAGGGAGTGCGGTATGCGTCCCCTCTGCTGAGAGGCCCTCTTGCGGGGCCACCCCTTGTCCACATCAAAAAAGGCAAACCCCAGCGGTTTGCCTCAAGCGCATGCCGTTCATTACGGAAACGGTTAAGGTCTATTCCTCTTCCTTGGACAGAGCCTGCTGCCAGGCCACCTCAAAGGCAGTGGGGAAGTCCTGCTCTTGTTCGGGCTCCTCGACAGGCTGCGCAGCCGGTTTCTCCACTTCCTTCATGGAGAGAGAGATACGCTGTCTTTCTGTATCCACATCCAAGATGCGCACTTCCACTTCTTCGCCCACGTTCAACACATCTGACGGATGCTTGATATATCCCCCCGTGAACTCGGAAATATGCAATAGACCGTCCGTTCGCGCGCCGATGTCGATAAACGCCCCAAAGTCCACGAGACGCACGACGCGGCCCGTAACCACTGACCCTTCCTTCAGATTCTCAAGAGCGGTTTTGGCGCTTTTTCCCGCCCCCGGAATGGTCAAGCTGATGCGATCCCTTTCCACGTCCACGTGACGAATCTGAACATCTATTTCATCTCCGGCGTGAAGGGTCTCATCAATGCCCGCCCTCTTGAGGGTCGATATATGTGCCAAGCCGTCACGGCCCACCCCTATATCGATAAAAGCTCCAAAGTCGACGATATTCTGCACTGTGCCTTTGAGTCTCATGCCCGGCTTCAGAGCCTGAATGGTGGAGGGACCTGATTGGCCCTCCTTCGAGACATTGTCGGAATCTTCTGACCTTGCTTGTTCTTGTGTTACCTTTTTGGTATTTTCCTTGTCCATACGTACCTGTCCTCTTTATCCATCACTGAATCGCGCTCGTTAACACAACCGAAAAAGAATTATGTCATAGGGGGACTGCGAAGTCAAATGTGCGCCAATGATCCTCGTTCAGCATTTGATACTTGTGCGCTTTTTGCGGCATGGGCTGAAAGACAAGAGCCAAAAAGAGAGCGGGAAGCAGTGGCTCCCCCGCCCTCCTCAGGGGCGTGGCTGTAAAGGCACCAAGAGCCCCCTTTGTGAAAGTGATAGCCCCTATCGCTACGATCTCACCCCAGCAGAACGCCGCCCATGCCGAACAGCAAAGTTACAACAAAGACAATGACCCACCCGATGACGATGGTGATGAGGGTCTCTCCCGTTTCCAAGTCCAGCGCTTCTCGAGTGGCCAGAAAGCCGATGACCAGCGAAAGTGCCAAAGTGATCAGCCCGATCAGGAGTCCTAGACAGCGGATTGCGCTCAGGATACCCAGTGCCGCTGGTGCGTTGGCATAGCCCAACATGCGTGCCATCTCGCGGAAATTCGTTTCGGCGTCGAAGAGACGGGTGCCGACAAACATGGTCACAAAGCTCCACAGGAGCCAACTGAGCAAGATTCCGCTGAGAAATTGCAGTATAAAGGGGCCGATAAACCCACGGCGTGTTGCTATTCCCGACCCTAACGCGGACAGGAAGGAGGAAACGAGAACGACCACCGCCGCCTCCACATCGGCACGCTCATCGTGTTCTATCTCTGGCCACACAGTTTGGTCGAACTTGGCGATGCGCAGGAGACGTTGCACGATCTGATTCCAGTTCAGCTCTGATACTGACATTTTCGCCCTCCTATAGGCTAGTGTGTGCTAGCGGCGCGCAGTTCCCGGCCGCAAAAGGATGAACTCCTTATAGACTATTATACACGATTCTCTGCAAAAACGCTATGGCCGCTTGGAGTCTCCCTCGGAATGCAAGCGAAGGATTAGGAAAAAGCCCTGATCCCTCCTCCAAACGTTTTGCTGACTGATCTATCGGCTCCGCACCAGGGTCCGTGCGCTAATCCAGTTCGTTCGCCGCCCACTCGATATCCAACTCCTGGAGCTTGGCCAGTGTTGGGACGCCGTCCTTTGTGTCCCAACCCATCATCCCGTAGAAAGCGGATACGTGCTCATCCAAGACTTCGGGATCGATGGGCTTCTCGTTCAATGTGCCGCTGACATGCGGCGTGTTCATCCTCGCCGGCAGGCTGTCGTCCTCCCGCTTGAGGCCCTCTCGCAGATTAAAGATGCGCGCCAGGGTCACACCGCGTTCGCCGGCTTTAAGCAGTTCCCATATATTCGTCTGCCACCCGGTGATAGCGCTCACGATCTGCGCCATTTGATCCCGAGACCAGGGCATGAACATGCACTGTCCCAGATGATTGTATACCCACTGCCAGTTGGTGACGGCAGTGTATGCTCGCACCTTGTCGGCGTTCAGCTCCGTTTGCGGCACTGCGGTGTAGACGCCCAGTTCTTTCAAATCCTCGCCCAGGGGCTCGTTTGCCAGACTTCCATCCCAAAAGTTATGCATGTGATCAGCCCCTGTTGGCGAGACGGCATATCCCAGGCCCTGCCCGTGCCGTGTGCGGCATTCGTGCATAGGCAAAGGTTGTCCTTTGACCGCGATGACAAAGGCCTCGGCTTCCGGCCCGATCTCGCTCGCCGCGATCTCTGGCCCTTCGGCCAGCAGGTCTCCCAACCCCTCGCGTTCGCATATCCGCCGCGTCAACTCGACCATGGCCTTGCCATTGCCAAAACTCAGGTCCAATCCCCCCGTATCCTCTTTCGTCAGCAGCCCATTCTCAAAGCACTCCATAGCAAAGGCTACGGACATCCCTGTCGAGATTGTGTCAAGGCCGTAGGCGTGGCACAGTTCGTGTGCCTTGGAGATAGCTCTCAGATCGTCTATGCCGCAATTGGACCCAAAGGAGCCCACCGTCTCGTACTCGGGGCCACCATAGAGGGGATTGACGTCATAATCCTTGTCGTGGATCTCAACGACGCGTTTGCAGCGTATGGGGCACGCATAGCATCCCTCACGACCTGTTAAAACCGTGTCACGCATGGCCACACCGCCGATCTTTTCGGCTCCCTCGAACTGCCCATCCTGGAAATTGCGCGTGGGCAAAGCCCCGATCTCGCTCAGACCCTCCAGGCCCCCATTGGTGCCCAGGTCGTGCATCTGCCAGGACTTCTCTTTCCAGTTATGGCGCATCCAGTCTTGAAGTTCGCGAAGGGCGTTCGAGTCAGCAATGGGAACGTTGGTCGTCCCTCGAGCAACCACTGCTTTGAGATTCTTGCTGCCCATGACCGCGCCGATGCCCGTGCGTCCAGCGGCGTGTTTGAGGTCGTGGATGACACAGGCGTAGCGCACAAGCTTTTCCCCACCCGGGCCAATAATGGCCGTGCGCACGTGCGGATCGTCTAGTTCCGATTGGACCCGCTCTTGGCATTCCAGGATGGTCATCCCCCATAGGTGATCAGCCGGACGGAGCTCCGCCTCGCCGTCGCGTACCCATAGGTAAACAGGGGAGGGCGCCTTACCGTACAGAACAATGGCATCGAAACCCGCTTGCTTGAGTTCAGCGCCAAAGAAGCCTCCCACGTCCGCCTCACCATAGCCCCCGGTCAGTGGCGACTTGGCGCCCATGGAGCTTCTGCCCGCGCCGGTGATGGGTATGCCCGTCGTTGCGCCCGTGGCAAAGATGAGGACGTTCCTTGGTCCCAAGGGATCAGCCCCTTTTGGCACCTCTTTCAGCAAATAATAGGCGACGAAACCGTTCCCCCCCAGGTAGCGCCGATAGAAATCTTCTGGAGGTTCCTCGCTCCACATCTCGCTTTCGGTGAGGTCGACGTGAAGGATCTTGCCTCTGTATCCATCTACCATAGCTTCCCTCCCAACTACATCCAGTGGACGGCGTGATACTGTTTTATGCGTATGCCCGCACATTCTAGGAGTGTAGGCTGCTTGATGTCAAATTGTCTGCTGTGGGACGATGCGATGCGTGTTCTACCATCTACAATCTTACCGTGGTGATGCGCCGCGCGTCTCAGTGAATGCCGCGCCAATTTGCGCGGCCTATCCCTTGTGGATATAATCCACTTGTTTGCCTCAGGGTTGCGGCAGAGGGGGAGTTTGCTGCTCATCCCAGCGCACAGCCAACAAGGCATCCGATGGAAGGGGATCATCGCATGGCCTGGCAGTTGACATCCTATGCTATCACGCTGGCTATCTCGGCGGTTGTGAGTATCGTCCTCTCTGGCGTCAGCTGGCAGTGGCGAGAGACGCGTGGAGCCGTGGTGTTCGCCTTCCTCATGCTGGCCATAGCGGAATGGGATCTGACCGCGGCCTTTGAGGCTGCTGCCATACAGGAAACGCACAAGATTCTGTGGTCCAAGCTCTCCTACCTGGGCATCGTCGCCACCCCTGTGCTCCTTTTTGTCTTTGTCCTGCGCTATACGCACCAAGAGGGGGTCGTGCCCCCTCGTTTCTTTGTCTTGCTGTGGGTCGTCCCCATCGTGACCGTCGTGCTGGCCCTTACGAACGATTGGCATCACTTGATATGGGCCCACGTGGGGCTTGATCCCGACTCTGGCAAGAACGTTCTCGTTTACGACTATGGCGCCTGGTTTTGGGTTTGGCTGGCATATGCCTACTGCCTGCTGGCTGTCTCTACCTTTGTCCTAATCCGCATGAGTTTGCGCTACCGACGCACCTATCGTCTGCAGGCGGTATTGCTTCTTCTGGCCGTTCTTTTGCCCTGGCTAGGCAATGGCCTCTACGTGGCCCACGTAGGACTCTTTTCGGGCCGCGATCTGACGCCGTTGGGTTTTGCTGCCGGGGCCGTTCTGTTGGCTCTCAACATCTACTATTTCCGTCTTTTCGATCTTGTGCCCATAGCGCGCGAGGCGGTGATCGAAAGCATGAACGAGGGGGTGTTGGTGCTGGATAGGGAGGATCGTATTGTGGACACGAATCCGGCGGCCTTTGGACTTCTTACGCTCGACGCCTCGTCAGTGGGTCAGAGGGTAGAGGAAGCGTTTGCCGCGTGGCCTGAGTTGATAAAGGTATGCTGTGATGGGGGCGAGGCGCGATGTGAGGTGCGTCAGGACGGGGTTTCGCCCCGCTATCTGGACGTGTACGTGTCGCCATTGTATGACAGGAACGAACGATTCAGTGGGCGATTGATGGTCATGAGCGATATTACGACGCGCAAGAAGATGGAACAGCGACTGCGGCAGGTGAAGAAGATGGAGGCAGTGGGACGCCTTGCAGGGGGGATAGCTCACGAGTTCAACAATCTGTTGACGGTGATCAACGGATACACCGAGATGTCGCTGGGGGTGTTTGACGAGGATGACCCCGTCCGTGCAAATCTGGAACAGGTTCTGGGGGCCGGCCGGCGTGCAGCCGAGTTGACCGATCGCTTGTTGACCTTTAGTCGGCGACGGGCCATGAAAGTGGAGACCGTGAATCCTCACGATGTGCTTGGGGATGTGGAAAAGATGTTGCAGCAGGTGGTTGCTGACGACGTTCAGTTGAAGTTTGAGGCGGCGAAGAACTTGGGCATGGTGAGGGTGGATCGAGGGCGTCTGGAGGAGGTTCTCGTCAATCTGGTAATTAACGCTCAGGATGCCATCGAAGAAAAGGGGGGCGATGGGGTCATCACCATAGAGGCGAGGGATGTCGAGGTGACGATACCCATCGCAGGCCATCTTCCGGTGGGACCGGGCGTTTACGCGCGGATAGAGGTACGTGATACAGGGGCAGGAATGAGCGCCGACGTTCGGGAGCGGATTTTCGAGCCCTTTTTTACCACCAAGGAGGTGGGAGAGGGCACGGGCTTGGGGCTGGCCATCGTCTATGGGGCGGTAGAGGAATTCGGGGGCGGGATCGAAGTGCAAAGCGAGCCGAGCGAGGGCACGTCGGTGCGTATCTATATCCCTCGCGTGGAGTAGGGCTTCTCAATCCTTTGTCAACAGCATCTGCAACTGCCTCGCCGTGTCCACGGCCTGGCCCTGCCAGTGGTTGTTGGCAAAGACGAACGTTCTGTCTGAATGCTCGGCCAGGTATTCGATCTTGGGGATCCACGGGCGTAACTCGTCCTCGGTGTAGCTATAGTTGTAACGCTCCCAGGCCTCGTCGTGGTGCCACCATTTTTCCGCGTTGCGCCCGTGAAAGCGCACATAGGTCACGTCTGACGTGGCGGCATACACGCGGTGCACAAGGGTGGGCAGACGGGGCTCGTCCACACAGCAGTACCCCAGATTGAGTTCCCGCAGCAGAGCAAAGGTCTCCTCGTCGATCCAGTCGCTGTGGCGGAACTCGATGATTGTAGGTATCTCACCCATGCGCTCACGAAATGTCCGCAGATAGTCCCGATTGTCCGGCGTATTGCGGAAGGAGTTGGGGAACTGGGCCAGGACGCAGCCCAGCTTGTCCCGTTCGATCCAGGGCTCCAGGGCCGCGCAGTAGCGCCTGAACGCCGTGGCATTGTCCGCGCGATTGTGGGTCATGTCCTGATGGGCCTTGATGGTGAAGAGAAAGTCGGAGGGCGTTCTGTCGGCCATGGAAAGTAGGGAACTGGCCGAGGGGATGCTGTAGTAGGAGAAGTTGATCTCCACCGTGTCGAACATCTGGGCGTAGAATGACAGCCTCTGCCTGCTGGGGAGATCCTGAGGATAGACGACGTTTACCCAGCTCTTATAACTGAAGCCGCTGGTGCCTATGTGTATCATGAACTCTCCGCCTCTGTCCTCTCGGTGGGCTCTGCTTCCACCTCGTCCTCATCGCTCTCCTCTTTGGCCAGCACAACGCGGGACCGCCCGCCGGGGCGCTGGGGACCCACCACGCCCTGTCCCTCCAGTTTGTCGATGAGGCGCGCTGCGCGGGGATAGCCGATGTGCAGCTTGCGCTGCAGGAAGGAGGCCGACGCCCGGTCGTGTTCCTGGATGGTCTCGATGGCCTCCTGGAGAATCTCCTTGTCGGGGTCCTCCTCCAGGGTGATGTCCTCCCATGGTTTCGCTTCCTCCCGTTTTTCGAGCGCTATCTCCTCGATGGCCTGCCGCCGCCAAAAGTTGACCAGCGCTTCCACCTCTTTATCCGAGACGAAACAGCCCTGAATGCGCTTGAGTTTGGGAGAGTCGGAGGCCATGTACAGCATGTCCCCCCGTCCCAGGAGGTTCTCGGCCCCGGGACTGTCCAGGATGACGCGCGAGTCAACCTGGGAGCTGACGGCGAAGCTGATGCGTGAGGGAAAGTTCGCCTTAATCAGCCCCGTCACCACGTCCACGGAGGGGCGCTGTGTGGCGATCACCAAGTGGATGCCCGTAGCGCGGGCCATCTGGGCCAGGCGGCAGATGGTGCGCTCGGCGTCGTCGGGCGCAGCGAGCATGAGGTCGGCCAGTTCGTCGATGATGACCACGATCATGGGCAAGGGCTCAAAGTTCTTGGTGGCAGCCTTTTTGTTGTAGCCGTCGAGATTTCGCACTCCAGCATCGGCGAACTTTTTGTAGCGTTCTTCCATCTCGTGCACCAGCCACATCAGCGACCTGATCACCTCGGGCACGTCCACTACCACGGGGGCCAGGAGGTGGGGGTCCCCATTGTATTTGGTTAATTCGACCCGTTTGGGATCGATCAGCAGCAGATTGAGCGCCTGGGGGCGATTCTGGAAGAGGAGGGAGACGATGATGGAGTTAAGACAGACGCTCTTGCCTGATCCCGTGGCCCCGGCGATCAACAGATGGGGCATGATACTCAGGTCGGCTGCCACGGGCTCGCCAGAGACATCGCGCCCCAGGGCGATGCGCAGGGGAGAATCTATCCCCTTGAACTGCTGGGATTCCAGCACGCCGCGCAAGCCCACCAGGGCCTTGTCGGAGTTGGGCACCTCGATGCCCACAACAGGGCGTCCTGGCACGGGGGCCTCTATGCGTATAGGGGCCGCAGCCAAGGCCAGGGCCAGGTCCTTTTTGAGGGATAGTATCTTGCGGACGCTGACCTTTCTGCGATTGTCATTGCCCTTTTCCATGTATCCAGGTTCGATGCCGAACTGGGTGACGACGGGGCCGCGATTCCATTCCACGACCTGGGCCGGCACGTCAAAGGCAGCCAGAGTCTCCTCGATGACCTGGGCCTTGTGGCGCACATCCGCTTCGTCGCCCGTCGTCCCTTTATCGGCTATCAGCAGATCGAGGGGGGGAAGCGCGGTTTCTTTGAGCCTCTTGGTACGTGGCCTCTTTACGCTGCGGAACGTTCTTTGGCCGGACGCCTGGCTTACAGCGAGTGCGCCCTCGGGGGGCGGTTGTGGGGTCTTGCGCTGGCGGATTGTGGCGGCGGCTTCCGGTTCGGGTTCGGGCTCTGACGGAGGCGCGGCGGCCAACGCTTGTGCTTGCCGCTCACGGCGTGCGGCGATGAGAGCACGCAGCGCCAGGCCAGTCTGAGCCAGCAGCCAGTTGACGCGCCAGAATAAGAAACGCCAGGGCACGTCCAGGGCCATGTAGAGCCCGCCGAACACCATCAGGGTGAGCAAAATCATGGCGATTACCTGCCCAAAGAGGGGTACCAGAAATTGGTGTAAGGCCCACCCCATATACCCGCCACGGACCTCCAGACTCGCGAGTGCTGATGGCGTCCCGTTTCCTATGGCGTGAAAGAGACCCAGGCTGCCAAAGAAGAACAACTGTGCTCCCACCACTATCTGCCAGGTGAGGGTGAAGGATGACGAGAGCGAGTTGTGGATCAGAAGTAGAACGCCGCCGCCGATGAGCAACAGCGCCACGGGGAAGGCCCCCACGCCAAAGACCTGCCGCAACAGGTGAGCCCAGGCGTTGCTCAGTTGACCTTCGGTGCGCAGCGTGAGGGCGATGAAGGTGATCAGCCCCGTCGTTGCCAGGACGAGCCCCCACACCTCACGTTGCAGCAGCCAGCGTTCGATGTCGAACGCCTTTTTCCCTTTTTTCTTTTTCCGTGTCATCGCAATATCCTGATCAGGTGCGGAACGACTACCATGCTGACAGTATGATGGCACGCATGGGCCGCTATGTCAAGAAGGGGCATTATACACCCACGGGCGGATGGCCTCGCAAGCCAAGTTCGCCACGTGTTGAAGGGATTCTATGCTAGCAGCAGGATCCGCGCTGTCTCGTGCAGCATGGCAAGGGGCAATGTGTGCGGTTTGGCTATGGCCGATTGGGGAGTTGCTCTCGCAACACACCGATTTGACCGTGTTGGGCGACGAAGGCTATATGAGTAAACCCCTGGCAGGAGACTTGTGGCCCTGTAATCGCCTCCGCCTTATTACCTTACGTCGTAGGAATCAAAAACAGCAGCCACCAGACGCTGTGACGAAACGCATCAACCAAGTCCGGCAGTTGATCGAAACCGTCAATGGCCAGTTGTCCCAGCAGTTCAAGGACGAAGAGAATCGAGCATGCAATTTTCATGGGTTGTGCGCTCGCCTCTATAGCAAATTCCCCGCACATCCCTTGTACGCATGCGTCAACGGTGTGTTGGACCAAGCCGATCCGCTTCAGATCAAGTCTCTGGCTTTCTCAAGCATCTAGAACAAGATCCTAGTAGGAACGTGTGAGCCAGTCGACGGTGTTTCGCATCAATCTCTGGTAAGGGGCCAGTTCCCATACGGCCTCGCTGTGGCCCATGGCGATGTGGGCCACGCGGCCGGCGCATTCCTGCTTGCTCCATACCATGGGATACGCCACTCCCTCATGCACGGCCACCATGTGTACGTCCAGTCCTTCCTCATAGTCCTGGATATAGAACTCGTCCTTGACGCTAAAAGCCCCTACTCCCTCTGTGATGGGATGCTCGGGGAGGATGGGATAGACCATAAAGCTGAACTGGGGCGGATGCTCCACAAAGACGCCGCCGGCCAGGGCCTTGAAAGCGGGGTTGTCCCTCCCCGTTACCGTGCCACAGTGGACGGTGAGGAGGGCGCCTCCGGTGCGCACCCAGTGGGCCAGGCTTGCAGTCTGCTCTGGCGTCAGGGATTCTGGATGGGTATCCCCCTCACCCTCCCGATGGCGGGATAGGCTCGTGTAGCTCAGGACGAGACCGTAGGGTGACGCTCGTAGGGTGGTCAGTTTGTCTAGGTCGTAAGTGGCCTCGACGATGTAGCCGTTGGCCTCCAACACGGGCTTCATAGCCGACGTGAAGCCCTCAAAGTCGTGGTATATGCCGCCCAGGATGATCAGGACGCGCTTGCTTTCGCGCATAGAGTCCTCCTTATTCTACGGAAAATGAGACTTCCGAAGTCTTCCAAATCAAGTTGCATCATGAGACTAGCCCAGCTTGCCCTCAGCCTCTAGTTCGTCGGCCACGTCCTCGAGTCCCAGTTCGGCGAGCTTCTCGCGCGTGGGCCATCCGTTGGCCGGATTCCAGCCTCTGAGTTCATAATATCTATCCAGCATGGGCCAGAACTTTTCCAAGTCCAGCTTGATCCCGTCGGTGAAGGCCGGATGGGTCAGATCCTTGGCGACCCGCTCGTCGATCTCGCGGTTTCGGCCAAAGTATCGCACGTCAATGGCCCGGAGCAGGTTGAAGGTGCGCTCCCCGGCTGCGTCCAGTTCCTGTTCCGTTGTCTCGTATCCCGTGCACGTGGAAAAGAGCTTGGACATCAGGGCCGTATCCGCCGCCTTGTCCTCGCTCTGCATGCTAAAGACCCTGGTGTGCTCGCGGTCGCACAGGACGAGGGATTCCACGAGCATGCCTCTGTTATGGTGAAAGATGGCCGGGATAGCCTTCGTCTCAGGCCTATCGTATGTGAAGCGGGGGTCGCAAACGTCGGGTTCACCATAGACCTTGGCGCACACGGCGCGCGCCGTCTCGAAGGAGAGCGGTCCCCGGTTGGGGCCATGCTCGGGCAGGTAGCGCAGCACGTGCTCGGTGAACTGGTGCGTGGAGTCGCTGGCCGGGTCCCTGGTGTCCACGCACCACTGCAGTATGGGCACCAGCCAGAAGGGAAAGTAGATGTTGCCACCTGTGCCCCAGTGTCCATTCCAGTGGTTCGTCTGGCCGGCATGCCGAGGGTAGATGTGATTTAGCAGGGGCTTGCCCTGGCCGTCAAAGAGGCGATCAGCCGCGTAACAGGCTCCGTCGGCCAAAGCATCACCAATCTCTCCCTCGCGGAAGGCGATCTTGTGTAAGAGCATGTTCAGGAACTCGGAAGAGACTGCCGCCTGATCGCGATTGTATTCCACCGGTTCGTCCGGCACCGGGATGTTCATCCCGTCGATCTTCTCGATAAGGCCGTGCTGTTTGCACATCTGCAGCCAAGGGATGATGCCGTAGGAGACCTCCCAGCCGTTCAGCCCATAGTCGCTGGTGATGGCCCGTCCTTCCAAGTGGGCGCGCTCATCCTCGGCCCTGTATCCCCAACACTGTCGGACCACGTTCACCGTACCCTCGCCGTCTTTTCTGGGCACGTTCATGTGCAAGGACATCATACAGGGCGTGTTGCAGAATCCGCACTTCCGCATACGGCGCTCGGCCGTGGCCCGGGCCCACTCGCGCTGACCGGGGCTGGCCTTGCCAGCCTGAGGGCTCTGGCCTTCGCGGCTGGCCTCGAGACACACCTGCATAAAGTCCTCGGGGTCGGCGATGGGGACCCCCTGCGTGCCCCGCGCGGCAATGGCTTTCAGATTCTTGGCGCCCATCACGGCGCCAAAGCCGCCCTGCCCCGCTGCGTTGCCCGTTTCGGTCTGGACGCAGGCGATCCTGCATAGATTCTCGCCCGCCTGCCCGCACGAGATGACGCGGGTCTTGGGGCCATGGGTGCTTCGCAAGACCTTGGTCGTGGAAAAGGTCCCCGTGCCCCACAGATGGGTTGCGTCGCGTATTTCCGCTTCGCCATCATGGACCCACAGATAAACGGGCTTTTCCGCCCTGCCCGTGACAATGACGCCGTCAAAGCCCGCGTACTTTAGTTCGGCGCCCCAGTGTCCGCCCATGCCGGAGCGGGAGAACACAGGTGGTCGCTGTTGCGGCGCGATGCCCGCCAGCAACACCCTGCCACCGCCCGAGGCCAGAGTCCCCGTGAGGGGGCCCACCATGACAAAGAGTATATTCTCTGGATCAAAGGGCCCTATTCCTGGCTCCAGTTCGTCCCAGGCGATCTTGGCCGCGATGCCCATGCCGCCAACGAATTTCGGCACGTACTGGCTCGTGTCCAAGGTGGAGATTTCGTTCGTGGATAGATCAACCCTCAGTAGCTTACCCGTCCAACCGTATAGCGCCGTCATACTACTATCGTCTCTCCTCTGCCGACACATAAGTCAGGGCGTTACTGGGACATACTTCGACGCAGATCGGCCCGCCGGGGCGATCCTTGCAGAGATCACACTTGAAGTAGATACGCTTACCATTCTCTCTTTTGTAGAACATGACCTGTCTTTCAGGCGTCAGGGGGCATGCCTGGGCGCACACGCCACAGCCCAGACATCTGTCCGGGTCTATGTAGCCCACGCCCGTCTTCTCGTCGATGGAGAGAGGGGGATCGTCCCACAGGTCGGCGCACGCGTAATAGCAGGCGGGCCAGTCGCACTGCTTGCAAACGCGGGCATCGGGGAACCCTGGGACGAAATCGTCAAAGTCGATGCGGATTCTTGATCGTTCGGGGTTGCATTCGCCCTCGTGATAGAGGGAGCAGGCCACCTCGCACTCTCTGCATGTCAGGCAGGCCTTTTTGTCAAACTCGATGACGCCCGAGCGCTGCAACTTCTGTATGCTTTTGGTGTCCTGTTTGGATACTGTGGCCAATTTTAGCCTCCTCTGCTAGAAGTGTCGGGGAGAGCCCCCGATGTCTGTCGTGCTACGCCTAAAAGTTCACTCTCCTCATTATACTTGCTTTGTCGGACGCGTCCAAGAAAAATGGCTGTATGATCGCGGTTCTGGCTCTCACTTTACCGCTTGGTGAGCCAATCCGGGTCGGCGCAGAACGCGAAATCGCATCCATCGGGGGCCTGGAGAACCTGATCGATCCACAGTGCCCTGTAGCCCTTGGTGTAGGCCGGTGGCGCGGGCTTCCACGCGTCCAGACGGCGTTGGATCTCTCGCTCCTCTACTTGCAGGTTGAGCACGCCGCCCTTGGCATCCAATTCTATCATATCGCCGTCCTCCACGACGGCCAGCGGCCCGCCGATGGCCGCCTCTGGGGCCACGTGCAGTACAATCGTGCCATACGAAGTGCCGCTCATCCGCGAATCGGTGATGCGTACCATGTCGCGCACGCCCTGTCGCAGCAGGTGGCGCGGTAGCCCAGCGGGTCCCGTCTCGGGCATGCCTGGCGCGCCGATGGGCCCCATGCCACGGTTGATGATCACGTGGTCGGGAGTGACGTGGGCCAGGTCGCGATCGATGTCCTCCTGGTTGCGGCTTGTAAGGACGGCGGCGGGGCCCACATGCTTGATGAGGGTGGGCGAGGCCGCTGCTGTCTTGATGATAGCGCCATCGGGTGCCAAGCTGCCCCGCACGACGCGCAGGCCACCATCCGGTTCGATGGGATCGGAGAGGGGGCGGATGATATCCCGATTCTTGACCTCCACTCCTCGCAGGTTTTCCTCCAGCGTCTTGCCGGTGACCGTCATCACCGAGGTGTCCAGCAGGGGTTCCAGTTCCTTCATCACCGCCGTGATGCCCCCCGCGCGATAGAGCTCCTCCACCGTATAGTCGCCGCTGGGCTTGACATTGGTGATAAAGGGCACCTCCTTGCTAATGCGGTCGAAATCGCTCAGCGTCAAATGTACGCCTGCCCTTCTGGCCATGGCCGTGAGGTGGATGACGAGATTGGTGCTGGCCCCGGCGGCCATCAGCATGCGAATGGCATTCTCAAAGGCCGGTCTGGTCAGTATCTGGGAAGGGCGGATATCTTTCTCCACTAACTCCATGATTTTGATGCCGGTGGCCTCGGCGATCTGGATGCGCTGGGCATAGACTGCCGGGATGGAGGCGCAGCCAGGAAGGGTCATACCCAGGGCCTCGGCCATGGACTGCACGCTGTTCGCTGTGCCCATGACGCCGCAGGCTCCGCAGGTGTTGAAAAAGGCATTCCTTTCCACCTCGTCCAGTGCTTCTGCGCCGATGACGCCGGCCTTATAGTTCCACTCGTAGCGTTGGGTGTCGGTGGAGCAGGCGAGAGTCCCCTCGTCGCCATATCCCGCCAGGCGCGTGCCGCCGGTGACGATGATGGATGGTTTGTTGGCAGAGGCCAAGCCCATCATCTGCGCTGGCACGTCCTTGTCGCATGTGGAAAGTAGCACCACGCCGTCAAAGGGCATGGAGTCGATGAACTCCTCGGTATCCAGGGCCATCAGGTTGCGGTAGATGAGGGTGGAGATATTGTGAAAGACCTCGCACATGGAGATGGTGGGGAACTCGAGAGGGAATCCTCCAGCGGCCCAAATGCCGCGCTTCACGGCGTCAGCCAGGTGGCGAAAGTGCCAGTGGCCAGGGTTGAGCTCACTCCAGGGGTTGCACACGCCGATGATGGGGCGTTCCATGTCGAAATCGGTGTATCCCATGGCCCGCAGGTGACCACGACGGGTCAGATTGAGAGGGTTGCCGATGTCTAGCCAGGCCTCACTGATCGATTGTTCAGGCATTGCTCTCCTTTTTTGACGATATGTCTTCTATATTCTGAAATAGGGTTCGACAAAACTAAGGGCATAGTCGAGTTCTGCCAGATCTGTTTCATCCAACTCCTCGGGCCCCAGGTTGCGCCCGTAGGGATGAGAGATCACGCCTCTGCGCACCAGGATTTCTTTCCTGCCCCTGCGCCTGGGCATGCTTGCCAACGAGTTCTCCAGGACAAGCTTGGCGTTGTGGATACGGCGAGCCTCTTCCTCCTCTCCCTCTTCCATGAGATCCCAGATCTGCGCGTCTATGTCGGTGATGGTACAGGCGGGCATGTTGCCGCACACGCCCCGTTTGTACTCTGGTATGATCCAATGGCAGGAGGCGCCAGAGAATACGCCTTTGACCTCAGGATTCTCGATGGCAATAACTTCGCTTATGGAATGTCCCTGGGGTGGCTTTTCCTCCTTCAAATACTGCACAAGGGGAATCTTTTCGCACAGCTCGACGACGAACTCGCCGGGGAGGGCTGATCCCAGGTTGCCGCCACAGTTTTGTACAATGACGGGGATTCCCGCCGCCTCCGCCAGAGCGCGGTAGTAATCCTCCACCAGCGCTTGCGAGCCCATCTTGGTCGCCCAGGGGGGCA
>JAYENT010000062.1:41731-55250 GCA_034722245.1 Chloroflexota bacterium
TGGCGTCGATATTACCTGAGAACAAAAGTTTCGTAAAGCCGGCGGCGGGTGGATGGGTGCACGTGAATGTTGTTAGCGCAGCTACTGGTTGAGTGGCTCAAGGTGTGCGAAATTAAGGGAGATCTCGTAATCGGCGCTAGACTGGCTCTCAAGTTCGTGCACGTGCCCCTCGCACAGGCGTAAACATCTGTGCTACCTAGCTGCGTCCCGTGAACGGGACTTGTCGGCTATATGCACATCACAATCACAAGCAACGGCGTCTCGAAAACCTCAGAAGCCCGCTTCAGTGGGCGCAACTTGGTAGCGCTGCGGCTTTAGCCATGCGCGGCGAGGAGATCAAAGAGAGAGCCATGCTTCCTAACACTGAAAATCCTCTCTAAAAGTTGTAACTGAACTACTAACAGACTTTGTGCACCCGGATGGATTGCCAGTTCGTCTTATGTGGCGCCCGCATGCGCAAGCACGACGACTGTGCCAGCACTGGACATGGAACTTCTTTCTCATTATAGTGTGATGCAAGGGTGACAGTTCGGCGAAGAGAAGCTTGGAGGTGGAAGATGGATGCGGCGTCACTGCACGGCGAGTCGATCGTCATCGACTCGCACAACGATACGATTGTGGCTCATATTCGCCGGGGCAATCTGAGTCTTTTTCGCGGGGAGGCCGGGGCGGAGGAGCGCCACTCGGGGACCATCGCCTTTTTGCGCGGCTCGGGTGAGCCGCGGGAGGGCGCGGCCGAGATACAGATCAATTTCCCCAAGATGCGCCAGGGCGGGATAGACGCCGCGTTCTTTGCCATCGACGTGACGCTGGCCCTCAAGAATCGGCTGACCTATGCGCTGGACGGATTTGGTTATCTGCTGAACGATATCGCGCAAAGCCAGAGTGACGTCGTTATCGTGCGTCGGGCCGAGGATATCCTGTGGGCCAAAGAGGAGGGCAAGCCGGCCGTCATCATGGCTGTGGAGCACGCCGATTGTACGGAACGCAGCCTCAACGTGCTGCGCATGCTCTACGAGGTGGGCGTGCGTTCCATCGGCCTGACGCACAACGTGAGCAGTTGGGCCGCCGACGGCAATGCGGAGGCGAGAGAGGGCGTGGGGCTCACCCATTTCGGTGTGAATCTGGTCAAGGAGATGAACCGACTGGGCATCCTAGTGGATCTGGCCCACGTCAGCCCCTCGGCCTTTTTCAGCGCCCTGGAGGTGACCACCAAGCCCGTGATCTTTTCCCACGGCAATGCGCGAGCGCTGTGCGATCATCCCCGGAACCTGACGGACGAGCAGTTGGTGGCCCTGTCGGAGAATGGCGGCGTGATCGGGATGAGCTTTGTGCCCTTTTTCGTCGATTCCGAGGAGCCCACCTTTGAACGTTTGCTCGATCACATTGATCACGTGGTCGAGGTGGCGGGGGTGGATAGTGTGGGCATCGGAAGCGATTTCGACGGCGGTGGGACGCTGCTTGAGGATGCCCTGGCGTATCCACGCATCACCGAGGGTCTCTTGGCGCGCGGTTACAGCGAATCGGACGTGCAAAAGGTTCTGGGCGGCAATACGCTGCGCGTCCTGCAGGAGGCCATTGGCTGAACGTTTTATAGACGAGTTCAAAGACCCTAAAGGTTTTGTAGAGATTTTTCTCTTTGCCGTAACTTACATTGAGCATGTCAGAATGCATTGGGGCCGTTTTCTTGTCAAACCCTTAGGGTCTCGACACTGCTATCCTAGATGGTATATGAAAGGGAGAAAAAAGAATGCGCAGGAATGAGACCAAGGACAAGCTATTGAACGGTGAGTCCGTCATCGGCATCGGTTTGGGACTGGGATCGCCGCTGGCCGGAGAGCTGCTCTCTTTGAGCGGTTTCGATTTCATCCTCGTCGACAACCAGCACGGCGACTGGACGCATCACACCACCATGCTGGCTTTTCGGAGCATCTGTCTGGGCAGTGCCACACCCATGGTGCGTGTGGAACAGAACGACTTTTACGCCATCGGGCGTGCCTTGGACAACGGCGCCCTGGGCATTATCGTGCCCATGGTCAACTCGGCGGAAGAGGCGGAAGCAGCCGCCCATGCCGTGCGCTATGCGCCCCGTGGCGGGCGTTCCATCGGTCCCTTTGGCACGTCCTTTTTGGGCCAGGACTATGTGGAGCGGATCGGCGATGAGGTCTATCTGGCCGTGCAGATCGAGTCCAAGCGAGCCGCCGATCACGCAGAAGAGATCCTCGCCGTGGAAGGTGTGGATGGGTGTTGGGTCGGCCCGGGCGATTTAGGTCTCTCTATGGGTGTGGATCTGGACGACCCGGACGATAGGGCGGCCCACGAGGCGGCCATCCTGGGTGTGCTGGAGGCATGCCATAAGACGGGCAAGGTTCCGGGCCTGGCCTGTCGCCCGCAGAATGCCCAGTACTGGCTGGACAAGGGCTTCCGCTTTGTCACCGTGGGGGGCGAGAGCACCCTGCTGCGTATGAAGGCGGAGGAGGTGCTGACGGATCTGGGAAGGCTCTGAGAGCTATCTTGAGCTCTTGGATTTGCGGTGTCTGGCGACCTCGCCAGATACCCGGATATGAATTGACGTAATTATTGATCGCTTGAATGGTGGTGGATGAACCGTATGCAAGGCGTATTTGGCTGGACGGGCAAGATTCTGAACGTCGATCTCTCCTCTGGAGAGGTCTCCTATATAGATACGACGGACTATGTGCCAGCGTTCATTGGCGGGCTGGGCGTTGCGGCGCGCATCGCCTGGGAGCGGGGGCCGCTTGATCCCGATCCCTTTGCGCCGGAAAATCCCCTGTTGATCATGACGGGTCCCTTGACGGGCACCTTGGCTTCTGGGGCGGGGCGCGTGGAGGTGGCGGGCGTGGCTCCCCAGCAGCATCCTCCCGTTTTTTCGCGGTCGGGCATGGGAGGACACTGGGGCGCCGAACTCAAGTATGCCGGCTATGATGGCATCGTGGTCGAGGGCAAGGCGGACGCGCCGGTCTATCTGTGGATCGACGATGATGAGGTGCAGATCAGGGACGCCGGCGACATATGGGGTACGGGCACCTTTCATACCACGCAGGCCCTTCGCGGCGTGCACGGCAAAAAGGTGCGCGTCATCGCCTGCGGGCAGGCGGGGGAGAACCTGTGTAGGGTGGCCGTCATACAGACCGAGACGGGCAATGCCGCAGGACAGGGGGGCTTTGGGGCGGTGATGGGAAGCAAGAACCTCAAAGCCGTGGCGGTGCGGGGCACGGGAGGCGTGCGCGTGGCCGATCCACAAAGGTTTATGAATCTCTGTCTACAGGCCAGCCGCGAGGGGCAGCGGCCTTACAGCCTGGGCATCGACGCGACTCCTGGGGAGCACTATCGCGTGCATAAGTGCGGCTTTTGCATGACGCCGTGCGTGCACCGCATCTATATGGACGTGCCATCCAGAACGGGCGTGGGCACACATACCGTCGCGCGCCAATGCTGGGGGTATATGGGTTCTCCAGAAGTGGATGCCGAAGCGAGAAGCATCACCAGTGATTATGGGCTCAACGGCTGGGAGATTTCCTATGGCATCATTCCCTGGCTGCAAATGTGCAAACAGCATGGGTTGATAGAGCAGATCGATGGGCTGGAAATCCCCGCGCCCTCGAATCCCGTGCTCTACCTTCGCGATGCGGCCCCGTGCTCTGCCGAGTTCCTCGCTACTCTGGTGCGCAAGATGGCCAGGCGGGAGGGTGAGGTGGGGGATGCCCTCGCCGATGGCGCCTGCTATGCCGCCGATAGGCTCTTTGATGGGCGCGGGCGGAGACTTCTCGACCACATCTATCCCCGTCATGGTGGCCAGACGGAGCATTGGGGAGGACATTGGGGACCGGGAGGCGTCGTTTATTGGCCGTGGTGGCTGCCCGCGATCCTGCAATGGTGTGTGGATACGCGGGATCCGGCCAACGATTCCACCCATCAGTGGACGGAGCATGTCCAGCATTACCTATCGCAGAGCGGGCCCGATCGGGGGCCGTTCTCCCTGGAAAAGGTCCGCAACGTATGTGCCAAGGTGTATGGAAACCCCGATGTGGGGGACCCGTCCCTTATGTACGATCCGCCGGAGGCGAAGGCCATCCCCGCCATCTGGCACAGCGATCGGGGCATGATCGTGGATTCCCTGGTGCTGTGCGATTATGAGAATACCAGGGTCTTCAGTGCACTGAGCGAGGATGGGGCCGCCGATACGGCCCTGATGGCCAAGCTGTTCTCGGCGTGTACGGGACATGGGATCAGCGAGGAGGAGCTGGATCGGGCGGGCGAACGGATCTGGAATCAATTGCGGGCCATCGACGTGCGCGATCACGGGCGGGATAGAGATATCGACGAATCTACCCTGGATGGCTTCATGTACCCTGGCAAGGACGACGGCGTGATGTTGGATCGCCAGAAATTTCTCAAGCTCATGGACATCTACTATACGCTGCGGGGCTGGGACGTGGACAACGGTTGGCCCACCCGCGACAAGCTGCAGGAGCTCAACCTGACGGACGTGGCCGAGGGACTGGACGCTGTGGGCAGGTTGGGCTAGGGACTTTCTTTTGCAAAGAATATGCTGTAGAAGGGAGAAAGTTGGATGAATTCGCGAGAGCGTGTCATGGCCGCCGTGAATCATCGGGAAACGGATCAGGTGCCTATCGATCTGAGCGGGCACCGCTCATCAGGTATCATGGCCATCGCCTATAATAAGCTCAAGAAGCATCTGGGTATTACAAGTGGCGATATCTATGTCTACGACTTTGTGCAGCAACTGGCTATCGTAGAGGAGCCCGTCTTGGACCGGTTTGGGGTGGACACCATCGAACTGGGGCGGGGTTTCGACCTCGACCCAGAGGATTGGCACGATTGGGTACTGCCCGATGGGACCCCCTGCAAGATTCCGGCCACCATTCATCCCATCAAGGTGGACGGGGACTGGCATATCTATCATGAGGATGGCACGCTCTTCGCCATACAGAAGGAAGGCAGTCTCTACTTTGAGCAGACGTGCTGGCCCCTGGCCGATAGCGAGGATGAGACGTTTGACGATTTGCAGACGCCGCAGGAAAAGGTGATGTGGAGTGCGTTGCGGTCGCCGCCCACGACCATCGACTATGACGAGGACGGCCTGGAAGAACTGGCAAGGGGTGCCAGGGCCTTGCGCGAGTCCACGGATAGGGCCATCATCGGGCTCTTTGGCGGAAACCTAATAGAGATGGGCCAGTATCTGTTCCGCAACGACAACTTTTTCCTGCTTCTGGCCGGGGAGCCGCAGCGCGCCCACCGCTTCCTGGATAGCCTGGTGGAGATGCATCTGGAGAACCTGGAAAAGTTCATGTCCGCTGTCGGCCCCTATATCGACATCGTCATGTTCGGCGACGATTTCGGTATGCAGACGGGGCCGCAGATCTCGCCAACTATGTACAAAGAGTTTTTCAAACCACGTCAAGGGATCATGTGGCAGCGAGCCAAGGAGTTGGCCGACGTCAAGGTCATGCTCCATAGCTGTGGCGGGATCTATCCCTTCATCGGGGATATGATCGATGTGGGGTTGGACATCGTCCAGCCGGTGCAGATTAGTGCCCAGGGCATGGATCCAGAGCGGCTCAAACGAGAATTCGGGCAGGACATCTGCCTTTGGGGCGGAGGATGCGATACCCAGTGGGTGCTGCCCAGAGGCGAGCCAGATGAGGTCGCCGAGCACGTCCGTCATAATATCGACA
The DNA here is from genome assembly GCA_034722245.1 of Chloroflexota bacterium. Taxonomy (GTDB): domain Bacteria; phylum Chloroflexota; class Anaerolineae; order UBA1429; family UBA1429; genus JAWLEV01. The sequence continues at coordinate 47,452 of JAYENT010000062.1, forward strand.
TCCTGTTCCCCGACGGTGGATTCGTCTTTCAGCAGGTGCATAATATCATGGCTGACGTGCCTCCCGAGAACATTGTGGCCATGCTCGATGCTGTCAGATCGTACAATAAGTAGCCATACGGCAAGTCTATTGCGAGCAACGTAGAGAAAAAGGAGGTGCAAAGTGGATTTTTCGGAACTGATTCGCACCCGATATTCGGCGCGTTCCTACGAGAGCACTCCCGTCGAGAAAGAAGTTTTGGAACGCGTTTTCAACGCCTTTGTGCTGGCCCCCACGGCGGCCAACCGTCAACCCCTTGGGCTCGTTGTGATCGAAACAGAAGGGCGCGAGGAGGAGCTGAGGCGTATCTATGATCGGGATTGGTTTGCTAACCAGCCGCCCATCGTCGTATGCGCCTGTGCCGATATGGAGGCCTGTTGGGTGAGGGGCGACGGCAGGCCCTATGGCGACGTGGATGCGACCATCGCCATGGATCACCTAATCTTGGCCGCCACGGAAGAGGGCTTGGGGACGTGCTGGATCGGCGCCTTTGATCCCCAGGCGGCGCGCGAGATCCTGCATCTGCCGGAGCACGTGGAGCCCATCGCCTTTACGCCCCTGGGCTATCCCGCCGACGAGCCTGGGCGTAAGGTGCGGAAGGATCTGGACGAGATCCTTCATCATGGCGAATGGTAAAGGTTTTCTACAATCCCGGAAAGACCCTAAAGATTTTTCAGAGTTATCCGTTTTCCTAACTTGGCACATGCAGCAGATCAGAAGCAATTTGAGTTCCCCACCAAATCTTTAGGGTCTCGAAATCGCTCTTTCAAGAGATCTAGCATTGGAGGTCAGAATGAAGGCACTGGTTCTTACAGAACCCTATGTTTTGGAGTTACAGGACTATCCTATCCCAGAGTATGGGCCCCAGGATCTGCTCATTCGCGTGAAGGCATGCGCTATCTGTGGGTCCGATATCAAGGGCTATACGGGGAAGACGGGGCGCCGTCAGCCGCCCATCATTATGGGACACGAGGCTTCAGGGGTGGTGGAGGCGGTGGGGAACGAGGTGACCGATTTCGCCCCGGGAGACCGTGTCTGTTTCGACTCCACCGTGTATTGCCTCCATTGCCAGTACTGCCTGAGCGGTCACGTGAATATGTGCGAGAACCGTGAGGTCATTGGCGTTTCGGAGGGGCACTATCGGCGCCACGGTGCCATGGCAGAGTACGTGGTGGTCCCCCACTGGATCGCTGTCCATATGCCCGACACTTTATCCTTTGCCCAGGCGGCTTTGGTGGAGACGACGGCCATCGGCGTTCACGCCGCGAACCGCACGCCGCTGCGATTGAATGATACCGTGGTGATCGTTGGCGCGGGCGCTGTGGGCTTGGTGAGCCTGCAGGCCATCCGTCTCAAGGGGGCTGGTAAAGTGGTCGTGACGGATCTCTCCCCTTCGCGCCTTGAGCTGGCCAAGGAACTTGGCGCGGACGTAACTGTGGCCGCCGGTGGGGATGACCTGCTCGGCCGGCTGCGGGAGGCGACGGGGCCCGAGGGAGCGGACGCCGTGCTGGAGGCGGTGGGCGTGCAGGAGACGGAGGATGTGGCCCTGGCCATCACGCGCAAGGCGGGTGCCCTCACCCTCATAGGAAACGTGACGCCTAGGATCGAGTTCGACCTGCAGAGTATCGTCAGCCGCGAGATTACCATCTATGGCGTCTGTGCCTCGAATGGCGAGTACCCAGACTGTGTGGAGTTGATTGCCTCAGGCCGCATCAAAGTCGATCTTTTTATCAGCGAATACGCCAAGATCGAGGACGGCCAAGAGGTCTTTGACCGGCTTTACGAGGGGGTGGAGGGCAACATCCGCACCGTCTTCACCTTCGATTAGCGATCTCGCTTTGTAGGGCGAGGCGACGCCTCGCCCTACGCCTTGGCGTGAACGCGACGCCACAGGCAGTTCGCTTACTGATTGGTCGTCTCTCGCATCTGTGGTATAATCTGTTGCGTTTGGTTACATTCCACAGATATTGTCCTCTATGTCTATTCTTTCTGCCGAACGACTAACCAAATATTACGGGGCACAGGATGTCTTTGCCGGTCTGGACTTCTCCATCGCTCGGGGCGACAAGATTGCCCTTGTGGGGCCGAATGGCGCGGGCAAGACAAGCCTGTTGGAAATCATCGTGGGGGTGGCTATGCCCGATGGGGGCAAGGTGCACCGCGCTAGCGGCCTGCGCATGGGGTACCTTCCCCAGCAAGCCGAGTTCCCCAGCGAACAGACCCTTTACCAGGAGATGGTGGATGTCTTTCACCACGTGCAAAAGCAGGAGAGGGCACTGCAGGACCTAGCGCAACAGATTGGGGCCGACCCCGATTCTCAGCGTCTCGTGGAGCGCTATGCGAGGGCCGAGCGGCGCTTTGAGCAGGCCGGCGGCTACCGCTATAAGGTAAAGATCGAGCGCGTGCTCACGGGCCTGGGATTCACAGAGGCGATGTATGATTGGCCCATCGCGGTCCTGAGCGGCGGGCAAGTGACCCGGGCCCTGCTGGCAAAGCTTTTGCTGCGTGCGCCCGAGCTCCTCGTACTGGACGAGCCAACGAACTATCTTGATCTTGAGGCCCTGGAGTGGCTGGAGTCTTACCTTATAGAGTGGCCACACAGCCTGCTTCTTGTCTCCCATGACCGCTATCTCTTGGATAAGGTCGTGTCCCGCGTTTGGGAGCTGAACCATGGTCGCCTGGAATTCTACCGCGGGAACTATAGCCGATACGTCCAGCAGCGACGTGAACGACACGAACGCTGGCGACGCGAGTATGAAGAGCAGCAGGAATTCATCACCAAGACGGAGGCTTTTGTCCGTCGTTACAAGGCTGGGCAGCGCAGTAAGGAGGCCAGAGGACGGGAGAAGCGCCTTGAGCACCTGGAACGTATTGAGCCGCCGCCATCCCCTAGGCAGATGAGCCTGCATCTGACCACGTCCCTGCGGTCTGGTGACAACGTCCTGAGGAGCGAGGGGGCCACCATCGGTTATGCCAGCAAGCCCGGCGAATCCGAATTGCAGAACGTTTCGGAAGCGCACGCATTGTTCAATACGGGAGAATTCCTGATTCGGCGAGGGGACCGCGTTGCCCTGTTGGGATCGAATGGCTCGGGCAAGACTACCTTCTTGCGCACCATTCTGGGGCAATTGCCCCCTCTGTCGGGAGAGATCGAGATCGGAGCCAGTGTGCGCATAGGGTATCTGCCCCAGGGGGACGAGTGGCTCGACGAAAAAGCGCCCGTGCTGCAGCAGATATTGAACGCCAGCGACCTTACCATGGGGGAGGCGCGGTCCCTGTTGGGGCGTTTTCTCTTCTCTGGAGACAACGTCTTCAAAGAAACGGGTGCTCTGTCCGGAGGCGAGTTCGCCCGGCTTTCCCTGGCTCTGCTATCTCTCGATGAGCCCAACTTCCTGCTGCTCGACGAGCCCACCACCCATCTGGACGTGGAATCCCAGGAGATATTGCAGGCGGTGCTGCAGGATTTTGAGGGCACCATCCTCTTTGTCTCTCACGACCGCTATCTCATCGACGCCCTCGCCACCCACGTATGGAGCATCCGGGATGGGGAGATGGTCAAGGTTGAGGGGAATTACAGTGACTGGGTACAGGAAAGGCGGCGGCTTGACAGGCTCGAGGAGGCGTCCGAACAGGAGAGGCGGAGCGACCGGGACCGCGAGGCGGCTCGCCGGGAGCGGGCGAGGCAGCAAGAGTCGGAGCGCCTGGCCTCTCTAGAGGAAGAAATCCACCGTTGTGAGCGGCGCTTGGAAGAGATTCAGCATCTCATCGACGTGGCCAGTGCTGAGCAGGACATGAAGCGCATCCATGCTTTGAGTCTGGAATATGGGGGTATGCACTCGCGCTTGGCCGAGTGCATGGAGGACTGGGAGCGGTTGGCCCAAGTGGTGACGGAGGGCGCCTGACGTGTACGTGATCGGCCTGACGGGCAACATTGCCACGGGCAAGAGCACAGTCGCCGCGATGCTGGCGCGCCTCGGCGCTTATACCATCGACGCGGACAAGGTGGCCCACGACATCATGCGCACGGATGAGACAGTGCGCCATCGCATCGTCCAGCGCTTCAGCCCGGACATTCTTGATGCCGAGGGGCAGATCGACCGCAGCGCACTGGGAGCCATCGTCTTCTCCGATGCCCAAGCCCTTTGCGATCTGGAAGAGATCGTGCATCCGGCGGTTCTGGACAGGATCAAGGAGCGCCTGGAGCGTTGTGATGCGGATGTTGCCGTCGTTGAGGCCATCAAGTTGTTGGAGGCCAAGGTTCACACCTACTGTGATAGCGTGTGGGTGGTCACCAGCCCGCGAGAGGTGCAGCTTGAGCGGCTGATGGAGAAGAGGGGGCTGACTGCCGAAGAAGCGCAGAGGCGCATAGACGCGCAGCCGCCGGCCGAGGAGAAGGTAACGCGCGCCGATTGTGTCATCGACAATTCCGGCTCCCTGGCCCAAACTTGGCGTCAGGTTCGGGAGGCTTGGGATGCCGTCCCTTGTACGAAAAGAGTGCCGGTGAATAAACCTTGTGCGGGTTTTGAAGTCGAGAGGGGAAGAGAGAGCTTCCAAGGACGGCTTAAGTGCTTCTTCAGGGAGCACCCTCGTTTGTCCAGCTGGGCGGTGCTCTCCGTTGGCATGATCATTCTCCTTGTATTGATGGCTCCCGGAACACTATCGGTGGGGCAGCTATTGAGATTGGCGGTTGCCTGTATTGCATTGGCGGGGGCCTGTGCCTGGATCATCAGCTGGGAGTAAAAGCGGGGTCAGGATTTCCTTGGTAAGCTCGAATAAGAAGGCGGGCGGGAAGCCGTCCCTACGTGTACGGCGGCTGACCGATAGCGTGCGCGGTCTCTCCTTCATCGTCATCTGCTTCGTGCTCTGTGCATTCTGTTGTGCGTGCTCCACATCTGACGCGTTCTCGCCTTCACGGCAAACGCCGATTGTGAGGGGGGGCGATTTTTCGGAGACAGCGCGGGCCTCCGACTCCTCTCTAATGCCGTCTCTGACGCCTCGATCCTCGGCAACACCTTCTCGAACGCCTACTGCCGAGTCCACGCCGACGCCCTCTCTTTCCCCCACGCCTCAGCCGCCGACATCGACGCCCACGCGGCTGCCGCCTCTGGTGGCCGTCGATGCGGGACATGGGGGACGGGATTTGGGGGCGTGTCGCCTCGATGCAGAGGGCAGGCTGGATTTCACCGAGAGCGAGGTCAACCTGGATCTCGCACTGCGCATTGCTCCGCTGTTGAGGGCGCGTGGCTATCGGGTGCTCCTCACGCGTGACGGGGATTACCTGCTCAACGAGAAAGGGCGCGACGTGAACGGGGATGAGAACGTGAACTTTCTTGATGAGGCCCAGGCGCGCGTGGATTTGATCAATGTTGAGGAGGCCGACCTTCTGCTCTCTATCCATCAGAACGCTTTCTACCTGGACAGCGGAGAGCCCGCCCAAGATGTAGGGGGCGCCGTCACCTTTTACTGTGCGGATCGGCCTTTCAGCGACAAGAATCTGCATTTTGCCAAACTTGTCCAGGAGGCCGTCGTGCAGGCTTTCCGCGATGCGGGCTATGAGATGCGGGATCGCGGAGTCATGGAGGACCTTGAGCTTGAGGAGCTGGGTGAGCCGGGATCATATCTCATACTCTTGGGCCCCAAAACGGAGCGCATCGTTCGCCCCTGTCAGGTGCCCGGGGCTTTGAGCGAGCCCCTTTTTATCACCCATCGGCGGGAGGCTGAGCTGGCGCGCGACGAGGCGTTTTTGGACCGTCTGGCCGCGGCTTATGCGGATGCCGTCCAACGTTACTTTGAGGGCGGCGATGCCGAACCCACAGTTACTACTGGTCCTTCGTAGGCGAAGTCGATCTGTTTCAGGTTTTTGGGTTACCCCGGCGTGAGACATCTGTGTCCACGATGATGGTCACCGGTCCATCGTTGTGGATCTCCACCATCATATAGGCGCCGAATTTTCCCCTTTCCACCTTGCGAATCCCCTGTTCCAACAGCAGGTCGTAGAATTGATCCACCAGTGGAGCAGCCACCTCGGGCGCGGCGGCGCGGGCAAAGCTGGGCCGGCGGCCCTTGCGGGCATCGCCATAGAGGGTGAATTGCGGTATAAGCAGCGTTTCGCCATCGACCTCCAGAAGGGAGCGGTTCAGCTTCCCCTCTGCGTCCTCAAAGATGCGCAAGGTGGCCACTTTGCGCGCCAACCACTCTGCGTCGGCTCGGGTGTCTCCTGAGCGTATGCCTAGAAGCACGACGAGGCCTTGGCCAATGCTGCCAACGATCTCGCCGTCTACGCGCACAGCCCCCCTTGTGACCCGCTGAAGCACCGCTCGCATTTTTGTCTCCTTTTCCGGTTTGCTGCATTAAGGATGTTTTGCTATAGTGTATATACACGGCGAGCAGAGAGGATTGCAATGTTCAAACTTATTATGACGTGGAACATCAAAGAGGGCAAGGAGAAGGACTATCTTGACTTTTTGACCCACGACTTTACAAAGGCCGTTATGAGTATGGGCATTCAGCCGACGGATGCGTGGTACGCGGTTTGGGGGCGAGGCCCTCAAGTGCTGGCTGGTGGCGTCACAGAGGAATTGCAGACGATGGAAAAGGCGCTGGCCAGTGAGGAGTGGAAGGAACTCTTGGCAAAGCTCCACGGTCTGGTGGTGGATCTCAACTACAAGATTGTTGAGGCCGAGGGGGGATTTCAACTCTAGCCTCTCCGGGAACCAATATCCTTGATGTTCCAAGCCCGAAAAGTGAACCCCATGGATTCCTTCCATGGGGTTCGTGCTGTGCACGCTGTCCTGCGCCGATCAAGATGGCAAGCGATTCTACGAGCCCTTTGTCTCTTCCCCTTTGCCCTCGCCGCTGGTATCGGATTTACCCTCTTCTCTATTCGCCTTTTTCTCTTTGTCTGTTTTTGGCATCAGCGACGACGTGTCGCCTCTATTGTCCGTGACATAGAAGCCGTCGCCCTTGAATATGATGCCCACGGGGTGAATCACGCGGTGCACTGGCCCACCACATTCGGGGCACGTGTCGAGGGGGTCTTCGGAAAAGTGCTGAAACCGCTCAAACACGATGCTACATTCATCACATTTGTATTCATACGTCGGCATAAGCAGAAACTCTCCTATGTACTCGGATTGGTGCGATTTGTGCTCTATCGCTACACGGTGTTAGATCAAATGGAGATTATACTTAGAGTGGCCTTGACACGCAAATTTCTCACTCACAGCAAAAGTGCGCGCTGGGCTGTATCCTGATATTGGCGCATAGGAACGTCTTTCGCCGCTCTGGCTTGCCGAGCGTTGTGACACTCCTGCCCATCAAGTATCCCATGCAGATGACCACCAGGCTCAGGGGAACGGTTGCGTTCTGCGCATTCATCCCTGTCCTTCCCACTGGGCAATGGTCGCAGCCGTCTCGTGCTGGATTTCCGTCATTCCGCGCTCCAGGTAGGGGTAGGCGAACCAGACGCATCCAAGGCCGAACATCCCTCCCGTGATGGCGCGACTGGCCCATGTGCTGGTCCACAATCCCAACAGTTGCCCCAGGCCGTCAACGGCTAGGGAGGCAATGATGGCGAACAGCGCCATTATGGGGAGAGGCCTGAGCAGGTTGCGCACAGCCGTGAAGAGCATGCCAAAGAGCAGCATGGACAGATAGATGGCCACGCAACGCTGACATATGGCGACCTTGTATCCTATCTGGGGATTCCCTGTGTATCGCGGGGGCACCAGGTGCCCCGCAAGCTGATTCAACTGGTTGCG
>JAYENT010000063.1:0-14389 GCA_034722245.1 Chloroflexota bacterium
CCTCGAAGAGGCGCCCCTTGCCGCCCTCGCAGATGAGGGTGTTGCCATTGGGTAGCCGCTGGGCGCCAGAGATAAAGCCACTGAAAAAGCTCTCCCTCGGGCGCCCCGTGTACTCCCAGACGACCTCCTCGCTGAGGGGGTCCATCTCTATGATGCGGGACCATCCCCGTCGCGTGCCGTTGTCGAACAGGAGAATGTGACCGTTGGGCAGCATGTGGGGCTTGTGCTGTCCGTCGATGACGCCGGGCCCCCAGGCCCAGACGATCTCGCCAGAATCGCGGTCGATGACACCGATGATGTCCAGCGTGCGATAACTGAAGACGATGTTGCCCGGTCGAAAGCGGTCGTCCTCGGTCGCCGCTGCGTTTTCCTCGATCACCTGGCAGGTGTTGTTGTGTGCCCAGTCGAAGGAGAATCGGCGGATCAGTTGTTCTTTTGTCTCCTCCAATTCCTGCTTTGTGGCTCCCTGCAACGCGGGATCCCACGCCCTGCGCAGTTCCACCTCCTGAGCGCAACGGCCCTCCCAGTCGATGGGAATTTGCAGGCCCACGAGGTCGGTCAGTTCCTGCAGGTGTTCCTCGCCGTGCCATTCCCAGAGAAGCTCCCCATCGGAGTCGATCTCCAAAAAGTAGGGGTGGCGGCGCAGTCCGGGGCCCAGAGCAGGCGCCATATAGTCGGTGATGGTGTGCAGGATCATGTGCCCGTTGTCCAGCGGATAGTAGTCGTGGTCGGCGCGGCAGTGGTAGTACCAAAGCACAGAGCTATCGGGCGCGATGCGCCGTATGCCGGCCTCGTCGATGTTGGAGCGGTCGCGGGTCATGTAGTAGAGGGTGCCGTCAGGCTGCAGTTTGAGCAACTGCACCGCCGTCTCCGCCGTCCATTGGTGGACGATCTCTCCCTCCATGTTGATGAGATACATATAGGCCGACAGTTCCTCGCCCAGTCTGGGGTCCTCGTGGGTGTGGCAGAACAGGGTATAGCCGCGATAGCATTTGTCCGGCTTGTAGATGGTTACGCCTTTGACGCTCTCCCTTTCCCTGGTCATGGTTCGCCTCCTTTCCTATCAGTGCGCGCATAGAGGATACTGCGATGTTGTGAGGGGCGCAAGGGCGTGGGCGCGCACAAATGTTGTAGATGATTCGCCATTGCTCGTCCGCGCAGGCTGTTTTGGGACTGCAGAATGGCGCCGCCATTCTGCGAGGCCACCTTCGGTGGCCCATCTGGCCGATAGGCCTCACGAGCCGGCTTCAGACGGCGAAAGCCGGGGAAAGAACGTCCCGAACATGCTCGGTCTGAAGCCCAGCGCTAAGGCGCTTCGCACCGAGCGTCGACCTGCGTCGGCACGTCTGGGCAACATCCAAGAGTGCGCTCACGCCACTTCTGCCCCGCCAGTTTCTTCCTGCTGACGTTTTTGGTCATTCTAACAGACTTTGCGTGCGCCCAGAATTTGTCCGCCGCTTGACAAAGCCCGGTTCTTTTGTAGGCTACATGCGGGATTCACAGCCTGTGGAAGGAGACAAGAGCGTGTCCACAGATGATTCCATAGAGGTTCTGCCGGGACATCCCCATCCCCTTGGTGCCACCGTTCAGGGCGATGGCGTAAACTTTTCCCTGTTCTCGGCCAACGCCCGCGGCGTTCAACTGCTGCTTTTTGATCGCAGCGACGAGGAACCGGTGCACACCATCATGCTCGATCCGGAAGAGAACAAGACCTATTATTACTGGCATGCGTTTGTGCGTGGCATTGGCGATGGACAGATCTATGCCTACCGCGTGGATGGCCCCTACGAGCCCGAGCGGGGCATGCGCTTCGATAGCGGCAAGGTGCTTCTCGATCCATATGCGCTGGCCGTGGATTATGGCGAGCACTGGGCGCGCAAAGAGGCCATTGGCTCCGGGGAGAACACGCTCTCCGCCCTCAAGTGCGTGGTGGTGGATCCGAGCGGGTACGATTGGGAGGGGGACGAGCCCCTGGAGCGCCCCATGGACGATACCGTCATCTATGAGATGCACGTGAAGGGGTTCACGGCCCATCCTTCCTCGGGGGTGTCGTGTCGGGGAACCTATGCGGGCCTTGTAGAAAAGATCCCTTATCTGAGGGACTTGGGCGTCACGGCAGTAGAGTTGCTACCTGTACAGCAGTTCGACCCCCAAGAGGTCGTCCATGAGAATCCCGTGACCGGCGAGCCGCTTACAAATTATTGGGGCTATGCCCCTTTGGCCTACTTTGCCCCCCACGTGCCCTATACGTGCAGCAAGGACGCGCGGGACGCGTTGGATGAATTCCGCGATATGGTGAAAGCGCTGCATCGGGCGGGTATAGAGGTTATCCTCGATGTGGTCTTTAACCATACGGCAGAAGGAGGGTGCGACGGCCCCACTATATCCTTCCGTGGCATCGAGAACGTCGCTTACTATATGCTCAAACCCAATCGACGCGAGTACTATGATTTTACCGGTACGGGCAACACCATCAACAGTAATCACTCCGTTGTACGTCGTCTCATCAGGGAGTGTTTACGTTACTGGGTAGACGTTCTTCACGTGGACGGTTTCCGCTTCGATCTTGCCTCGGTGCTTTCCCGCAACGAGCAGGGGGAGCCTATAAGCGATTCGCCTATTCTGTGGGGCATCGAGTCCGATCCCGTGCTGGCGGGAACCAAGCTCATCGCCGAGGCTTGGGACGCCGCCGGCCTTTACGAGTTGGGCGCCTTTACGGGTGACCGCTGGGCAGAGTGGAACGGACGTTTTCGCGATGACGTGCGGCGCTTTGTGCGTGGGGATGAGGGAATGGTGAAGGATTTCGCCCGGCGCATGGCGGGAAGCTTTGATATATTTCGCGACAAGCCCAGCTATTGCTCGCAGCGCAGCATCAACTATGTAACGTGTCACGATGGTTTCACCCTGGCCGATCTGGTTTCCTATGAGAAGAAGCATAATGAGGCCAACGGCGCGGGGAACGAGGACGGCACGGATCAAAATTACAGTTGCAACTATGGCATAGAGGGTCCCACGCATGATTCCGAAATACGGCGTCTTCGTCGCCGGCAGATGAAGAATATGATCGCTTTGCTCCTGATGGCGCGGGGGACGCCGATGCTGTTGGGAGGGGACGAGATGGCCCGCACCCAGGAGGGTAACAACAACGCCTACTGCCAGGACAACGAGACCAGCTGGTTCAACTGGGAGAGGCTGGAGGAAAACGAGGATCTCCACCGTTTTACCCGCCTCATGATTGCCCTGCGGCGGCAATATCCCACGCTCACCATGGATCACGTTCTGGGCCGTTGGCCCTACCAGGAGGCCTTGCACGAGGATCTCACCTTTCATGGGGTCAGGCTGCGACGACCGGATTGGGGATACTGGTCTCATTCTTTGGCCATCCAGTTTCACGACCGAGGAGAGACGGCGGACTTTTTCCTTATTGCCAACGCTTACACAAAGCCCTTAGCATTCGAGATTCCGCCGAAAACGCGCTGGAAACGCGTGGTGGATACCAGCCTGGAATCGCCCGAGGAGATCGTAAGAGTGGAGAACGCGCCCTTGGTGGAAACCTCCAAGGTGGAAGCCGGCCCTCGCTCCGTCATTGTACTCATCGAGGCGAAGGAATGAAGGGAGCACCGAGGTCCGGTGCTCCCTTTGCCAACGTAAAGCCTAGCGCACGCGCTCCCAGATGGGAGCGATCCTATCATCCCCCTCGGGACCCAAGACAACGGGCGTGATACCCGCGATCTCGCAGAGGTAGGTTAGGGCCTGTACGCGATCCCCCGTCGTTCCCATGACGTGGTTGCAGGGGAAGATGCGCAGGAACTCTTCAAAGGAACAGTTCAGCCTGGCGTGCACATGGGGCCAGGTCGGGTCCGTTCGTTGGTTGATGGCTTCACGCTCCTCTTCTGACAGGTCGAGACTCTCCCCTTTCATGATGGCCATGAAAGGCTTGTCGTCCCAGAGCCCCAGCCGTGCAAAGGTCATCTCGCCAGGCGCGGCGTTAAACTCCACGGAGGCGCCACCCGCTTTGAAATAGAATTCGAGGGCGGGGTGGAAGGTGATCTTGGAAAAGTTCTCCCGCGGATCGAAACTTTGCTTGGCGTACCAGGAGGCGTGATTGCCCGAGTTGCACCAGTCCCATATGTCGCGCTCGGGCAGATACAGGCGCACGTCCATGAATAGGGAGGGGAATCCCCCTGTGATGTACTTGAGCAGTTGCATGGTCACGGCAGCATAAGCGTCGGCCTCGGTTGCGCATACGGTGGGCTCTTTTGGGCCGTTCCAGTCGTAGGGATCGTTGAGCAGCATCTCTGCCACGTCCCCCAGGCACACGTGCTCGGTCAATTCGCGCTGGCCCTTCAGTCCACAGAAATCGAACCCCTTCTCCTGGTTGACCATCTGCAGGGCCAGATAGAGCCTGATCTGCGTCTTGAGCGTCTCTGGCGTGAGCATATCACCGTCAAAGAGGATGCGCTCCCCCAAAAGGTCTTGGAACCAAGCGAAACCTGCTTCCACTTCGCTCTCATCGACGTCGCTTTCCATCGTTTTGAGGAGCCAGAGCTGATCGACCTGACGGGCAGTGCAGCCAAGCGCCTTGAGGGTGGGCACTAGGTGAAAGTAGCCCGTCTCCATGCCCATGGAATGGCCGCCATACATCCCAAATACCTCATTGCGAATGGTGGTCAGCGCCTCAGCAGCGCGGATCCAGTCGAACACTTGCTGGTGGATCTCTGGATCATCGATGTCACCGACGATCCTGTGGGTGCGCACACCTGCCTGGCGCAGGGCGCCATCGGTGGCCAACAGTCCGACATTACCGGGGAATTGTCCGTTGTTATTCGAGAGGCTGAGGATGGGCACGTCCGGTCCCACACTGTTGACAAAGGGCCAAACCAAGAAGGGAAAGTCCCACACGTTGTAGCACATGATCACCACGCGGCAGCCCTCGCGGCGCAGTTCCTCGCCTACTTGTTGAGCTACCCGTGCGGAGGTGATGATCCGCGAGCCGACGACGATTTTGGGTTTACTGCCGTCGACATTCTCCAATCCCTCCCGTACGATCTCTGCCCAACGATTGACCACGGCCATGTTTTGGGGGTTGTTCTCCTGCCACACGTGGGGGCGCTCGTCGTTCAACATGGCGATGCCAATAGGTGTTGTACGCATTTGCTTCCTCCTCATAAACTATGTAGAGTATGCAGATTCGATCGGTTGCTTGCTTTCACGGCAGATTTGACGTCTCCTAATGTGTCTGCATTGTAGAGCGCTGCGAAGAGATTGTCAACGCAAGGGCAACGTGTGTGGCGTGTGGAGCAGCACACTCACCATGGCTTCTCGTCCATAGCGTGCCAGTGCGGCGTCCAGCGCCTCTTGCACGGAGGCGTGGGGGTGAAAGCCCACACTTCGCGCCACCTCGTCGGTGATGCCGTCCGACACGATGGCAACATCTGCGTGGCGGCGCACGCTGGCCCAGGCCAGGGCCAGGCCCCCCGCCGCGAGATCCTTTATCTCGCCGGTGCGTATGGCGGCGTCGATCTCATCCACCTGACGCCCCGCATACTCCACGATCTCGGGGTGGGTGACGGACAGTCCCTCCGGACAGGGGGTGACGACGACGATGATGGTGCCGCCCTCGCGCACACAGCGCTGGGCCGCGTACAGCGTCTTATGCGCCTGCCAGAATTCGATGTCACAGGGGTGGGAGCTGGCGATCACGATGTCCGTGGCCTGAGGCACAGAGACGCCGTATACGCGCCGCGATGTCTCTACGCCACGGCGAAAGGCTGCCTGGGGAGCGCCATAGACGGCGCGAACGAGGTGGCCCTCGCTGTCCAGTATGGTGTTCACGATGGCCCGCAGCCCAGCACGCTCCGCTATGGCCTCCATCTCTCGACGTACCTCGTTCTCCACCCTGCCTAGCAGGCTGGCAGGACGCCGCACCGAAAGGAGATGCACCTCTGTACGACGTGGCTCCATCCCGCCAACAGTCGGTCCCTGGCGGGACAATACTATCACGTCAAACCGCTACTTGCCCACGTTTCTACGACACGAGTTGGAGAAAGCGGCGTCTGCTGCTATCCTATACATGTTAGATAGTTGAAGCCTTTTTGTACTGAGTCGATGTAAGGAGGAACTATGGACACACTGGAAACCATCTTTGAGCGACGCAGTGTAAGACGCTACAAGGATACGGCGGTTCCCAAAGAGGATCTAGAAAAGATACTGGAAGCCGGACGCCAGGCGCCCTCGGCGGCCAACCGGCAGCCCTGGCATTTCGTCGTCGTCGGCGATCCGGACCAGAAACGCAAGGTGGCTCAGGCCTGCAACGGACAGACTTGGGTGGGCGAAGCGGCCTACGTCCTGGTGGGCGTTGGTCTGCCCGAGGTAAGCAAAGATTGGTATCCCGTGGACGTGGCCATCGCCATGGAGAATATGGTGCTGGCGGCGCGGAGTCTGGGCTATGGCACCTGCTGGATCGGCGCCTTCTCCGAGGAAGAGGTCAAAGAAGTTTGTCAGATTCCTCCTGAGCTGGACGTGGTAGCCTGCACCCCCCTTGGCGTGCCCGACATTGAGCCCTCGGCCCGCCCCCGTAAGGATTGGGGCGAGGTCTTTTCCGCCGACGTGTATGGCGAGGAGCTGCAACTCTAGCATACGATCACCTGTTTCGGCGATAATTGGGCGGATCAAGGAAGATGGAGTTCTTTCACGATCCGGCCCTTTGCTGTTGATGGATAGATCCAGGAGATTTGGACCTTGTGTCTAACCTTCTGCATATCCGCAGAGGGCGATGGCACCGGGTCCCGTGTGCACGCCCAGCACTGGCCCCGTGATGCTGATGAGCAGTTCGGCGGGGGCATAGTCGCGGCGGATACGTTGAGCCATGCGCTGGGCGTCCTCCAGCGCGTCGCCGTGAAGCACGGCGATGTGTAAGGGCTTACGCGTGTCCAGTTGTTCGAAAAACTGCCCGTACAGGGTCTCCAGAGCTCTGCTGCGCGTTCGCACCTGGGTGGCGGGCTCCACGCGCCCCGCCTCATGGTCGATGTATACGATGGGCTTGACGTGCAACAGCGTGCCGATAAACCGTGTGGCTCCTCCGATGCGCCCTCCCTTGTGCAGGTACTCCAGCGTATCCAGGCAGACGAGCTGCACCAACCCCTGGCGCACCTTTTTCGCGGCGGCCAACATGGCCTGCGCATCACCGCCGGCTTCGCGGGCCCGGGCCGCTGCCAGCACCTGCCAGCCCAGGCTCATGGTGGGCCCCCTAGCGTCGAGACAGTAAACGGGGATATCCACCTGTTTTGCGGCCTGTTGGGCCGCGTTGAAGGTGCCGCTCATCTCGCTGCTGATGGTGATCATCACGATCTCCTGGGCCCCATTTTCCCTTGCCTCCTCGTAGGCCCGCGCAAAGCGGGGGGGATTGGGATGCGCCGTCTTTGGATGCATGGGATCCTCTGTCAGGCGCTGGTAGAAGGCCTGTGGCTGCAGATCGATGCGATCGCGCAGCACCTCGTCGCCCCAGAGGATGAGCAGGGGCACCACGGTGATATCGTAGGTATCAAGCAGCGTCTGGGGGATGTCGCAGGTGCTGTCGGTGATGAGGGCGATGCGGTGAGATGTCATGTGTGCTCCGTTTCTGTTCTTCTTCTCAAGAACTGTGCGGTCTCCTATCCAACCCCATGAATTGTAACGGAAATCCAGCGGCATGGGTAATCTGTAGAGTGCGAATGCGCAGATTTGTACTTTCCTGTATTTACCTTTTGGACTTTTTCATCTGTCACGTCTATCATATGCTCCGTGTCAGCCATAGTGATGATCTTTCTTGAGGGGAAACATGGACAAGGAACGGCGCGTCATCTATCTCGATCCCCGCAACCTGTTGCCCAGCCAGCAGAATGTGCGCTCCGATCCCGGCGATCTGGCGCGGTTGGCGGATACGATTCGCGAATTCGGCCTGCTGCAACCCCTGGGCGTGCGACCCGATGAGCGCGGCTATCGCGTGGTCTATGGCGACCGCAGGCGCAAGGCGGCCATAGACGCCGGGCTGACCCGCGTACCCTGCATAGTGCTGGACGATCTGACGGAGGCTGACGTGATGGTTCGGCAGATGTTGGAGAACCTCCAGCGCTTGGATCTGGGCGATATGGAAAAGGCCCAGGCCTTTGAGCGTCTTCTCCATCGTCTGACGGATGAGGGATTCTCGCAGTCGGATGCTTTGGAGGAGATGGGGCGTATGTTGGGCCTTTCCTCGCGCCAGATTCGCCGTTACCTGCGCTTGCGCGAACTCTGTCCCGAGGCGCGCCACTTGATAGCCGAGGGAGAACTGGGCGTCACCCACGGGCAGCATCTGGTGGGCATCACGCCGGACGAGCGTCAGGCCCGCGTTGCCCACTTGGCGGTAGAGGAGGGACTTTCGGCGGCCGAATTGTCGCGCTTGTGCACGGCGCTACGCCACAATGCCAACATCGATCCCAGCCTGGCTTTGCATATGCTGCGGCGCGGCGAGCGGGTGGCCGTCATCGAGGAGCGCTCGCGGCAGATACCACCCGCCATGCCCTCTCGTCCCAGCGTCGAGGAGGAAGATACTTGGGCCGTGGAAGCGGAAGAGGAGGAGGAATCTTTCGACGAGTTTGAGCACCTGCAACCCACTGCCCCCTCGGAAGAACGTCTCCAAGAGATAGGCTCCCTCGATGAGTTCATGGGCGAGGTGCAGCGCCTGGCCCAGTG
Organism: Chloroflexota bacterium; assembly: GCA_034722245.1. Lineage (GTDB taxonomy): Bacteria > Chloroflexota > Anaerolineae > UBA1429 > UBA1429 > JAWLEV01. Next base: position 8,713 of record JAYENT010000063.1, read on the forward strand.
TGTGGAGGGCGGACGGTTTCAGCGGTTGCTGGCGGAAGATGAGGGCAGGGCGATCAAGCTGGGCCTTGCCGCCCGGCAACTGCGCTTTCTGGCCGACGCTGTCTCTGCTATCGTGCAGGCCTCAGGCGGGAGGTAGTTTCCATATCAGTGACAAAACGCTGACGAAGGCAAAGGCCTCCTACGCGTTCTTCCGAATGACCATCTTGGCTCCACTGCAAAAGCTGGTAAGCCTCCGACCTGGGCCTGAAGGCCCAGGCTCATGAAAGTTAGAATTGCAGGCCAATACGTGTCACAATAGCAGTCTGCAATTCTAACTTTTTACAAAGCCCCTTTGGGGCTCCTTTAACCCTCGCAGAGGGCGGGAAAGCCGCTTTGCGGATTCCCTCAGCATCCTGAGCCCAGGGGGTTCAGCCCTGGGCGTCAGACTCCTATCTAGAGAAAAACTCTAGTTCTTCATGTTCGGATCTGTAGAGCTCGAACGTCCCTTTCCCAGGGCAGCCAAGCTTACCGAGAATGGGTTGGGCCGCCGAGGCGCTGGCTAGCCGAGGAAGTTCAAATCAAAGTCCGCCTTCACGTCCCGCACGAATTGCTCCAGCACCTTCACCGCGTCAACAGCGTCATTCAGATCCAGGGTGCACACAGGAGTATGGGAGTAACGCCGTGCCAGGCCGAGGCCCGCCGTGGGGACGCCCTCGCGGCTGAGGTGGATGGCACCCGAGTCGGTGGCCGCCTTGCCCACGATGGTGCAGGGTTGGAGCGTAACGCCGCACGCGTCGGCGGCGCGTCGCAGATGCGCATTCATGGCCGGATGTCCAATCTGGGCACTGTTAGCCAAGAGTAGCACGGGGCCCTCTCCGATGCGCGCGGGCAGTTCCTTGTAATAGTCCACGTCTGGCGTATCGCCGGCCATGAACGTGTCCACCACGACAGCGCAGTCGGGTTGCGCGGTGTAGGCGGCCACGCCCGCGCCGCGGAGGCCGACCTCCTCCTGTACGCAGACGACGCCCTGCAGCGTGCACGCTAATGACGTGTCCTGCAACTGGCGGAACAGTTCCAGCAGGATGGCGCAGCCGATGCGGTTGTCGATGGACTTGCCGCAGACCCTGTTGCCGTTCTCGTAGCGCAGGAGGGGACTGTAGTAGGCGATGGGGTCTCCCACCGCTATGCCCATCTCCGCCACTTCCTCGGCGCTGTTGGCGCCCACGTCGATATAGAGCTCGTCCGCGGGCAGCACCTTTTCCTGCTCCTCCGAGGTTTGCAGGTGCCCGGACTTGACGCCGACCACGCCCAGGTGCCCCTTGACCCTTACCCGCCTGCCCAGAAGCATGGAGGGGATCACACCGCCCAGGGTGTCGAAACGGAGAAAGCCCTGAGCATCAATGCTTTTGACGATGGCGCCAATCTCGTCCGAGTGGGCCGAGATCATGATTCTTGGTCCGTCACCATTCCCCCGCCGTGTGGCATAGAGGTTGCCCATGCGATCCACCTTGACATCGTCCGCCAGATCGGCGAAAGCGTCGCGCAGGTAGCGCACCACGTCCTGCTCAAACCCAGCCACCCCGTCCAGGGCCGTCAGTTCAGTCAGTGTATCAAATAAGCGTTCTTTCACAGCTTCCTTCCATGGATGTGGTATCCCTTATACATCGAGGGGTCACGTATCGTAGCGTGCCCCCTCGATTTCAGCTTTTGAAATTGGGCGTTCAGGTGCCTGGCATGACTCTTTGTGCGTCAGGCGCCGGGCGCCAGGAGTATCTTGCAGGCCTCGGTTCCCTCGTGGGCGATCTCCATGGCCTCCCCCAATTCCTCCAAAGGCAGCGTATGGGTGACGGGCGTTTCCAGATCCACCCTGCCGGTGGCCGCGATGGCAATGGCCTTACTTACGTCCTCTTCTGTATATACGCGGATCGGTCTCCGCGTAATCTCGCGGAAGAGGAGCATGGTCATATCCACCGTGGGCGGTGTCTTGGGCATGCCTACCTGCAGGATCTGCCCCCCGACGCGCACGATCTTGCCCGTCTGATCCACCGTGGCCTGCACGCCTGCGGCGTCAAAGGCCACGGGAACGCCGACGCCGTCGGTGGCGTCCAGGATGACCTCGACGGGATCCTCTTCGGTGACATCGATCACCTCGAAGCCCAGTTCGTGGGCTATTTCTTTGCGCTTGGGACTCATCTCAGAGACGAACACCTTTCGCGCGCCAGCCAGTCGCGCCACCTGAGCCGTCAGAATGCCCACCGGGCCAGCGCCCAGCACGGCCGTCACGTCGCCTACCTTGAGCGCCGAGGCCCGCACGGCGTGCACGGCCACGGCCAGCGGCTCCACCAGCGCGCCTTGCACCAAGGGAACCGAATCGGGAAGGACGCGTACTGTATGCAGGGGCACGGCTACGTACTCGGCAAAGCCCCCATCCTGATCGATGCCCACCAGCCCCAGGTTCTCACAGATGTGAGGCATGCCGCTGTTGCAGGCGTAGCAATTCCCGCAGAAGAGCAGGGGGTTGATGACCACAGGCGTCCCCGCTGCAAAGGCATCACCGTCAGACTCGACGATGTTTCCCGAGAACTCGTGACACAGGATGAGAGGCGGTTTCGCGCGGGGATGTCTCCCCAAATAGATCATAATGTCGGTGCCGCAGATACCCCCATAGCTGACTTTTACCAAGGCTTCCCCTGACCCCGCCGTGGGGCGTTCTACCTCTTTGTATTCGATGCTCTCAGGCGCCGTCCAGACGGCCGCCTTCATCGTTTCTGCCATTTCTTACCTCCCATCAGATGACCTACTGTGGTGCAACAATGGGGTTCCTCAGCACGCCGATCTCGCTGACCTCCACCTCCACGACATCTCCGATCTCGAGGCGCCCCATGCCGTTTGCTCCGCTGCAGATGATGTCCCCGGGATTGAGGGTCATAAAGGAAGTGACCCACTCGATGCATTCGCCCATGGTGAAGCACATATCCCTACCCGTGTTCGCCCTCTCCACTTCCCTGCCATTGACGCGGCACAGGACGGTCAGATCGTGAGGGTCCTTGACCTCGGTCTCCACGACGGGTCCCAGCGGGCAGAAGGTATCGCATATCTTGAAGCGCGTGCTGACGATGGGGCGTTCCACGGTCTTGAAACGGAGGCTGGTCACGTCGTTCACGCAGGTATAACCCGCCACATAGTTCAGGGCCTCATCGGCGGAGACGAGATGTGCCTTTTTCCCCATAACGATGCCTACCTCGGCCTCATAGATGAGCTTGGCGCAGACATCGTGATAGATGACGGGATCCAGGTGGGCGATATTGGTGTTGGGCGGTTTCATGAATACGGCGGGACCGTCCCGGTAGGCATTGCCCTCTTTTTCTTCATAAAGGTCTTTATATACCAACCCCAGTCCCAGTACTTTGTTGTGTGGTTCCACGGGGGCCAGCAGCTTGGCCTCTTCTAAAGGGCAGATGGGATCGCCCACGTCCATGGCGCCCCACAGCTCACCTTCCAGTTCGTGTATGGTATCGTTGATCACGATGCCCCAGGATACCTGATCCTGCCAAGAAAAACGTGCTATTTTCATCTTGCAATCTCCTTATCATCTATCGCGGCGCAGTATAGTTTTGGGGGTGCGCCGCATAGAACGACTCCTCGCAGATTCTAACGGGCTTTGAAGCGTCTGTCAATTGCTTTTGCCTGCGGCGGGCGTAGCGTATTCCATCACTTGAAATCGTAACATTCTTTTTTAGTGCAACCAACAAGGAGATCCTCCCGATTTGACCCTTTGGGGATATGCACATACAGTACGCGGAGGTATCGCGACCTCACAGAAGAGACCTTTTTGTCAAAGGACGACGCACAGCAGCTCACGTCACTCACAACATCCTCGGCGGACTATGCGCGGAACGCCCTGGTTTTCACCATTGATATGGCCCTGTTCCATCTCGGCGTGACCTTTATCAGTTCCACTACCGTTCTGCCCGCGTTCTTTGCCATGCTGGTCGACTCGGAGGTGGCCATTGGCGTGGCCACAGGGCTTATCAGTGGGGCCTGGCTGCTGCCGCAGCTTTTGGTGGCCTCCTTTGTCTCGCGCCTGTCCTACAAAAAGCCTTTCATGATGCGGGGCATCTGGGTGAGCCGTCCTCTCTTCTTCCTCATGGCCGCCGTGGTCTGGCTCTTAGGGCGCACCGCTCCGCTATTCGTTTTTGTTTTCTGTGTGGCTTGCATCTTTTGCTTTTTTGCGCTGGATGCCACGGTGAGTGTGCCCTGGTTTGATCTGATGGCGCGGGCCCTGCCCGACCGACGGCGGGGCCGCATTCAGGGCACGGCCCAGGTTTTGGGGGGAATCGGGAGTATGGGTGTGGGATGGCTCGTGCGCTATATGCTGAGCGATGCCAGTCGCTGGGATTTCCCTGCCAACTATGCTCTGCTCTTTGCCACCTCCTCGGCGATCTTTATAGTGTCGGGTATGTTCCTCAGTCTGGTGCAAGAGCCCGAGCCACAGCCCTTCCAGGATAAGCCCAGCGTGCGTCAGGTGTTGGCGTCTCTGCCGCGGATCCTAATGGAAGACCGACCGTTTTTGAATATGATCGTGGTGCGGATACTGGGAGGCTTTGTAAGCGTGGCCAGTGCCTTCTATGTGCTGTATGCCACCAAGAAGCTGGGCTTTCTGGCCCAGGATATGGGGTTCTTTGTCTCTGCGCAGGTGGCGGGGACGGTGACCTCGGGCCTGTTGATGGGCCTCGTGCAGGATCGGTGGGGGCCCTTGGTGCACATGCGCATGATCATCGTCCTTTCCGCTCTACCCCCTGTATTGGCCCTCCTGGCGCCGTCAATCCTGGCCATCTGGGGTGGCGGGAGGCTATATTTGTTCCTGGCGATCTATTTCTTTCTTGGGCTCTATATGAGCAACATCGGCTGGCCCTTTTTCAACTGGATATTGGAATATGTGGAGGGCAGTAGCCGTCCCCTCTACATCGGGATGATCAACACCTTGGCCGCCCTGGTGATGCTGGCTCCCAGCCTGGGGGGGTGGATCGTCAAAACCTTTTCCTATCCCGCCGTCTTTGCTGTGGCTTTGTTCTTTTCCCTCGTCTCACTTCTGCTTTCCCTTCCCTTGCCGGATACGCGTGCGCCATGAACGAAAGGAGAGACTTCCGAAGTCTAGGCGCTCACGTTAACGGCCTGCGTGCTCGGCTCCATGAGCATTTTGAGGCCGGGCAACGCTACTGACTCCGGAAGTCTGGAGTAACCCTCCTGTCTTACAGCGTCGGCTGCTCGTAGGAGGGGTCGTTGTCGTAGCGCTTCATGCCCAGTTCCAGGCGCACCATGCCGCCCGGAGCCAGGTGTACCTCCAGGTGCTTGTCGTTCACGTCCATCGTCTCCTGTGATGCCTCGTCGATGGCCAGATCGGTCACCTGGGTGAAGGTATGTTCCCCAAAGGCCCCCGCCTGCACGATCAGCCGTCGGGGCTGCAGGGGATTGGTATTGACCAATGTCACCGTGGTGCTGTCGCCGTCGATCTTGTCCACCAGGGCGCCTACATCCTCGGGTAGGCCCGGCCGCCGCCGGTCGACGTCATAGTAGCGCACCCGCACGTGCAGCAGACCGCCGTGGTAGATGATCTGCGGTCCCCCGCAGGTGAGCTGCACCAGGGCCTCGGTGTGCACGGGGTTTATGTTCTGCCAGTGATGGACGTCCCAGTCCT
>JAYENT010000064.1:0-14211 GCA_034722245.1 Chloroflexota bacterium
CTTTTGATCTGGGATTTTGATGGGACCCTGGGATACCGGGAAGGCGGCGCATGGACGGCCTCTTTGCTGGAGGTGTTGCAGGAAGCGGACGTTGCCCCCGATGTCACGGAGGAGGATATCCGACCTCACCTCCGCGAAGGATTCCCCTGGCATACGCCCCTCCGACCTCACCCTCATATGCAGTCGACCAGGGAGTGGTGGGAAGCGCTCTACCCCGTCTTTGAACGGGCCTTTGAAAACGTGGGCATCGATGGCTTTGAGGCCTACGATCTGGCACGCCAGGTACGGGCGGCCTACCTCGATCTCGAACGGTGGCGGCTCTTTGACGATACGCTGCCTACCCTAGAGCATCTTTCGTCACAAGGCTGGACCCACGTCATCCTCTCTAACCACGCCCCCGAGCTCGATCTCATCGTGCAGCATTTAGGACTGAACGAACACATGGCCAGGGTTTACAATTCCGCCACCATGGGTTGGGAAAAGCCCCACGAGCGGGCCTTTCGCATCGTCCTTGACGGTTTTCCCGGCGCGGAGGTGGTGTGGATGATAGGGGACCACGTGGACGTCGATATTCAGGGCGCGGCGGCGGTGGGCATACCCGGCATGCTGGTTCGCAGATATCACGAGGATGCACCATACTACTGCGAGACGCTGTCTCAGGTGCCTTTAGTCCTTGAGGCAGAATAGGATGACGCACAATGAAAATAGATAAGATTCAGGCCGTCAACGTCGACCTCCCGCCCGTAAAGTCCGAAACGCCTCCGCGCCGGCAGAGCTGGCGAGAATATGCCTCTGTCGGATTGCCCATGAACAAGTATCCCGACTATCCCCCGGATCTGCCCCGCAAGACGCCGGGCATCGGCGGGCGCCCCGTGTGGGTGAAGGTGACGGCGGAGGCCGAGACCTCGGCGGCACTGGCAAAAGCTGTCCGCATGAAGGCCCTAACCAAAGAGGAGGCAATCTCGGCCCTTCAAGTCTTCCGCGGTGAGTGGACAGCCTTGGTGCGCGTGCAGGCGACAGAAGTGCTCCTGGCGCGAGCCGATGAACTGGCCTGGGAGTTGGGATTGCGAGGGTATGATGCTGTGCACCTGGCCTCTGCTCTGCTGTGGCAGCAGGGAATGGGCGAAGAGGTGACCGTGGCCACGTTCGATCAGCAGTTGTGGGAAGCGGCCGAGCAGTGCGGAATGGTCCCTTTTCCCGATGGTCTGCCGGCTATCTTGGCTGCCTGGTCCAAGTAGATCGGATTGCCAATCCGGCTTGCGACAATCAACGGGTAAGGCGGCTTTTTCTCTGATCCGCGCCAAAAACCTCCGTTTCTTTGACATGAAGCCCTTAGAGTGCTAAAATTCTCGCAACGTACATAGAGATGCTGTGTCGAGAAATGTAAAATGGCCTCTGTATTATTGCTTAACGCAACGTATGAGCCACTCAACGTCGTCAGCGTGCGCCGGGCCATAGTGCTCCTGCTTAAGGAGAAGGCGGAAATCCTGGAGGCCGCTGAGCAGCGCATTCGCGCTGCCGAGTTCTCCATGCCCAAGCCCCTCGTTATCCGCTTGGTCTACTATGTGCGAGTCCCACGTAGCCTAAAGATCCCCCTCACACGTCGGACGTTGATGGTGCGTGACAACTATACCTGCCAGTACTGCGGCGCGCAGTTGCCCGCGTCGGAGTTGACCATGGATCACGTGGTTCCCAAGGTGCGGGGCGGTAAGACGACATGGGAGAACGTTGTGTGTGCCTGCAAGACATGCAACGCGCGCAAGGGCGCCAAAAGCCTTGAAGAGGCGAATATGCGGTTGCGCAAGAAACCCACCCGTCCCGAATATGTGGCCGTGGTGCTGCTGAGTCGCTCGTCCCCCTCGGATGTGTGGGACAAATACCTTTCTCAGATGTCTGTGGTTGGCACATAGGGGGACTTTGCCCTGACGTGTAGCGAGGCCTGCAGTATCAGGCGGTCTCCGGCAGATGTTCCATCAGCCAGGGTGACCGGCAATCTCTCCCCATTGTACGGATTATACATCCCCACTTCGATTTGGTACGCTCCGGGTGGGGCATTCTCGTCCAAGGACACAAGGTGGCGATCCACGACCACGTCGCCCACGAGCCACTGGGACGTAGGGTACCCGCCATCGGCGGGCCGGCTGTCATGGCCGCCCCACACCGGACCCTGCGTGGCGGGATTGTGCGCAGAGCCCAAAAGGTGCACGAATACCGTGTAATCCTGGGCCAGCTTCTCCTCCGCCCGCCAGTGTAGATCCAGCGTCACACAGTCACCGGGCGAGATGGCACAAGGACCTTTGCCCTTTTCACGATGCAGCGAATAGCCCTCCAGGACGATCTTCTCCCCCAGGCGGGCATCCACACGCGTGTTCGGAGCCTTGGCTCGCGGCAGGGGTGACGTGCCCTCAATACGCAACGCACCTAGCACGTGCTCCTCTCCTTCTGGCGACGAAAGCACAATCTCATAGCGATCCGCCGGCGTGGCGGCGTGGACGGGAAAGTCGAACTGCTGTCGCTGATCTTCCCGCACGTAACCCGACTCTCGTTGCTGTCGCATCAAAATCTTTCCATGTGCGTTACGCAGTGCCACCTTCACGGGGCCGTCTGGCAGTCGCTCCCAGAGCAAAGAGACGCGGATGGTGCTCTGCGGCGGAAAGGTGCGCACGGGAAGCTCCCAGCCTATCAGGTGTCCCCCTGCGCCCACGGACAGATTCACAGGATGTTGTGAGACGTATCCGTTGTCGCTCAGTGACGGGGGTTCCTTCTCCTTGGCAAAGAGATGGAGGGCGTTGTGTGCATAAGGTTGCATAAAGACCTTATGGTACCGCTCTTGCAGTCCCTTCTCCACCAGACGCTCAGGGTCTGTGAGGTGCACTTCAACTTGGGCCAGCCAGATGCGATCATAGGAGGCGGCGAACTCGTCCAGGCGCGCCTCCACGTCGCGGGCCCTGATGGGCTCCTCTTTTCTAGACACGGTGTGCATGGGCGGACGCCACATCGAATCGGGGAAACGATGATAATAGTAGAGAAAGAGGGGATAGCGCCCGCCCGAATCGAGCACCACGGCATCTCCCCGTTCGGCCTGACTGATAATCGTGCGCACCATGGTCTGCAGTTCATCCCTCAGGTAACGGTGCCCATAGTATCCGGGCAGGACGGCGATCCACAGGGCCATCAGCCCCACGCCCCCCAGCCAGGCCACGGACCGCCAACGCTGAGCGATGGCCGCCATGCCCCAGGCCAGCAGGAGCCAAAACGCGGGAGCAAAGGGAACAAAGTAGCGAGCCTCGATCTGGGGCGTATAGAACAGGCCACGGGGAATGGAAGCCAGATAGATCAGGGCACCGGATAGCGCAACGGTCAAGACCAAGGTCAGCGCTTCCAGCATCTGACGGCCATCGTTGCGACCCCGCTGCCACCAGGAATAGAAGAAATGCCCCGCCCCCAATCCCAGCAGGGCAAAGGTAAAGAGAACCGGCCACGTGTAGCGCTCGATGTGCACCGAGATGCCCGTCGTTAGGAGTGTGGCATAGAGACGGACAAAAAAACGCACGCTGAACGGTTCGGCCACCGACCACGTGGGCATGCGCCCCCACGATAGGATTAGCCAGACGCCCACGGCCAAAAGCACGACTACCTGGGCCACTGCCCATTTGGGTAGGAGGCGTCTGCGGATCCGCGTCTGCGCCGTCAGGAGCACGACCAACATGACCACATTCTCCACCAACAAAAAAGCCCCGCTCAGGAAAACAGTATAGAGGGCACTGATGGAAACAAGAACATAAAAGGTCAAAAGGCGATTGGCGCGTCCGGCAGAAAGGGAGGCCCTTTCTGCCCGCAGCCAGCGCAGAAAGAGGTAGAGGGAGAGGGTGCCAAGCAGCCCTGCCAACACGTACATGCGCATCTCTTGCGACCACCAGATGTGAAAGCGCGCCAGGGCAGTCAGCAGAGCGGCCAGGTTCGCGGTCAGACGCCCCGCGATCAAGCGGCCAAAGCTGTACGTGACGGCCACTATCAGCACGCCAAAGGCCGCGGAGAGGGAGCGCATGGCGAACTCGCTCTCGCCAAAGAGGCCCACCCAACCCCATAGCGACCAGAAGTAAAGGGGAGGGTGTACGTCGCCCGCCGTCCACAGGGTGCAGCCCAGGAGCCCCTTACGCACGGCCCATACAGCCAAAGCCTCGTCCCACCAGAGATTTGCGGCTCCCAAACGGTAGAAGCGGGCGGCAAAGGCGATCAGGAGGATGCAGACGGGGGATGCCCATGCGGGGATCCATGCGTCGCGGCGATCAGCTTTGACGGATGACTCCATCCAACAAACTCCGAAGTTTCGTCTGCGTCGCCGTACGGATGGTGGGCTGTTCCTTAAGGTCTTGTTGCATGTACCGGGGGAGGTCGTCTAGAACCATGATGGGGAAGGCGTCGTCGTCCTCCACGTGCAAGTGGACCTCTGGATCGGTAAAGACGATGACGCCATTTACGGGGATATCCTCCTCCATCACCTGGTCTACCCACTCCTTGAGCCATCCCACCTCCTCCTCCACCTCCTTATGGGGCTTGCCCAGGGCGGGCTCCCCAAAGAGCTGGAGCAACCGACGCCAGCCCGCCTTGTGGCGCCAACCTCCCTCCTCATAGATGACCGTGCCTTTTTGCCCTCTGGGCTTCAGGATGGTAAGGCCATGATGGGAGGCAACGACGTGGTCGGAGGAGAGATAGTAATTATAAAGCGCGTAGCGCTTATCCAACTGTCCCAAGGCATCCTCTAGGGTCTGATCCGCCCTGGGTTCGCGCACGTAGCGGTTGGTCATATAAGAACCCACACTTGCCCCAAGCAGCCCGATGACCAGAAAAAGATAGGCCAAGATTGGGGAGCGAGAGGTGGTCATGAGGCCAAGAAACAGGGCGCCAAAACCAACGTAACTGCCCCACTTGGCGTATTTGGCTCGCTTTTCCAGGAGTTCGTGGTTCGTATAGACTTCCATCGACGGCTCCAAAGGCTACCAAGAGCGCCAGGGTGAGACCTGCCAAAGATGCACGTCTATCACCTCCGGACACCCCTTCATTTACTGAGTGATGTTCGCCTCTTCAAGATCGCGGCGAATCGTCTCTACCAGGTTCGCCTCCACGGCGTCGATGGCCACGCCCACGGCATTCTCGATGGCCAGGGGATCGGAGCGTCCATGGGCGATGATCACCACGCCATTGACCCCCAGCAGGGGCGCGCCACCATACTCGCGATAGTCCAGTTTCTTGGCCGTGGCGCGAAAGGCAGGCTTGGCCAACAGGGCCCCAAGGCTTGCTAGGGTGCGGCTTCTGATCTCGGAGCGCAAGGTTTCGAGCAGCATGGCCGCCACTCCCTCAGCGGTCTTGATGGCCACGTTCCCCACAAAGCCATCTGCAACGACTACGTCCACCGACCCCTGGGTGAGGTCCTTACCCTCCACGTTGCCCAGGAAGTGGAGGTCAAGTTCCTGCAGACGCTGGTGCGTCTCCTGGACCAGGGCATTCCCCTTGGTAGCCTCCTCGCCATTGGAAAGAAGGCCCACGCGCGGTTCAGGGATGCCCATGACACGCTTGGCATAGGCGTTGCCCATCAGGGCAAACTGCACCAGCCATTCCGGTCTGCAGTCCGTGTTGGCGCCGATGTCTAGCAAAAGGGCCGTGCCGTCCAGTGTGGGAAATATAGTCGAGAGGGCGGGACGGTCGATACCCGGGATACGGCCTATGCGCCCCGCGCCGATCAGGGCACTCGCCAGAACCCCGCCGGAATTGCCCGCGGACACAAAGGCGCTGGCTTGCCCATCGCGCACGAGCTTGATGCCCACCACCATGGAGGCGTCGGGCTTCGTGCGGACAGCCTGGCTGGGATGTTCCGCCATCTCCACCACCTGGCTGGCGTGGACGATGGAGATAGGCAGCCCCTCCGTATCATGCCGTTGCAGTTCAGCCCTTATTTCCTCCTCACGCCCCACCAGGATGATATCGTGGCCATAGTGCCGCGCGGCCCGCACGCCCCCTGCCACGTCCACCGCAGGAGCATGATCGCTTCCCATGGCATCTAACACAATCGCACCCGCCACGTCCTGGCCTCCTCCGACTGGCATTCGCCCCAAAGACACGCTCTCCTATTGTATCGTGAAAACGCGAGTTGACAAGTGAACGGGAAGCGTTATAATAAGGATCACAATGAGCCCTCGTGGTGGAACTGGCATACACAACAGGTTGAGGGCCTGTGTCCGTAAGGACGTACTGGTTCGAATCCAGTCGGGGGCACCATATAGACAATATCCATTCTTATCTGGGCCAAGCTTCCTTACTCCGAGGAGCTTGGCTTCTTTTTTGCGCCTGGTGCGCACACGGGATCACAAGCTTGTGCTCACTCCCTCCGAGCGGGGCGTGGTCCACGATCTGCTGAACGATCCATGGGAGACGCTGGAGCTGTATGACGTGGCCCGCGACCCCTACGAGATGCGCAATCTCATCGCCCAGCCCGAGGCCCGCAACGCCCAAGGAGCGATGATAGAGCGCATGGCACAGTATATGTCGCGGTTGGACGATCCTCTGGAGGACTATATGCGGCGTATACGGGAGGAGGGACGCTAGTTTCTTTCTGCAAGCAGAGGGATCGCCACGGCGTTTGCTTTTTAGAGAGGTATTTGTGTAATATGAGGCGTCTTGTATTCTAGAGGTATGTTACCCCCTTGTTTTATAATTCAACCAACTGTAGGTAAAGGAGCGAGGAAACATGAATATCATCTTGGTTATCTTTGATACCTTGCGCAAGGATTCGACGGGCGTATACGGGCCCGCTCCGTGGGGAGAGCTCCAGACACCTCACTTTCAGGCCTTCGCCGAGGAATCCCTGGTCATGACCAGGGCCTACCCCGAATCCCTGCCCACGCTGCCCGCACGGCGCGCCATCTATACCGGCAAGCGCGTGTACCCCTTCTATAATGCCGACTTTCGTCTCAAGGGCGACTTTGTGGGGGCGCCGGGATGGGGCCCCATACCGGAGGAACAGGATACGCTGGCCGAGATCCTGAGTGCGGCTGGCTACCGCACGGGCCTGATCTCTGACGTATATCATCAGTTCAAGCCCTCCAAAAATTTTTGGCGCGGTTTCGACCAATGGAAATTCCTGCGCGGCAAGGAAAGGGACCCCTACCGCTCGGGCCCCAGATTGACCCAGGAGGAGGTCGACTACTGGTTGCCCAAAGAGATGCAAAGCGAAAGGAATATCGAATTCATCCAGCAGGCTATCATGAACATCCATGACCGCACCAAGGAGGAGGACTTTTTTGCTCCTCGGGTGCTCAAGGAATCGGCCCTCTGGCTGGAGCAGAACCAGGACGCCGACAATATCTTCCTCACTGTCGAGTCTTTTGATCCCCATGAGCCCTGGCTCGTCCCGTCGCACTATCTCGACCTGTACTTGGACAAAGAGGGCCAAGAACAGGTGAAGTCGGGATATGAGGATGTGTCGGACCTGGATCCATACCTGCTAGAGCGCACGCGGGCCAACTACAAGGCGGCCGTGACCCTCTGCGACCGCTGGTTCGGCTACTTTATGGAGAGCCTGCGGGTGCTGGATATGTTGGACGACACCATGGTTGTCTTTACCTCCGATCATGGGCACTCCATCGGGGATCGGGGCTATATGGGCAAGCGAGGCTATCCCTCCATGCCAGAGGTCTTTGACGTTCCCCTGATGGTGCGCTTCCCTGGTGCCGAATACGCGGGCACTACCAGCGATATGTTCGTTCAGCACCACGACATCTCAGACGCTATCCTGGAGGTGGCCGAGGTCGAGCCGCCGTCTGAGCTTGATGGCATCTCCTTCCTTGAGGACGCCTTGGCCGGAGACGAGGGGCCACGCGACCACGCCACCGTCGGTTGGGGCTCAGCCCCCACGGTAATCACAGAGCGCTGGTGGCTCAACTATAAGGTCGATGAAACGGGCTTTTTGCTCTACGATCTGACGGCAGATGACCCGTTTGCCAGCAACGTGGCCTCGGAGCATCCCGACGTGGTCCGCGAGCTTATGGCCATGGCCAAAGAGGATGCCGGTGGGGCCTTCCCCGAGTGGATCATCGAGTTGGCCGAGAACCAGGCCGACGCCCCGGGTTGCAGCGCTCTCGCCGCACGGGAGTAGAGAATACGGTTGCCTGGCACTGCCAAGTGCCAGGCAACTGAACCGGTATTATTTATAGATTCCCCCTTTTTATAGATATTTTCGAAGGAGATTTATTGCAATGTACAAGACGAAGAGCTTTTTACTGGTAATGGCCTTTGTCCTGTGTTTCTGCGGCTGTCAGCCGGCGGCGGACACCGAGAAGCAAGCGCAAGAATGGGAGGCGACACCTATGTCCGAAAAAGTGGTCAAGAGCGACGAGGAGTGGCGCAAGATATTGACGCCGGAGCAGTATAACGTCACGCGGCAGGGGGGAACGGAAGCTCCCTTTAGCGGCAAGTACTATGATCATCACGAGGAAGGCATCTACACGTGTGTGTGCTGTGGCAATGAGCTCTTCAGCTCGGAAACAAAGTTCGAATCAGGGACCGGTTGGCCCAGCTTTTGGGCTCCCATAGAACATGATAGTATACGGGAACTGCCCGATACCAGCCACGGCATGACGCGGACGGAAGTGAGATGCAACCGCTGTGATGCCCATCTGGGCCACGTCTTCGAGGATGGTCCTGAACCCACGGGGCTCCGCTACTGCATCAACTCGGTAGCCCTGGATTTCGAGACTCAAGAATAGCAAGCAGCAGACACCGCTCTCCGTTCCGTTCACACATCACATCGATCTCACAAGTCTAAACCAAGAGGGATTTACACAGATGCAGAACAGCTATCATACCTTTTTCATCCCCGTTATGGGTACCGGTCACTCGGCTGACACCCCCATCCGTGTGGCCCCCCTGGGCATTTCCTCGGTGGTCTCGCTAGTGGATGACTATCTTCTAGACAGAATAGGCAGATATTATGCTGAAAAGTATGGGCTGTCCTATCCTACCATACCGGCACGGGAAAAGGATGGCCGAGCTAAGCGCATCACCGCTTACCTGAATGCCGTGCATGACATCGTGCAGCGTAGAATGGAAGCCATCAAGGCCCTACCCTTTTTCGAGGATAATTACAAGCGCAGATACTTTGAACTACTTCCCGATGACATACCTTTGAAGCGGGACTATCAAGCACTCCTGCAGATGAAAGCGGGGCCCGCTCGCGATAGGCTGGCGCGCGACCTGACCCATCGCATGCGACCAGGCTCCATCGACGTCAATATCATGGTCAAGGTGGATCGGGTCAACTATGACGCGGAGGGAAACGAGCTGGGGAGCAAATTCACCGACGCCCTGGCCGCTCTACGGGGCTATGCGCGGAGCAAGCTGCGCTCCAGCGTGGTGCTCTCGGCGGGGATCAACCGCCGCCTCTTCAGCCACATGACCGAGTTCGCCGACTTTTACCGGGACGAGGCGGGGGCGATAAAAAAGAAGATCGTCATCAAAGTGAGCGACTTTCGCTCCGCCCGCATCCAGGGCAGATTCCTGGCCCGCAAGGGCTTGGAAGTGCACGAATTCCGCGTGGAGTCGGGCCTGAACTGCGGCGGACACGCCTTCCCCGCCGGGGGTATGCTGCTGCCTTCCCTGTTGCAGGAGTTCAAAGATAAACGCGATCAGCTGGCCGCCCAATTCCAACCTCAAGTAGCCGAGTATTATACCCAACAACGAGGAGAATGCCCGCAAGCCGTTCTTGACCACAGGCCGCTGATAACGGTTCAGGGGGGCATCGGCACCCATGGCGAGATGCGCAGGCTGCTGGAAGATTTCAAGATGGACATGACCGGTTGGGCCACTCCATTTCTGTTGGTGCCCGAGGCCACCTGCGTGGATGACACGACGCGTGAATTGCTCGTACAAGCGGGTGAAGGGGGCGTGTACATCAGCGACGTGTCGCCCTTGAATATCCCCTTTATCAATCTGCGCGGTACCGGTTCAGAGATATGGACGCGCAAGAGAGTGGAGGCCGGCAAGCCCGGTTCTCCCTGTATCAAGGGGTTCGCATGTCTGAATACCGAATACGAGGGTAGGCCCCTGTGTATTTCCTCCCGGCAGTATCAGAAGCGAAAACTGCAAGAGATCGCCGAGATGGATCTGCCAGAGGAGGAAAAGGAGCACCTTCGCGCCCAAGTTGTAAAGAAAACGTGCATCTGCGATCATCTGGGCAACGGCGCGCTCATCGCGCTGGGGCTTGCCGAGGAATCCGAGGCACCCCAGGCCATGTGCCCTGGCCCAAATATCGTATGGTTCGACAGGACATATTCCCTGCAGGAGATGGTGGATCACATATACGGGAGAAGCCCCTCCCTGGCGCCCGCCGAGCGTCCCCACATGTTCGCCCAAGAAGCAGTGCTCAACGTCGATTTCTTTGAGAAGCAGTTGGCGCGCGCGTCCTCCGAACAGGAGATCGCCTCTCTGGAAGAGATGGCAGATAATCTGCGAGAGAGCATGGAGTACTGCTGGGAACTGGCCACAGAACGGCCTTATGAGGATGAGAACCTGGATTCCATCCGTCCCTGCATCGCGAAGCAGCGGGAGCGACTGAACGCCCTTTGTGCTCAGTTAAAAGCACCCAGCGCTGTATCGGGCGGCTGAAGAGCCACGTCGCGACGTCCTGAAGAGACAGCGCTGGTTGACATACATGCCAGCTCCACCTGTTCACGGTGGGGCTACAATCCAATTCGCCCCTTATCCCAGCGAACCGACGGGCTGATCAAAGAGATCCTGGACATCGTCCTGCGGCTCATAGCCTAGAACACGCTTGGTCTCTGACAGATCGAAGGCCGGCGGCGTATTGTCGGAGATGCCGTAAAAGATGCCAAACGGGCAATCTGTTTGTAGACTCCTGTGCACCAGCTGCGACATGTCCGTGGGGCTCAGCCACATGGACAAGGTCGTCGGAGCATCGTAAGGGTAGCTGCCGCCACGCTCCACCATTTCCATCAGGTCCGCTCGCTGGTCATCATCGTCGTCCTCTCCGTGGCACGAGCCGATGCGCAAGCAGATGACCTGCATGCCATAGCGGTCGTGATAATAGCGTCCCAGGGCCTCTCCAAAGCACTTGCTCACCCCTTATAGCTCATCGGGGCGAATAGGCGCATCCGGGCCGACCATATCCCGCTCTTTGAGAGCGAACCCCGCCGCGTGGTTCGAGCTGGCAAAGACAAAGCGCATCACACCCGCCTCGCGGGCTGCCTCGTAGGCGTTGTAGGTGCCCACGATATTGTTCGGCAATATAGATTCCCACGGCGCACGGCTTGCCGAGTCGGCGCCAAAATGTACTATGGCCTCTATCCCCTGCATGGTATCCAACACCGCCTCATAGTCAGTAAGGTCCATCTGGATCACCTCGTGGCCCGGCGCCTCAAAGGGATGGGTGTTATAGGTCAGGCGCAGCGCATAATAGTCGCCATAGTGTCCGAGGAACATCTGGCCCAGTTGGCCGCTGCCGCCGGTGATAAGGACTTTCATGTTTCGCGTCATAGGGTTTCCTCCATCTTTTACGTAAAGGTGAATCCACAGTTTACGGGATGCACGAGGAATATTACACGACTGCCCCATCCCTTCTCAATCCAGCCTCCAAATCACCGGCTTGAGAAAAGCCACTGCCGCGAACAGTAGGGTCACGATGACACCCTGCACGATCACCACGGGGGGCACGCCCACGTAATCGGCGATGGCCCCGGCCGGCAGTGTGCCCAAAGGGGTCAATCCCCACAGCATCATATACACACTCATGACCCGTCCGAGATAGCCTGTTTCACATCGGGCTTGTATCAAGGTATTGGTCATCACCATACAGACGTTGTTGAAGAAGCCCAGCAAGAAGATAAAACAGAAAACGACGGGCAGAAGGTCAGTGCTCACAAACAGGCTGATGCTCAACCCCAATAGGCCGCCGGCGATGAGGAGCGATTTGCCCTTGTATCGCACGTCACCCAAGGAGCAGATGAGCAGGGAACTGACCAGCGCGCCCAAGCCCGGCGCCGACATGAGCACGCCTAATCCGGCGGAATCGAATCCCAGATTGTCCTCGGCAAAGGCGGGAAGCAGTGTGCGATAGGGCATGGCAAACAACACCCGGATCAGTCCCATCCCGAGCAACGTCAACAGGAGAGGATTTGCCCACAGGTAGCGCCCCCCCTCCGCTAGATCGCTCCACACAGAAGCCGACGTGCCCCCATCGCTGCCCGTCTCTGGCAGCTTGATGATAGTATAGATAGCCAGCATGTAGAAAGCAGCCATTACATAGTACACGACGGCTGGCCCCCCGATCTCAATGAGCCACCCGGCCAAAGAGGCACAAAAGATGCCCATGAGCCCCATCCCCAAAGAGTTGAGGGAGATGGCGTTCAACAGGGTCTCCCTGTCCACCAGGTCCGAGATGATCGATTGTTGTGCGGGCATCAAGAAGGCGAAGAGCATGCCGGTAAAGAGGGAACTGGCCGCCAGATGCCAGATCCGAATCAGATCGGTGGAGATCAAAAGGCCAATGATGACGCTGTTGAGGGCCATGCCAATCCTGGTCCAGAGCAAAAGGGTGCGCTTTTCCAGGCGGTCGGTGATGACGCCACCATAGGGGGAGAGAAGGAGGGTGGAGATGCTCCACCCCGCGCTCACCCACCCCAGGGCAAAGGCCGAACCGGTGAGCTGGTAGACCAGCCAACCCTGCGCCACGGAGCTCATCTGAAAGGTGGCCGAGGAGGCCAGGCGCCCCAGCCACAACCAACGAAAGTCGCGATTTCTCAGTGCGTCGAACGTTGTGCTGAGACTCCACACGCGAACGGCCACGTTCCTCCTCGTCCTAGGTCAAAACATAGTATACACAAGAAGCCCCTCCGATGCACAATTCACAGGCGCCGCAGCAGAAAGCGTTCGCTCCCATTCTATGCCCCTTTTTGACGTGGCATGCTACCATGCCGCATAATGGGATTCAGTTATGCAATCTGTGTGGGAGGAACCCCTATGTTCGAGAGCGACGTGGAGACCACCGTTTCATCCGCAAAAGAAACCGTTATCATCAGTCGCAAGGGCCCCGTGGTGATGATCGGTGAGCGCATCAATCCCACGGGACGCGAACGATTGATGGACGCTCTGGAGCGCGACGACATGAGCATTGTTCAGAAGGATGCCATCGCACAGGTGCAAGCAGGCGCTGCCATCCTGGACGTGAACGCGGGCGTGCCAGGGGCCGATGAGCCGCGTCTTTTGGTCCATATCATCGAGGCGGTGCGTGAGGTCACCGACGCGCCTCTATGCTTCGATAGCAACAACCCGGAAGCCCTGCGGCAGGCCCTGCAGGCCTATGACGGCAAAGCGCTGATCAACTCGGTCAACGGTGAGGAGGAGTCGCTGCAGAATATTCTCCCTCTGGTAAAAGAGTACGGGGCGGCGGTGATAGGGTTGGCTATGGATGACGACGGTATCCCCGCCACGGCAGAGGGACGCTTCCAGGTAGCCCGCAAGATCGTCTCCCGCGCCGATGAGGTGGGTATCCCCCAAGAGGATGTGATCATCGATCCACTGGTTTTGACGGTAGGGGCTAGCACAAAGGCACCCCAGGTCACGCTCGAGGCGACCTGCCTTACAGCCCGTGAACTTGGCGTGAATATCACCATGGGAGCAAGCAATGTATCACATGGCCTGCCCAACCGCGCGGCGCTGAACGCCAGTTTCCTGTCTATGGCCATCGCGTGTGGTCTGAGTTGCCCTATCACGAATCCCCTCGTCCGGTCCATCCGCGAGGCCATCCTGGCATCCAACCTGCTTATGGGCCACGATGAATGGGCCATGCAGTGGATCCAGTATTGCCGTGAGAACGATAGACTATCGTAGAGACGCAAGATCTTCTGTCTCTACGATGATAGGATAGGATGACATGAGTAGAGAAGACAGCGACCGAAAACGCGCCCGGCACAAGGGCCTGGTCATCGTCTACACGGGCAAGGGCAAAGGCAAGACCACGGCGGCGTTAGGGATGTTGCTGCGTGCTTGGGGCCATGGCATGCGCCCATGTATGATTCAGTTCATCAAGAGCGAAAAGGGAAGGTGGGGAGAGGTCAAAGCCGCGGAGCGTCTGGGTTTGGAATGGCATACCCTGGGCAAGGGGTTCACCTGGGAATCGGAGGATATCGAGGAAGACATACG
>JAYENT010000065.1:0-1252 GCA_034722245.1 Chloroflexota bacterium
CGTGGGCAGGCTGTGGGAACTGAACCGCCGTGCCCAGCGGGAGATAGCAGAGCGTGGGCGGGCCGAGCAGAGAACGGAACACCTCAATGCCGTGTTGCGCGCCATCCGCGACGTGAATCAGCTCATCGTCAGGGAGAGCGACCGCGAGGCACTCTTGCAGGGTATCTGTGATATCCTCATCAAGACGCGGGGCTATTATAGCGCCTGGATCATCCTGTACGATGGAGAAGAGGGGGTCGGATCTGCGGCCCAGGCCGGGTTGGAGGCCCCCTTTGCTACCCTGGTTGATCGGATGGCGCGAGAGGAGCTGGCACCCTGTGTGCAGAGGGTGATGGAGGGGACGGGGTTCACCGTGATTGAGGATGCCGCCAGCGTGTGCGAGGGTTGTCCCTTGGCCTCGACACATGAAGGGCAGGGGGCCATGACGGCGCGCCTGGTGCGTGGGGACAACCATTACGGGTTTCTGTGCGTATCCCTCCCCACCACCTTTGTCGACGATGAGGAGGAGCAGGCCCTGTTCAAAGAGGTGGCCGGGGACGTGGCCTGGGCCCTCCATTCCATCGAGGTGGAGGAGAACCTGGCCCAGGAGCGGCGTCTGATCGACGCCTTGCTTCGAAATACGCTGGACAACATCTACTTTAAGGATAGCGAAAGCCGCTTCATTCGCATCAACGAGGCGATGGCGACGTACTTTGGCTTGGAGGATCCCACGGAGGCTGTGGGCAAGACCGATTTCGACCTTTTTGCCGAGGAA
Source organism: Chloroflexota bacterium (assembly GCA_034722245.1). Taxonomy (GTDB): domain Bacteria; phylum Chloroflexota; class Anaerolineae; order UBA1429; family UBA1429; genus JAWLEV01. Next base: position 755 of record JAYENT010000065.1, read on the forward strand.
CATGCACGCGCGGCGTATGCCGACGAACAGCGGATCATGGAATCTGGCGAGACGTTGGTCAAAGAGGAAAAGGAGACCTGGCCCGACGGCCGCGAGACCTGGGTGAGCACCATCAAGGCCCCGCTGCGTGGGAACGATGGACAGATCGTGGGCACCTTTGGCATATCGCGTGACATCACCGATCGTGTGCGGGCGGACAAGAGGCAGCGTGAGCTGGAAGAGCAACTGCAGGCAGCGCGGCGCCTGGAAGCCATCGGCCAACTGGCGGGCGGGGTGGCGCACGACTTTAATAATCTGCTCACTCCCATCATGGGCTATGCCCAGTTGATGCAGGAAGAGCTACCTCCCGATGATCCCTTGCAGGAGGATGTGAAGGAGATCCTCGATGCTGCCAACCGGGCCAGAGATCTGGTGCAGCGGCTCCTGGCCTTTGGGCGCAAGCAGATGCTGCAGATGGAACCCGTCAACCTCAATAGAATCGTTTCGGAATTTGAGGGC
>JAYENT010000065.1:1352-13367 GCA_034722245.1 Chloroflexota bacterium
CCCGGCATGGACGGCGAGGCCCTGTCGCGACGCCTCCGTCAAACCTATCCACAGTTGAAGGTGCTGTATATGTCCGGCTATTCGGACAGGGAGATTGGCGATCTCGATCACTCGCAGGAGGCGGTGGGATTCATCTCCAAGCCCTTCTCTGTAGTCGATCTGCTGCGGGCTGTCCATAACTTGCTGGATTGAGCGGGCCCTTTGTCCCCCGTTCGTAGGTCGGAAAGCCGTTCCGCCTTACAAGCGGCGTCCAGTTTTGCCATGCAAAACTGCTAAAGGAAGTGCGAAGCACTTCCTCAGGGTTCAGTCCTGGGCTAAGAGTTCGATCTAGAGAAGGAATTTAGTTTTTAATGTTCGGATCTGTATAATCATCAATAATAGTGTCTCAAGATCCCCGGAAGCCCGCGGGGATACTGGCTAAGCCGTATCCCTTGCAGAACCCTTGCAGGGTTCTGCACTCGCCAAAAGCAAGAGTCATCTCGACCGACTAAACGGCGAAGAATTGCGCAGCAATTCTTCGAGGCCACCGCAGGTGGCCCGCTTTAGCCCTGCGCGACGAGGGGTTAAAGAAAAAGCCCTCCTCTCAAGCAATCACCTTCAGAAGTTGCATCTGGTTCATTAACAGGTTTTGCATGCACCGCCGGGCGCATCCCGTTGGTCAATTCGCCCGTTGGATGTTATAATATGATGGAGATGTTGTAATAGCTTGATGGGAGGGTGAAATGTCTGGACATAGCAAATGGTCCACCATTAAGCGACGGAAGGAGGCCAACGACGCAAAGCGTGGCCGGCTCTTTACCAAGCTTGCTCACGAGATTGTCGTTGCTGTCAGAGAGGGTGGGGAGGATCCAGAGTACAATTTCCGTTTACGCTTGGCTTTGGATAGGGCCACGGACGCGAATATGCCCAAGGACAACATCCAGCGGGCCATCGACCGGGGGACCGGGAGATCCCTGGACGGAAAGGGCCTGGAAGAGGGGTTTTACGAGGGCTATGGGCCAGAGGGCATCGCCCTGATGATCCACTATTTGACCGATAACAGAAATCGTGCGGTCTCGGATATCCGCCACGTTCTCTCCACCCATGGAGGGAACCTGGGCTCCGATGGTTGCGTCTCCTGGATGTTCTCACGGAGGGGCTATCTGTCCATTGAAGCCGGCGAAGCGGACGCCGAGGAGGTGGCCCTGGAGGCCATAGATGCCGGCGCTGAGGATGTGGAGATCGACGAGGGTGTGGTGGAGGTCTATACCACCGTCGGCGATTTCAAGGCCGTGTCCGATGCGCTGGAAGAGGCCGGCTTTGAGGTCGATAACGCGGAGCTTTTGTGGGATCCACAGACCACCAAGTCCTTGCCAGAGAAGGATACCATGAAGGTCATGCGCCTCGTGGAGGCCTTGGAGGATCTTCTTGACGTCCAGGACGTGTACTCCAACTTGGATCTTCAGGATGAGATGATAGAGAAGTACGAGAGCGAGCAGGCGGCATAGGGCAGCGCATGTTGGTTCTGGGCCTCGATCCGGGATTGGCCGACACCGGCTATGGTTTGGTGGTGGGGGATGGGCGGGATTTGCGGGCTGTTTCCTACGGGGTTATCCGCACGCCCGCAAACACGCCGGTCGGCGAGCGCCTGGCCAAGATTTACCAGGAGATGTCCCACCTGCTAGGCGAGTACCATCCCGACGTGGCGGCGGTGGAGGAGCTTTTCTTCTGCAGGAATGTGCGTACCGCCATGATGGTGGGCGAGGCCCGGGGCGTATTGCTCCTGGCATTGGCGGAGGCGGGCCTGGAGGTCGCAGAGTATACGCCTCTGCAGATCAAGGAGGGCATCACGGGGTACGGGCGGGCCGAGAAGGGGCAGGTGCAGGAGATGGTGCGCGTATTGCTGTGCTTGAAAGAGGTGCCGCGCCCGGATGACGCCGCCGATGCCCTGGCCGTGGCCATCTGTCATCAGCACGCGGCGCGGATGTCCGCGCTGGTCCGTGAGAGCGATACCACGGAGGCCCGGCGGTGATCGCAAGCCTTTCTGGCCGCGTGAAGGCCATCAGGGAGGACGCCCTGGTGATAGAGGTGGGTGGCGTGGGGTTCCTGGTCAACGTGGTGGCCAACGTTCTGGAGAGCGTGACGCGGGTGGGACAGAGCGTTGAGCTGTACACGTATATGTACGTGCGCGAGAAGCGCATTGCCCTGTACGGATTTCTCACGGCGGAGGAGCGGGAGCTGTTCACCACCCTCCTCGGCGTCAGCGGGGTCGGCCCCAGCACGGCGCTGGCCGTGCTTTCGACCTTTTCCCCCGAGGTTTTGCGCGGCGCCATCGCGCAGGGGGACGCATCCACTCTGGCGCACATTCCCGGCATTGGCCCCAAGACGGCGCAGCGCATGCTTCTCGATCTTCGAGACAAGATTACAGTCTCTGAGGCCTGGGTGCCGGGCATGGGAGAGGGGGATGCCGAGGTGATAGACGCCCTCACGGCGTTGGGCTACAGCGTGTCCGAGGCCCGGAGCGCGGTTTCGGGCATTCCAGATGAGGTGGAAGCACTGGACGAGCGCATTCTCGCGGCGCTGCGCTATTTGGGCGCTTGACGGAGGATTTGCCCTGCCCCGGTCCATCGATCACTGATCGCCTTTTTGGTCTCTGGGCCGTCAAAAGATGGTTCAAGGCCTTGCCCGCCAGCCTATGGGCTTGGCGGTTTTTTTGTGGGTCCGCTTTTGCATTCGGCTGTGCGCCGATCTTGTTTAGAGGGCGAAGGCGGATGCGGACGTTAATAGATCGATCCAGGGGGGCGGCAGGAGCGTCAGCAAGTGTGGAAATAGCCCCAGGGCCAACAGTAACAAGCCAAGGGAAAAGGCCAGAAGGCCCGGGTGCCGCGGGGCGGGGCCACCTTGGGGAACGAGGGGAGGTCTCAGGGCGGCCAGGATGCAGCGCCCAAAGGCCCAGGCCGGACCCAGGCTGCTTATCAGGATGGCGGGCAGCCAGGTGGCGCGTTCCGCGGCCAGCGCCCGGTACAGGCCTAGCCGCGTGACAAAGCCCGCCAAGGGGGGAAGGCCGGCTAGGGATAGCCCGCCGGTGACCAGGGCGACCGCTAGGAGGGGTGCCCGGTGCCAGGTTCCCGCCAGGTGCTCATGGTCGTCGCCTCCAAAGCGGTGGCGCAGGAGCCCTGCCACCATGGCCACGACGGTGATGCCCACGGCACGATATATAAAGTGCAAGATGCCAGTGGCGACGCTCTCTGGCGTGCCTAGGCCCAGGCCGGCGAGGACGATGCCCAGATCGGCCAGGGCGGCATAGGAGAGGGTGCCGCTCACCGAGCGTTGCGCGGCCGCGCCCAGCCCCCCCAGCAGGCAGCTGGAGATGCCTCCAGCGAACAGGAGGATGTGTACCAACTCCCGTGCTTGCGCAATGTCTTCACCTTGGAGAAAGCCGCTCAAGAAGAACAGCAACGTCCCGCCAAGGGCGACGTGTAACACGACGCCCGCCAGGTAGGCGCCACGGCGAAACAGGGGGGTCAGCCACAGACCAAAGGGGCCCACGCCCAGGAGGATGGTAAAGCCCATTATGGTGACGCCCGCGCTGAACTGCAGCAAGGCGGATTCGCCCATCTTGGGGGCGTAGCTTTCCATCGTCCAGGCGCCCGCCAGCAGCAGCGTGCCCGAGAGGGCCACCAGAACCAGCGAACGGGCGCCGAGCACGGCGTCCTCGCGCTCCCGTACGGGGAGCAGTCCTATGCCCAGAATGGCCCCCATCTCCAGGGCCAGTACCTTGAGGGTATTGTTCTGGATCATGAGCGAGGCGCCGAGCAATCCGGCCGCGCTCATGGTGAGGGTATAGGAGAGATCCCCCTGCGGTACGCGATAGGTATAGACCATCATGAGGGCCAGGAGGGTGAAACAGAAGGCCGATCCCATACGGGCTCCCGGAGAGAGGGTCACCAGGCGGCCGGCAAGGAGCAGATCGGGGGCTTTTTGCAGGGTGATCAGACCGACGGCCAGGGCCAGAAAGGTGATAGCAGAGAGAAGGGCCGCCACGAGGGGGAACCTGTACAGCAGGCCGACGGCGAGGGCGATGGCCAGGGGCAGGGCCACGAACCATAGGGTCATTCTTCCATCTCCCCCTCGGTCGTGGATACACGCAGCCCGCCCTCGGCAAAGAGAACGACCCCTAGAGCCAGGAGCACCTCGACCACGTTCAGCAGTGCCGTGACCAGAAAGCCGGGCCCCCAAAAGAGATAGAGCGCCACAAAGCCGTCGGCAAAGCTCAACAGCCCGAATCCTATACGCAGCGGATCCAGGCTGATCAGGGCCACCAGTGTACCCGCGATCATCAGCCAGTAGCTGGCGAGAGTGAGCTCTGGCGGCATGGGCGGCAGGGGGTAACTGCGCCATAGCCGTTGCGCGACAAAAGCCCCCAGGACGAGGGTCAGCGTGCGAAAGGCCAGGCCCATCTCCCCCGGCAATCCACGTCCCGAGCGTGTATCCGACCCAGGTTCAGATTCTGGGGCCAGGGGCGCGTTCTGTATGTGATCAGCGGTGAGATAGAGGATGAGACAGATGGCGAGTCCCGTGCCAAACCGGGTGACGAGCGCACTTTGGTAGAGGGTCTCGCTGAGCAGTTGAGGGAGCAGGACGTATTGCGGGAGCAGCAAGGCCGTGGAGATTTTGCGGTTTGTTGACAGAAACATGGCCGCGGAGGTGGCGATCACGGCGATGAGAATCTGGCGAGGAGAAAGCCGGGAAATATAGTTCGGCAATTGCTGTGGTGTGGGCATGTTTGGCATCTTACCTTTCCACGAGATACAGCGTGAGGGCGAGGGCCCACATCAAGATCCACCCCAGCCCCAGGGCTTCCTCCAGGGCTCTGTAAAGCTGCCTGATGCCGGCCCCGGTACGCTGCGACACCATCTCCATGCCCCCATAGAGCCATTCAAGCCCCAGCAGGGCATCCACTCCTTCGAGCCGTAGCAACACGTCAAGGGATAGGCGGCTTCGCAGTATGTGCAGGGCATATGCTCCAAGAGCGGGGATCAGCGTGAGGAGGAGCGGCACAGCGACCTGCTTGATACCTTCTGAGAAGGGCAACAACGCGGTTCCCTGTCCTGGCCAGATGGGGCCAAGACACGTTGGGCAGACGCCGCTCACCATCAGCGCTGCCGCTAGAAGCGACGCTGCACCTAGGGGTATTCGCTTGGGCCACTTCAGTCTCTCATAATCTCCATGGAGGGCCAGCAGCTTGTCAAGTTGCTGCCACAGCATCGTAGAGACCAACAGCGAAGCCACAGACACGGTGAGGATCAAGCCCCAACGCCCGTCGAGCCAGCAGAGCCGCAGAAGCGACCATCGGGCCGTGAATCCCAGTGTGGGGGGCAAGCCGCTCAGGGCGGCGAGGGCTATCATCATGGGCACCCGCCACCACGGGGCGACCATCTTTGGCACCGAGGCACTGATGTATAGATGGCGCAGGGTCAGGCAAAGAGCCCACAGGGATGTCAAGGACAACGTCACCGCAGCGCCCGCGTCGCCCCCCACCAGTACAGGAAAAAGCGACAGAAGAACACTGTACATGCTGACGTAGGGCCATCCAGAACCAAAATCCACGGCGTGGGTTGCCAGAAGTCCCGCCGCCAATAAAGAGAGTGCGATAAATAGCATGGGGAGACGTGCAAGTGCTAGGGGGTGGGCCATGCTCACCTGTAGCCAGAGGTAGATGCCTGTGTACAGGGAAACCAGATCGATCTCCCACGTTCCGCCGTGCCGGTTGGGTAGGGGGTACACCCCAAGGCGCAAAAAGGCCGCCAGGGCCAACCAGGGCAGCGATGCTGCCGGGAATTTGGCAAAGGCGTAGGCTGGGAGAGCCGTTTCCCATCTGCCCACAAGGGCGATCCCCACAACGAGAGCCATGGTGGAAAGTAGGTTGCTCGCCCCATAGCGCATGAGAAGGTGAGGCTCTTCTTGATGCGCGTCTCGGAGCTTGAGAGCCAGGAGCATCAAATCCGTCAAACTCCAGGTGACGCCCAAAGTGAACGCGTTGGATGCCGCGACCGTGGCCAGCATCCCGCCCGCCAGCGCCAGCTGCCCCGCGCTCTCGAGGCGACCCAAGGGCTCTCTTATCAGGCCTAGATTTGTGAGAGTAAGCAGCCCCAATGGGAGCCAGCCCACCATTGTCCCCGGGTGGGCGTAAGAAAAGGCAAGGGCGGAGTACTCCATAAGGGGAAACGAGCGACCCAATTCAGGGGCCATTGCTCCCTGGACGAGAGCGAAGGCGACGGAGGTTCCCACCAGAATGGCCGTGTGCCCCCATCGCCTGACGCGGGAGTAGCTGCTCAAGGGCAGAGCAGCCGTCAGAAAGGCCCCCATACAGGGGATCAGCCAGGGGAGCAGCGATATTATGTAATTCATCGTCAAGGAAACAGCCGCATTATCATAGGGTTTCGTCGCACTTTTCCATCGTGGAAGCAGTGGCGATTCTAGCACGAAAGGGGCACGGCGACAATCGAGCGGATTGGCCCCAGTTGCTTGGAGTCACAGGACCGTTGTGCTACAATGATGGACAGTCTTTGAGAGAATGAATGGGAAAAAGGAGGTGAGTCAGTTCGACACGGGGAGGGAGTAAGCGCAAGGACTGCCGTTCAAGGCGGCAGTTGACGAGACGGGGTTAACCCGTGCGGCTGTGCGGCGGGCCTTGAGGCGGCTCAAGGGTCCCAGTGCCGTCGTGGTGATTGCTGTAGCGACGGAGGGGGATGAAGAGGTGGCGGCCAAGGCAGATGACGTCATCTTTATCCCTGCTACGTCGCGCTATCTCACGCCCATTCTGGCTGCTATTCCCCTGCAGTTGCTGGCCTACCATATCGGCGTCCTGCGGGGCTGCGATGTCGATCAGCCCAGAAACCTGGCCAAGAGCGTTACCGTGGAATAGAGTGTGGGGGGCTCTTTGGAAGGGGCTTCCCGTGTCTGGAGCAGTGGACGCGCAAGTTGACGTCGTCTCCGTATCATCATAGCATGATAGATGTGTGTTTCCCGTCATGTAATGGATACAAGTGAGGTCCTATGGAAGATCAGTTTACTCAAGTAGAAGCTATCGTTGAGATTCCCAGAGGTAGCCGCAACAAGTATGAATATGACCATCAGAGACATACCATCTATCTCGACCGCGTGCTCTATTCGTCAGTACACTATCCTACCGACTATGGATTCATCCCGGGCACGCAGGCGGCCGATGGAGACCCCCTGGATGTTCTGGTTGTTGTGGAACAGCCCTCTTTTCCTGGTTGTCGCATGCGCATCCGGCCCATAGGTGTATTGCTCATGCGCGATGAGGCGGGCATCGACGAAAAGATCCTGGCTGTGCCGGTGGCAGATCCCCGATTTGAAGAGATACAAGAGCTCGATGATGTCGGCGTGCACTGGTTGCGCGAAATCGAGAATTTCTTTGACACATATAAGCTTCTCGAGGAGAAAGAGAGCGTTGTGGAGGGTTGGCGGGGCGCCGAGGAGGCGCGGGCGGTGTTGAGAAAATACCAGGTGAGTGAGGGGGCTGCTGCTGACGGTGGGGAGGATTAGGCGATAGGCGTGAGGCTAGCTCTCGCCACCGGAGCCTTCGGACAGGGCACGCAGCCTGATGATGATCCAGAGGCTGGCAAGGGCTAGGAGGACGTTGGCCGCCTCGGCGATGGCAAAGTTGGATAAGCGAGCCAGCCCGGGCACGATGATCGCGATGGAGCTGTGGTAGAGGACGGCAAGTAAGAACCAGCGCCTTTCGGAAAAGATGAGGCTCTGCATCACCAACAGCGCCCAGGCCACCTGATGGGGAAGGGACAGTATGCGTTCCAGTGCTATCACCAGAGGCTGGTGCCAGGCCGTGTTGCGAATGGTCTGTAAGGCCTCGCCAAAGGCCGCGCTGGCTTTTGTAGTGCCCGATTGAGGAACAAGTTGGGGTTCCAGTTGCCCCAGAAGGATATAGGCTATAAGGGTCAGGAAAGTGAGGCCGGCGATGAAAAGAACAGTCTCCAGGGAGGCCTGTCCAAGGCCATACATCACCCCGTTGCGCCACGTTAGCCTAAAGGAGCCTCGCGGAAAGAGATAGCGGTATCCCAGCCAACGTCCGCCCTCTTCGGCCAGGGCCGTGCCCAGCGCCAGAGCCAGAAGCCACATAAAGGCCCAAAAACCTGAGCTTAGTCTGCTTCCTAATACTACGTCCAGGTAGATGCTTAGGGGCAACCAGGTAAATAACTGAAACACAGCAAAGACGATGGCCCCGTAGGCGAACAGCTCCCAGCTTGCGTGCGTCTTGCGCCGGTAGTATAGAACGAGGGCCAGAGGGCACCCTACCTGGAGGAGAAGGGAGATGATGAAAGCGAGTATGGTAGTTGTTCTCACATTCTCCTTCTGATGTGTTCATCCGTATGGTCCGCATGGGCATGAGCAAGCAACACTATTTACCTACCATTTCCCTCGGCGGACCTTTTTCGTGACGGCCCGCAGTGGGATGCTTCATCGGGGGCGACGGGCGGCCCACATGATGCGAAGTGTTTCATCGCTTGGCGGCTGGAAGGAAAAACACTCGTACGCCGCTTCCACGGCAAATCCCGCCTCCGTCAGCAGGGCGTTGATCTGTTCTTTCGGATAACCCTGCTCCACGTGTTCCTCTGTAACCCTGCGGTAGAACGTCCCCACGCGTTGGAAGCAGTTCACTTCGACGTATGACCTCTCTTGCCTTCGACTGTAGCGACTTCTGAGCACCACGTACAGGTCATCGGAATCTACAACGTAATTTTTGCCGTTCCAGACTTCGCAGAGGGCTTTGATGGTGTTCATGTCGAAGAGAAAGAGCCCCCCAGGAAGGAGCACGTCAAAGACGCACGTGAAACAGGCTTTGAGGTCATCCTCGGTCAGCATGTAGTTCATGCTGTCGTACAGGCAGGTGGCCAGATGTACCCTTTGGGGCAGGTTGAACGCGCGCATGTCCTGCCGGCTCCAGGTAACGGAGGCCCGTTTTCCCTGCGCCTTGGCCCGCGCCGCCGCCAGCATATCTCGGGAGGCGTCCACACCATATACACACCAGCCGTCTTCAGCCAGACCGAGGCCCACTGTCCCCGTGCCGCAGGCCACGTCCACCATCCGCTTGCCGTCCACCACGTGGCACGTCAAGAGGCGTCGAAGGTAGGGCAGCATTCTCTGGCTAAACGCTGTCTGCCCCGATAGATCATAGAGAGGTGCGTACGCTTGATAGATGCCCATGCTTACCCGGAGTCGACTTTTCACCGAACACATTATATCGGCGCTGCGCGACGGGCGTCAAGTTGACGTGGGAAGGAACACACCATAATGGGCTTATGCGCAAGGGCTATCGCATTCGCCGAGCAGAACCCATAGTCAAGGATGCACAGGCGCTCCTCGCGGTGGAGCACAAAAGTCTGGGAGACAGCCCCTATTCTCCGCGCCAGGTCGTCTCCGTTCTCCAGCGTCCCGAGCACTATGTCTATCTGGCCTTTGTGGGCGATAAGGCCGTAGGCTTTTGCTCCTGTATGGAGACGCCCCTGGGGGAAACGGGGCAGTTGGAGGTGGACATGATGGGCGTACTGGCCACGCACCGCCGTCGGGGAATAGGCTCCTCCCTCATCGGGCGCGGCATCGCCGAGGCCATGGAGCGGGGCGTATGCCCTGTTCCCCTTGGTGGCTGCCGGGTACGAGAACGTGGGAAGGTACCGCGTGTTGGAGGGAGACGCGACCACGGTTAGGATTGACGCAGGATGCGGGCCAGGGTTAGTCTCATTTCCTCCATCTTGAAAGGTTTTGTGAGGTAAGGGAGACCGACGCGGCGCAGGAATGCTTGCGTGTCCGAGCTCATGGTGTCCCCCGTGATAAGGAGCATGTGCTTGGCGAGTTCGGGATATTGCTGTGCGACCTGCTCGTAGAGCCTCATCCCGCTCATGTTGGGCATCTTGACGTCGCTTATCATCAGGTCAAAGGCCTCGTTGCGTTCCCGTGCCCTGGATAACGCCTCAAGGGCCTCTATGCCGTCCCGTGCCCACAGCGTGTCATGATCATCCTGCGCCAGAAGGCGCTCCAAGACTGAGGCGACCTGCTCGTCATCCTCGACGATCAATATCCTCTTCTTCGTTGCAGGCGCGATGGGGGATTCTGTTTCCCCTCTTGTCTCCTCTTTGGGCGCGACGATGGGAAGCTCGATAATAAAGGTAGCCCCTTCTCCCGGCGCATTCTCGGCCCAGATCCTTCCGTTGTGCCCCTCGACGATGCCAAAGCAGATGCTCAAGCCAAGGCCCGTTCCCTTGCCCACCTCTTTGGTGGTGAAAAAAGGCTCAAAGAGATGTTTCTCTGCTTCGGGCAGTAGTCCTGGGCCCGTGTCCGTGACGCTGACCCGTATCCTGTCGCCCTTTGTCTGTGAACGAATGGTCAATGTACCGCCGCCATCGTGCTCGATCATGACATCCTGTGCGTTATTGACGAGATTGAGAAGCACCTGCTGTATCTGGCTGGCATCGACCATCGTGTGCGGCAGGTCTTCCTCCAGGGCCGTAACCACGTCGATGTTGTCAATGTGCAACTGATAGCTGCGCAACTCCAGCGTGCGCTCAATGATCTCGTTGACATCGGCGTACTGACGTTCCGCCTTGTGTTGGCGGGCAAAGGTGAGGAGATTCTCCACAATTTCTGCTGCCTGCTGGGCCTGTGCGTGGACCCTTTGCAGGTCCCGTTGGGCCTCTTTGTCAAAGCGGTCGCTTATCTGCAAGAGCTGTGTATAGCCCAGGATGGCCGTCAGAGGGTTGTTTAGCTCATGAGCGACCCCGGCGATCAATTGACCGAGGGCGGATAGTTTTTCGGACTGTACCAGTTGCGCGTGGGTCTCTTTGAGGTGTTCCAGACTCTCCTGAAGATCGCTCACCAGGCGCGCATTCTCGATGGCCGCGGCCGCTTGGGTGGCCAGGGTCATGAGCAGGCGGCTGTCGCTGTCGGAGAAGGCGTCCACCTCTTGGGAGTCCACCGTAAGCGTGCCGATGCGTCGTTCGCCCAGCCTGAGGGGCGCAGCCATCATGGAGATAAAGGGGCGGCCGTCGCCAGAGGGCACAAAACGCCGATCACGGGACACGTCGGGCACATTCATCACCCGCCCCTCCTGGAGGGCGACCCCTGCCACGCCGCGCCCAATACGCAGATGACTCTTGCCCTCCACGTGGGGGCGTACCTGGGCGAAGGACAGCGCGCGGGGATGGAGTTCCCCGCTTTCCTCGTCGAAAAGATGCAGTACGCAGTTGTCCGCTCGCTCGATGGTCTCCACCGCCGCATGCACAATCAGATTTAGCAGGTCATCAAGACTAGTGGTGGATACAAAGGCGCGGCTGATGTCGTATATCGTCTGGCTCTGGCGTCCCTCGTGTGCCAGGCGCTCTCGCAATTGCGCGTTCTCGATGGCAAGTCCGAGGATTTGGCCGATGTTACGTAGCTGTGCAAGGTCCTTTTCCCCGATGGTCGTGGCGGTGGGTAGCCCGACGAAAAGATAGCCCACAGGGCCCCTGTGGATCAAGGGTAGAGACAAGATTGTATCGGAAGGTGTGGTCGAGAACGCCTCTCTCAGGGGATGATCAGTGGTCTCCCCAGCGCTCTTATCCAGCAACACGATGCGGGGCCTGCTCTCGGAGAGCGAGCCCAAGTCCATGTGTTGCCCCGGTCGGCGTTGGCCATTCAAACCGCGGACCGCTTCCAATCGCAGCATCTCCCCGTCCACTAGGTAGGCAACGCCCACCTCGGCGCCCAAATGTTCCGCCAAAGTATCGAGGGATACCTCCAGGAGATGGTGAATGCCGGCGGCGGAACGGGAGATTTCCAATATCTCGTCCCTTATCGTCGGTATGTTGATCTCTAAGGTTCTCATCTTCACTCACTTTTTTCTAGGCGGGCCCCAAAGGCCTATCCTTGTAGGTCAGGCTATCTCTCTTGAGTTCGGGTATGAATCCCAGCCGGATCTCCTGGGGCACCAGATGAAAGGCGTCGTCTTCGGACATCGCT
>JAYENT010000066.1:0-13366 GCA_034722245.1 Chloroflexota bacterium
TCCCGACACCCCCGCGTCCGTCTCCACCTTCACCAGGGTCGCGCCACGCTTTGGCTGCAGCGCCTTGATCGCCGTGATCTTTACCTCGCCCTGCATCGATGCGGCCTGCGTATCAAAAGATGCTTCTACCATGCGTTCAACCCCCTATGCACAACTAGCAACCCACAGATTGTCTTCAATCACTCACCACCCACATGTTACCCCTTCTACCCGGCGTCCGTCAAGGCGCCCGCAGCCCGGGGTCGAAATGTCTCGGGCACCTTCTCCGAGCTTCGACCGATATTTGTGTGGGAAACCCACATCGGATACGCGCCTATCAGGCGTACAGCAAGTGCCATCGCGTGCAGCAACACGATGTAGAACGAGCCCACCCTTCCGTGTTGCATATTGTACGTGGGCCAACGGAAAAAGCCCCGGTGCTGCGATGAACAGCCCGGAGCCTGGCCTAGATGGCGCAACCACCCAGGCAAAAGTAAAATAACACGACCCATCCTGAGTGACAAGTCACCTAGGATGGATTTTCCGTTTGCTGTAGTACAGCATCACCCCAGCATCAAAGTAAAACCATTGCGATAGCCCCTTTTCGGACGGGTCGGAGCCCCCCTACATCCAGTAGAGCAGGAGGGATTTGAACCCTCACGGAGGATAACTCCAGCCGACTTTAAGTCCGCAGCGTCTGCCATTTCGCCACAGCCCCACCGAAACGACGCCTCCCAGTGGGGCTGTGGCTAGGTCCTATCAATGGTATGTATCCCAATGCCATCCCTCATCGCATGCGGAACCGAGGTCGAGGCCCGCTTCACGTCAGGGATTTCAATCGTCCAAATAGTCTCGCCAGCTGCTCTCCGGGCGCCAGCCAAGATTCTCCTGGGCTTTAGCCGTGGAGAATAGCGCCTGGCATCCTGTGATGCCCTCCGCCAGAGGCAAGAGGTCGGGGCGGAACTCGGCCATCACGTCGCGTGTGGGCTCTAACAGAGTCGTGTCCAGTCCATTGGCCACATACACGTCGTGGACAGGCAGCGAGTCGGCTTGTTCCAGAATCATCTTCTGCATGCGGGCTAGGTCCTTACTAGGCACGTACCCCCAAAGCCAGTCCGACCAACCGCTGACCTGAGTGGCATTCTCAGCCATGCGCTGAAGTCTTTCCGGCGGGCAAATCCCGGCCGGCCTGGTAACATAGGTGCGAATGCCATAGGCCCTGCTGAACGAAGCCAATAGCTCTTCTCCAACCAGCTTGGAGTAAGAGTAAGAATCCTCCACATCCGACGGATGTTCTTCATCTAACGGCAGATATTCAAAGGGGAAGGGGCGATCCGAGATGCGGTACCCATGACCGAAGGCGCAGTTCGACCCGGTCATGACCACAGTTTCAATATCAGCCTCTACCGCCGCCATCATCAAATAGTAGGTACCCATGATGTTGGTGTGCATAGTGGCATCAAAGGGACGCAGTTCCTGACCGCGCTCGGCTCGCGTCTCGCGCAGCTCAGGATGGTCGCTGGGCGAGGGCACGGCACCCAGATGCATAATGGCGTCTATCCCTTCTACTGCCTGTAAGCAATCCTCATAAGAATTCAGATCCCCTTGCACCCAGGGTAGATCCGCCCGATCCTCGGGCGGATCCGTACGTGACGTAAGCACCAAATCGTAGCCATCGCGGAGGGCAGCCACCATGAACCTGGCAAAGCGCCCGCTGCCGCCTGTGATTAAAATCTTTGTCACTGAAATGCCTCCTTATTACGAATCACAATGCAGACTCTACAAATTCTCCCACGGCACTGTCTTAAAGGTGGTCACAAGTTCTTGCGTTTCGCCTGTCTCAGCGGAACGGTAAGCGGCCTCAATGATGTCTATCACGTGCCGAGCGTGCTCCGCGTTGGCGATGGAGGGCTTGCCCTCGCGAATCCAATCCACAAGCTGCATCATGTCCTCAAAGACGTGGTTCTCGCCCATCTCAGCGTGTTTGCCTACCACATGAGGCTCGTGATCGTCCTCTAGCCGCAGCTCTTCCCCATTGAGTTTTGTCCCAATGACGGCCGCTTCCGTCCCGTAGAAATTGGGTTGAAAACCTTCGTTAACTCGCCCGGACACCGTAGCATAGACAGCACCAAATAGGGAATCGCCAAAGTCCAGCAACATCAGTGTCGTATCGTCTGCCTCGCACTCGATCTTTCTGCCACGGAACTCACGTTCGGGCACTACCATACCGGACATGGCCGTCACGCGCTTGGCTGGCCCCAAAATGCCCGTCAAATTGTGTAGACAGTAAACGGTAACGTCATATTGCGGGCCACCACCTGGTTTCTTCCAGTACCAGGTAGGATCGATATTGCTCAGTGGATCATCGCCCTGCCGCACCGCCTCCTGAAGGTGATAGACATTCATGGCCGTTCCGGCCACGGCCCAGGCCATTTTGCCCAGTTTTCCCTCCAGAATAGCTTTGCGGATGCGCCGATTGTGCGGATGAAGCATCATGCCCGGTGACGCCACCAGATATACGTCAGCCTTCCCAGCCGCTTCGATCAAATCATCACACTCTTTTACGGTGATGGCCATCGTCTTGTTAAAGTGCACATGCTTGCCCGCCTCGATAGCCATCATACCCTGTTCATAGTGGAGCCCAATGGGTGAACACAGAGTGACAGCATCCACCCCCGGATCCTCTAGCAACTCCTCATACGTCACATAGTGTGCTGGCACATGGTATTTCTCCGCCGCCGCCGCCGCTCGGCCCGGGGCCGGATCGCAGACCGCCGCCAACTGCACCCGATCCTGCACGTCGGGCAAACTCAAATGCTCCAGCGCCGCACGAATTCCGATAGAGCCAGCTCCCACCACGCCCATACCAACAACATTGCCATCCATCGAATCTTCCTCCATTGCTCCATCTGCATGAACTCATGTCTAGTGCCACACGTTTAGACACGCGCGTCCGATGACCGGACATGCATCACCAATATTACTTCTCATCCAGCTTCATCGCAAACCTTCCCGAGCAGCACATCGCCATCGCTCATCGTATCCTGGGCTGGCGCGAAAGCGTACAAGACACCCTTGTGCTTACCGCCGTCTTCCAGCCCGTAGACTGCCGTTTTCCGCTGCCAAGTTAATACAGAAGGCAACCTCAGCGAATCCCCATAGGGAATCATTGGCCTGCTCCTGTAACGATTGGACAAATTGTCTACCTCATCCTACTATAGCGATGGGGTCTCGCTATCTCTTAGCTCGTTTTCAACACCTTGGCGATTTCTATTGCTTCTGGAGCCGAGCAGACAGAGTGGTAAGACGAACTGGGAGACTTTGGGAGTCTAAATTCGCTCAAATCACGTCGGGTTTGGCTATGCTCGCCAGTTGTAGCAGTCGAATTCCAGTAAATGTTGAGTCTAGGTTTAGGTAACAGAAACGGTCTGAAAACTGGGGGCACCGTTGTGCCAGAGTCTTGAAATTGCTTGTCTTGGCGCTTTGAATTGGGCATTTGAGGCCCAAATTGCCTATATGTGTCAATTATAGCAATTTGTTTTCGCCAACCGTTAAATCTAGGCAGAGCACAAGTACTTGCCCAGCCTGGTAGCAAAGCCCTTTCTTAGCAAATCCCTGTCCCGCTCACCAGTACACTTTGGAACCGAGTTACTAAGCAACATGGGTATTTCTACAGGAGGTTCAAAGATGACAAAGGTGCTTATCACAGGAGGGAGCGGCCGTTTCGCCGAGCACGTGGTGAACCGACTGCGCGAAGGTTACGATTTGGTGCTCTTCTCACGCAGTGAGCCGCCCGAGGACCGTGCTGATTTGCCCTGGATCCAGGGCGATCTAAACAACTATGAGGATTGTCTACGAGCCGTCGAGGGCGTGGATCTGATTCAACACTTGGGCGCTGTGCCCTGGCCCAGCGACAATCCTAACACGCGCGAACGGGTAGCCAATCGGGTCCGCACGCTGCCCCCCTGGGATGCCACCATGCGGACCAACCTGATGGGGACCTACTACCTCATGAAGGCGGCGGTGGAGGCTGACGTGGAGATAGTGGTCATGACGGGCTCAAACTGCGCCTTTGGGCATTGTTTCCGGATGACGGAGCGCCCTTTCCCCATCGAGTACCTGCCGCTGGATGAGGAACATCCCTCGGATATCATGGGGTCCTATTGCTATACCAAGTGGGCCGGCGAAGAGCTTTTGGCGTGGTTCACACGAGCATATGGCATCCGGACCTACGTGACCAGACCGGCGCACATTCGCGATGAGCAGTTGCGGCGTGATACGGCGGCCAACGCTTCGCCAGCCACCGAGTGGAGCGCGGGACTGTGGGGCTATGTTCCCAGCGAGGATCTGGCCCAACTGCAGTATCTTCTCATGGTTCGGGCTGATGAGCTACCCGCGCACGATGTGTTCGTGGCCAATGCCCTCGATTCCACGGCCCTAGAACCCAGCAAAGAACTGGTGGCCAAGTTCCGCCCCGATCTCCTGCCAGTGGTAGAAGGTATGACGGGCCATCAAGCCTTTTTCTCCGTGTGCAAGGCGAAGGAGGCCGTGGGCTGGGCGCCCAAGCTCTCCTGGCGTGACTACTTGAACGAGTGAGTGGAGGCCATGCAAGGGCCAGATGGTACTGAGGAAGCGTGGCCCGCATAGGCCAACGGCTATGTGTGCCAAAGAGGTTTTGTGTCAGCGAAAGGTATTACTCGAAGGAGAACTCCAGAATGGATACAGTAAGAACTGCTATCGTAGGTATGGGTATCGGGCGCCCGAATGGACGCGCCATCGCCCGCAATGAGCGCGGGCGCGTGGTTGCTCTCTGCGACATCATTGAGGAACGCATGGAGGAGTTTGCAGAGAAGCTTCCCGAACCGGTCACTTTCTACACTGACTACAAGGAAATGTGTCAGGATCCCGACATCGATGCCGTGTTCGTCGGGACGCCCAATCAACTGCACGTACCGGTGGCTCTTGAGGCGGTACGCAACGGCAAGCACGTGTTGGTGACCAAGCCGCTGGCCGATTCTGAGGAGGCTGCCAAGGAGTTGGTTGAAGCCGCTGAGGCCAGCGGTGTGGTAAATATGATGTCGCTCTCCATGCGTTTCTCCCATGCGGTGAAATATCTGGGGCAGGTACGCGACCAAGGAGATTTTGGCGACATCTATTACGCGCGCGCTCGGAGCATACGCCGTAGTGGCATCCCCGATTGGAGTCTGGGCTTTATCCATGAGGGCGGCGGAGCCTTTCGGGATATGGGTGTACACGTTTTGGATTCGGCATGGTGGTTGCTGGGTATGCCGCGTCCGATAAGCATCTCGGGTACAGCGGGAGCCAAGTTTGGTCCCCGTGGCGAAGGCTATTGGGACTATCGGCCGCAGAAACAGAGCTTCTATGAACAGTTCGCTGCCGATGACTTTGGCGGGGGATTCATTCGTTTCGAGGACGATCTCGGCTTACAGATCGAGAGCTTTTGGGCCAGCCACCAGCCCGAGGAAGTTCAGATCGAGCTATTTGGTACCGAAGCCGGCGCTCAGCTGCATCCGCTTACCCTGTATCGCACGGAGCACGGCGCGCCGCAGGATATCGAGGTGGACTTGCCCGAGGGCCCCAACTCCTGGGATCGGATAGCCGATCACTTTATCGCCTGCATCTTGGATGATGTGGAATGCCGAGCGCCTCTGCGGCATGGCTTGATCATTCAGCAAATGATGGAAGGCCTGCTTGAGAGCGCCAAGACAGGGCGAGAGATACGTTTTGATTAGCTGAACATGGTGAAGACAATTGCGTGACAAGTGATATGAGGAGATTAGAATTATGACAAAGACTTATCGCGTTGGTGCTATCGGGTTCGCCCACATGCACATCAACCATCTACTGGACGAGTTCGCCGCTTTGTCCAATGTCGAGTGGGTAGCCTGTGCCGACACGGTACCAGCCGTGCCAGTTCTCACTGACAAGGCGAGTACACGCAAGTGGAACCTGCGTAGAGCGCACGAGGAGACGGGGATACCCAAGGTGTACGATGACTATCGTGAACTCTTGGATTCCGAAGATCTTGATATCGTGATTTACTGTCCCGAGAATGCGCGTTGCGGCGAGGTAGGCGAAGCCATCGCCAACCACGGCATCCACGGACTTACGGAAAAGCCTATGACGGCCTCTTTGTCAGAGGCCTTGCGCATCGCGCGAGCGGTGCGGGCCAACGATGTAGAGCTGATGGTTAACTGGCCGACTACCTGGTCGCCAGCGGTGCGAAAGATGAAGGAACTGATCGACAACGGTGTGGTGGGCGATGTATGGGAGATCAAGTGGCGCAACGGCGCTTCGATGGGCCCGCTGGCCTACACGACGGGCGAGAACCTTGTCTCCCCTGAGGAAAAGGGCGCCGAGTGGTGGCATCAGTCCGAGCCCGGAGGTGGGGCGCTGCTAGACTACTGCTGCTATGGGGCCTGCCTGTCGCGCTGGTTCCTGGGAGAGCAGGCCACGGCGGCTTATGGCCTCAAGGCCAACCTGCAAAGTCACTATGGTGATGCGGAGGATAACGCCGTCATGACCGTGCGTTTTCCCCACGCCATGGCCATCCTGGAGGCGACCTGGACGACCTGGAATGTGGGTGTGCCCACGGGTCCCATCGCCTACGGTTCCAGGGGAACGCTGGTGGTCAGCAGCAGGGAGGATGAGGAAGGCGGTCACGTTCCCGTGGTGGAGGTATATACCTCGCGTGGCCATGGCCTGACGGCGCCTGACGAGATCATAGAGGGCGCCCCCTTCCCAGAGGGACGAGAGACGCTGGCCAAGGAGTTCATCCATCATCTGGAGACGGGAGAGCCCCTGCATCCCACGCTACAAATGCAACATAATATCGAGGTGATGGCCATTCTGGATGCCGGCATTCGCTCGGCGGAGAGTGGCCGACTGGAACTGGTCAACAATGCCAACTGGTGCATCGGCTAGCTGCGTCCAGGGGTTTGGCACTTGGCGCCTAGTGCCAATGTCGGGCAGTTTGTAGTTGCTGGCTTTTTGTATCTAGTCAAAGAGGCGGCATGAACGACATCCGTGCGCATCAAGGTCATTCATGCCACCCGTGGGCATTCCAGGAGCAAATTCGGGTGCACAAGGAAAAATCCTGTGGAAACATGCTGATCACGGTGGCGCCTCGTCAAACCGGAGGGAGTAAGATGGAAACACAGTGCAGTAGTTATGCTAACAACATCTGCGTGTACCCGGCAAAAGAGCCCTCTACACCCACTAGGGCCGGGGCAATTCAGACCTTCACGGACGATACCCCTCACCGGGTCAAGTCCGCGGCGTCTCCCTATGACACCGTCCCAAGCCTGGGATACGAAATACCCAGTAGGGCGGGAGGGATTCGAACCCTCATGGAGGACAACTCCAGCGGATTTTAAGTCCGCAGCGTCTGCCATTTCGCCACCGCCCCATCCAAAATATGATGATAGTCAACCGTGGCGAGTTGTCAAAGAAAAGGCCTCTTCCATGTCATTTTGCACCGCGCTGGATATACGCTAGAATCGAAAGCCGTCTCATGAGCTTGTGAGGAGGTTTCGCGCTGCGCGTCACAATGATCTCCAAGGCCTGCATAGTGGGTGCGTATCAGACGAAACTGGAACAAATCGCGGCCCACGAGGATATCGACCTGACCGTGGTTGTCCCCCCACGCTGGCGTGAGGGAGACCACACCCTGCATTTGGAACGGGCCCACACGGCCGGTTATCGCCTCGTAGTGACCCCGATGATGTTCAATGGCTTCTTTCATATGCACTTTTACCCCCAACTGCACGCCATCCTGCGCGAATCCAGACCCCATATCTGCCACATCGACGAGGAGCCGTACAATCTGGCCACCTACCTGGCCCTTCGCACCGCACGGCGCCAGGGCGCCAAGACCCTCTTTTTTACATGGCAGAACCTTTTACGGCGCTATCCCTTTCCTTTTCGTGCCATGGAGTGCTTTGTCCACCGCCATGCCGACGCAGCCATCGCCGGCAGCGAGGGCGCCGCCAGTGTGCTTCGGGAGAAGGGATATCAGGGGCCCCTGCGTGTGATCCCCCAGTTCGGCGTGGATCCCGACCTATTCTCTCCAGCCCTGGCAGATGAACCTACAAGGCCCTTCACCATCGGGTACGCCGGACGCCTCGTGGAGGAGAAGGGACTCTACACCTTGGCCGACGCCCTAGCCGATCTCCAAGGGACGTGGCGGCTGATCCTGGTGGGAAGGGGCCCCCTACGCCACGCCCTCAAGGGACGTTTCTCCGAGCTTGGCCTAAAACAACGGGTGACCTTCCATAACCAGGTTCCTTCCGAGCAGATGCCCCATCACTTTCGCGCTATGGACACCCTGGTGCTTCCGTCCCTGACAAAGCCAAACTGGAAGGAGCAGTTTGGCCGCGTCGTCATCGAAGCCATGGCCTGCGGAGTCCCCGTCATCGGCTCCGACTCGGGCGAGATACCCCACGTCGTGGGCGATGGCGGTCTGATCTTCCCCGAAGGGAACACAGAGGCGCTCAGGGAGAGTCTGTCCAGTCTGCGTGACAATGTGGCACGCAGACGCGCGCTAGGACAGAAAGGCCGAGCGCGTGTCCTGAGCCTCTACACACAATCTCGCATCGCGGCAGAGACGGTTGCCCTGTATCGCGACCTCCACGCCGGCAGACTTTGATTATGACACATCTAGACTTGTCTGCCTTTTCCAGCATGGTATAATCTGGCAAGAGGTGAGGGCGATGAGTAGAGAAGGAATCAAAGCTTACGTGGGGCTTAATGCCCATTTGCTCTCTTCGAAGGCAAATTACCGGAGCGCCGGTGTTAGCCGCTATATTCAGGCACTGTTGACCCATCTTCCCCAGGTGGACGACCGTTTCCAGTATGTTGCCTTTATGGGCACAGCGCATACTCAAAGCAGGGGCTGGCACATTTGCACGTCCCCTTGGCCCACAGAGCGCCCTGTGGCTCGCATCCTCTGGGAACAGACGCTGCAGCCCTGGGCCGCGCACAGAGAGAAACTCGACCTCCTCCATCAACCGGTTTATGTGGGGCCTCTTCTGCGCACCTGTCCCACAGTGGTGACCCTCCATGATCTCAGTTTCTACCTCTACCCTGAGCTGTTCCCGCGAGGCAGGCGCATCTACCTGCAGCATATGACCCAGTACACCGTGGAGCATGCTCAGGCAGTTATCACCGGATCCGAAAGCAGCAAGAGGGATGCGCTTCGCCTCTTTACGATACCAGAAGAGAAGATAACGGTAATCCCCGACGGCGTGGAGCCGCGAATGAAACCCCTCCACGACCCAGCGGCCATCGAAGCACTGCGCCAGCGCTACCACCTCCCTTCGGATATGCTCCTCTTTCTGGGCACTCTGGAGCCCAGAAAGAATATCATCACCCTCTTGGAAGCCTATGCGCTGCTCCGCCAACGGACGGATATTCGTCACGGACTCGTCGTCGCAGGCGGGCGGGGATGGTACTATGACGAAATCTATGCCATGGCCAAACGGCTCGGTTTGCAGGAGGCAGTGCAGTTTACCGGATACGTGCCGGATGAGGAACTACCTCTGTGGTATAACGCAGCCGACCTGTTCGTCTATCCTTCCCTCTATGAGGGATTCGGGCTTCCCCCCTTGGAGGCCATGGCCTGCGGCACCCCCGTGATCACATCAAATACCTCATCCCTGCCAGAGATCGTGGGCGATGGGGGCTTGACCGTGGATCCGCACGATCCACAGGCCTTGGCCGAGGCGATCTATTCCGTACTGAGCGATCCTGCGCACCACGAACGTCTAGCCCAAGCGGCACGCTCGCAGGCCAGCAGATTCTCCTGGCGCACCACGGCGGCACGAACCGCCCAACTCTATCACCGCGTTTTGGAAGGCGACGATGTCAAAGGATTCTAGGAACTTTGATACTCTGTCTGACCGCACCGTGATCGACACACAGAGTATCAAACAGGTAAACGTCTGGCAATACGTAAAGCCCTTCATTGATATGGCCCTCGTGTTCGCCTCCTTTGGCACCGCCTATTGGGTCCGCTACGAACTCCAGTGGATCCGCCAGGTGGAACCCGCCTACCTGGTGCCCTTTTCCGCCTATCTTCCCAGCGTGCTGGCGCTGGTGGTCATCCAGGTGCTCGTCTATTGGATAGAGGGCGCCTATCGGCTGGATCGGGAAAAGACGCTTCTGGACGAACTCTATATCGTCCTACGGGGTACTCTCACTGCCATAGCCGCGATGATCGTCATCGTCTTCCTAGCCACGCCCAGCTATCACTCGCGGTTGATATTTGGATACACGGGAATCATCATCCTTCTCTCCGTCGGGGGCGCCCGCGCCATCGAACGCTATGTCATCACCCAGCGTCACAAGCGGGGACTGGGGGTCAGCCGCCTGCTCATCGTAGGAGCGGGGGAGATCGGACGCTCTATCATGCGCACGGTCGTCGCGCGGCCGGAACTTGGCTACCAGATCGTGGGATTCGTCGACGATGACCCTAGGAGGGCAGGGACGGACATCGGGCGCTACCCCGCGCTAGGAACGACGGATACGCTGCCCTCTGTGATGGATACTCACGACGTGGATCAGGTCATCATCACCTTGCCCTGGATCTCCCATCGCAAGATCCTGGATATTATGCGTGAGTGCGCGCGGGATAACGTCCATGTGCGCATCGTGCCCGATCTCTTTCAGATGACCCTGAGCCGCGTGGTGGTGGAGCAACTGGACGGCATCCCCCTCCTGGGCATACGGGAACCTTCACTGCACCGCTGGCAGGCTCTCTTTAAACGTGCTATGGACCTCGGCATGGCCTCTTTGGGACTGATCATCTCCTCGCCGCTGATGCTGGCCGTGGCCATAGCCATCAGATTGGATTCCCCCGGCCCCATCATCTTCAAGCAAGCGCGGCTTGGACGCAATCAAAGAAAATTCACCTGCCTCAAGTTCCGCTCTATGCACTTGGGAGCCGAATCGCAACTGGAGAAACTACGAGAGGAAAACGAGAGCACGGGGCCCATCTTCAAGATGCGCGACGATCCTCGGCAGACGCGCGTCGGGCGCATCCTACGCCGCACCAGTCTGGATGAACTCCCCCAACTATGGAACGTGCTAAAGGGAGAGATGAGCATTATCGGGCCACGCCCCCCCATACCCAGCGAGGTAAAAGGGTACGAATCGTGGCATTTGCGCCGCCTGGAAGTGCGCCCAGGGATCACAGGGCTTTGGCAGGTCAGCGGCCGCAGCGATCTGACATTCGACGAGATGGTGCTTCTCGATATCTACTACATTGAGAATTGGTCCCCCCTCCTCGATTTGCGCATCCTGCTAAAGACGATACCAACCGTCATTCTGAGCAAAGGGGCCTATTGATATATGGGGGCTCGTTGCTCTGAAACCAGAAACACATCAAATTAGTATAGTGGGGATAAGGGAAACGTACAGACCATGGCTTTTCGCCTGCAATCGATAGACCGAGCGGCTCTGACCGCATTTGCCCAAAGGCTGATACGCACACCAAGCCTTTCCACACAGGAAGGAGAGGTGGCCGCAATGACGGCGGCAGAGATGCGGGCCGTGGGCTTTGATGACGTGACCATCGACCGCATGGGCAACGTCATCGGTAGAATTGGCCCCGACCAAGGAGAGAGAAAACTATTTTTCGACGCAC
The DNA here is from genome assembly GCA_034722245.1 of Chloroflexota bacterium. Lineage (GTDB taxonomy): Bacteria > Chloroflexota > Anaerolineae > UBA1429 > UBA1429 > JAWLEV01. Next base: position 11,645 of record JAYENT010000066.1, read on the forward strand.
ACATGGACACGGTGGACGTTGGCGAAGCCGCCAACTGGCAACGAGACCCTTTTGGGGGCCAGATAGCAGACGGCATCCTCTACGGACGCGGAGCATGCGACATGAAGGGAGCCTTGGCGGCCATGGTGTACGCCGGCAAGGCTCTGATCGAAAGCGGCCCTCCCTTGACGGGAGATCTCTATGTAGCAGCGGTCGTACAAGAGGAGACCTGCGAGGGCTTGGCCCTGCAACACATCGTGGAGGAAGAGGGACTGCGACCAGACTGGGTACTACTGGGCGAACCCACCAACTTGCAGGTAGCCCGCGGACAGCGAGGGCGCATGGAATTACAGGTGAAAGTGCGAGGGCGCTCCTGTCACGCCTCCACGCCGGAGCGTGGAACCAACGCCATCTACGAGGCGGCCCGCATCGTGGTCGGCTTGGAACTCCTCGCCTCGGGATTGGATCGGGATCCCTTTCTGGGCCAGGGCACCATCGCGGTGACGGACATCAATAGTGTATCTGGAAGTTTTGATACTCTGTGTGTCGATCACGGGGTGGTCACACCGAGTATCAAACACAACACCATTCCCGATAGCTGTACCCTGTATATAGACCGACGCCTGACGACGGGCGAGACGGAAACGCGGGCACTGAACGAGGTGCAACGCATCATAGCACGTGAAGGCGTCAGGGCAGACGTCCAGGTGGCCACCTATAGCGCCGCCAGTTACAAAGGCTACCGAGCGGAGAGACGACAATACTTTCCCCCTTGGACCATCTCCGAGGAGGATCCCTTTTTACTGCAGGTCTCCGAGGTGGTCGATGCGGCACTCGGCTTTGTGCCTCACATCGGAAAGTGGAACTTTTCCACCGACGGCGTCTACAGCGCAGGGGTGGTCGGCATTCCCACCGTGGGCTTTGGACCAGGAGAAGAAGCCTACGCCCACACCGTCGACGATCAGGTCCGCCTAGACGACCTGGAAGCCGCGGCACAGGTCTATGCCGAACTCGCCGCGCGCATGTTGCGGTGATCTCCCAAAAAGTACCGATCCCAGCGCCAGAAAGCCTAAAACCCTAGGGGCACCCGCACCAACTCACCATTCCTGTCAGGATACACCTGATACATATCCTCTATGCTCTCCACGCGATCGATAAAGAGGACGCCGTGCAGATGGTCGATCTCGTGGTGAACGACCACGGCATCGAACCCGTCATAGGTGCGCTCCACCCGCTGCCCCTTCTCGTCCAGACTCACCACCCGCAGATGGTGCGGCCGTGTGGTCTCTGCGTAAAGGTTAGGGAAACTGAGGCAACCATCAAAGTCCTTCCATTCGTCCCCCGCTTCCACAATCTGAGGATTGATGAGTGCTCGTGGTGGCCCTGCCTCCTTGTCCCCCTCTGGATCACCGCCCAGACGCACGACCACCACTTGCCAATGCACGCCAATCTGCGGGGCCGCCAGCCCAATCCCATTCGTATGATAGTTCAATGTATCCTTTAGATCCTCAACCACACCCCTGATTCTCCGGCTCAGCGTCTCCACGGGCTTGCTCTTCTTTCGGAGAACGGGTTCGTTCTCTGCGTATAGAACAATATCTCTTATAGCCATAATATGATCCCCCAACGACTCTTTAATGCCTACCCTGGCGTCGGCGCAGCCTACGTCGTCGGTTGCTCGATTTAGTGGAAATGCCGCCTCCACCCCCCGTTATAGATTGGTTGTCAACCGGGCCAAGGGAA
>JAYENT010000067.1:0-13206 GCA_034722245.1 Chloroflexota bacterium
TCGCCCCCAGGACGTTCACAAAGTGCTGGGTCGGATTTACCTTGGCGATCCCAACGGGAAACGACGTGAAGGGGGATAACGCCACACCGATGGCCACCAGGATCACTGCCTGAGCTATCTTGCGCGTATTCGTTTGCATTGCTTGCCTCCTATATGATGCTATGGCAGGAACCTTTCAGAGCACACGATGCTGTCGGTTCGTCGTTTCATGCGCTGTATCATGTTTCAGTTCCGAAATGCTGCCAGCCCTTCGCCTCTAGTGGTATCTCCTCCCCATCTTCCAGCGCCAGCCAGCGCCCTTTTTCTGGGGGAAGAATCTCGCCGATAATCGTCACCTCTGTGTTCGTCTCCCGTTGGACGTCGGCCATCAGCTTTTTTGCTGCCTCTGGAGGTGCGGTGAAGCACAGCTCATAGTCATCGCTGGCTCCCAGGGGCAGCTGCCAGGCTGGCTTGCCCATCAAGTGCGCCAAGTGCTGCGTGGCCGAAGAGATGGGCAGTTCGTCGGCCCACAACCGAACGCCCACTTGGCTCCTATCGCAGATATGACCGACGTCGCTGCTCAGTCCATCGCTCACGTCGATCATGGCCGTTGCCAGACCGGAACGAGCGACGATGGCCGACTCGGGCAGACGGGGCTCCGGCACAAGGTAGCGGGTCAGCAACGTATCCCGCTCTGTGGGCGTCACCGCCAGATCGGGGTCCAATGCCACGGCCAGGCCGGCGGCTGCATCCCCCACATGGCCCGTCACCAGCACCTTGTCATAGGGATTGGCGCCGGAACGTAGCAGTAGGTGCTGACGCGACACCCGCCCCATGACACAAACGTCGATGAAAGCGTGACTCGGCGAACTGGCCATGTTGCCCCCCACGATGGCCGTTCTAAAGCGGTCACCCTCTTCCCGCAAGCCCCGGTAGAGGGCTTCCACCCAGGCCACTTCCGTGTCCGATGGCAGGGCCAGGGAGACGAGAGCGTACTGGGGCCTGCCGCCCATAGCGGCAATGTCGCTCAGGTTGATGGCCAGGGCGCGGCGTCCCAGCTGCTGGGGGGTGATCAGGTCCCGTATAAAGTGGACGCTCTCCACCTGGCTATCCACCGTGGCCAGGATCAGATCCTCGCCATCGGCCAGGACGGCGACATCGTCCCCGATGCCCATGATGATCTCGGGCCGTTTGGAGCCTACAATCTCGTTTATGCGGTCGATGAGGGGAAACTCCCCCAGGTCGGAAATTCGCATTATCTAGTTCCTCGTTCTGATAGTTACAATGCGAGCTTTTTCGAGTACCTGCTCGCCAGTCAGATGGTAGAGTTGGTCCAGCAGGGCGATTTTGAGGCTGGATGGTCCCTTGGCCTCTACGATGCTCAGTTCGGCGGCCACGCCGAAACAGGCTAGACCGCCCACCGCTGCCATCAAAGGGTCTCGCTCCACGGCGGCAAAGGCGGCGATGGTGGCTGTGGCCATGCCGCCGGCCCCCGTGATTCTGGTTAGCCAATGGTGGCCATTCTCCACCCCCAGTGCCCGCTGGCCATCGGAGACGACGTCCCGCTCGCCTGTGATGGCGACCACCGTGCTGTATTCGCAGGCTAGCGTCTGAGAGAGGGCGATAGCATCGACCTCTCTCTCCACACTCTCCACCCCCCTCACCTTGCCTGTGCCGCCGCGCAAGGCCTGGATCTCACCAGCATTTCCCCGTATCACGGCGATCTGGAGTTCGTCCAGCAAACGCAGAGCGGCCTCGGTGCGTAGGGCTGTGGCACCGACACCCACCGGATCCAGGACGATGGGAATCCGTCGTTCGTTGGCCACTTGGCCGGCGATGCGCATGGCCTCTATCCGAGATGGTGTCGGGGTACCCAGGTTGAGTACCAGGGCTTCCGCCTGGCGGGTCATTTCGGCCACCTCTTCTGCCGCGTGGGCCATCACGGGCAGCGCACCCAGCTGGAGGGTCAGATTCGCGGTATCGTTCATCACCACAAAGTTGGTGATGTGGTGCACCAAGGGTCGCTTCTCGCGGATGCGGGAGAGGATACTCGCGATGTGGGACTTGATGTCGGTCACAGGCTGTACCATGCTTCTATGCTCTTTGGCTGTTGGCGCTGCGCTGTCTCGCTTGACATATGATTTCCCTCAGTTTTCGGGCTGTCGCTTGTGGATCTTGGGATCCGACCACGGTTGAGATGACAGCAACGCCGGCTGCACCGGCCTCGATCACGGCAGCCGCGTTATTGGCGTTGATCCCGCCAATGCCTATGACGGGGATGGAGACGGCCTCTGCGATCTCGCGCAGGCCCTCGACGCCGATGGGGACTCCAGCGTCCTGCTTACTGGGCGTGCCGTAGACGTCGCCCACGCCCAGATAGCTGGCCCCATCCCGTTCTGCCTGGCGGGCCTCCTCTACCGTGCCCGCGGAGACGCCCAGGATGCGCTCTGGTCCCAGGAGGCGCCGGGCTATGGGGGCTGGCATGTCATCCTGGCCTACATGGACCCCCTCAGCATCGAGGGCGAGGGCGATGTCCACGCGGTCGTTGATGATCAGGGGGACCCCGGCTACACGGGTGATCTTGTGCAAGGCCCGCCCCAGCGCGATGAGTTCGCGGGTCGTGGCTCCCTTCTCTCGCATCTGCACTATCGTGGCGCCGCCTGCAATGGCTGCCTCGATTACCTGCGTGATGGATCTACTGCCAGCGGCTTGACGATCCGTGATGACGTACAGGCTCCAATCGACCATGGTCAGGCTTTTCTCATGCCTTTCGCCACCCGGTCAAGGAGCAGGTACAGTAAAAGTGTGGCGACAAAGCTGGGCACCGAGGCGCCGATCGCGGGGACCGAATGTGAGATAATGTGGTAAAGAGCCACACCGGCACCCCAGGCGACCACGGCGGTCCAATTCACCCCTTTCCAATACCAGTACGTGCCTCCTGGCTTATATAGGCCTTCCACGTCCACCTGGCGGCGTCGCAGCAGAAAGTGGTCAGCGGTCAAGATGCCGAACAGGGGCACAAAGACGGAGCCGATGAGCAGCAAAAAGTCAAAGTAGCGCCCCATGGTGAGGAAAGCAGCCAGAATGAAGCCAAGGGCACCAATGATCACCACCAGCATTCGCTGGCTAACTTTTGGCAGCATATTCTGTAGGGTTACCGACGCCGAGTAGATATCGGCAAAGGCGTTGTCCGTCTCATCCACCAGGATGACGAGGAGGGCTACCCAGCCACCGGTCAAAGCCATGATCGCCGCCGCCAGATTCTCCGCTGTGGGCTCGGTCATCTTTAGCGCCAGGACGAAAAGTGCCCCAAGTCCGTAGAACCAGACGTTAGCTAGAAGGTATCCTATATAGGTACCCCAGAAGGCGGATCGTGATCCTTTGGCAAACCGGTTATAGTCTGCCACCAGGGGCAGCCACGATACAGGCATGGCGACCACCAAGTCCACCGCCAGCCAAAAGGGCAAGTCCCCTGTGCCGGCCTGGGCCAGCAACGCAGGGATGTTGTACTGTGTAAGGAGGTAAATGGTCATCCATGCCGTGGCCCCATAGACCAACCAGATACCGAACTTTTCCAGCCACTGACGAACCACCACCAAGGGTCCTCCCAGGGCCAGCAACACGCACCAGAGGGCGCAGAGCCCCAGCCATAGAATATAGCTGGAGAAGCCAAAGAGCGCTTGGCTTACCTGGTTGGCGGCCAGACCAATGACCCAGAACTCGAAGGCCGTCCAGCCAATGAGCTGAATGAAATTGAGCAGGCTGGGTAGATAAGAGCCCCGCTGGCCCAGAGCCGGTCGCAGCAGCACCATGGTGGGGATGGCGTGGTCGCTGCCCGCCACGCCGGCTAAGCCGAGCAGCAAGTTGCCGATGAGGGTGCCGACGAGAATGGCCAGTAGCGCATGCCCCAAGCTCAAGCCGGGCACCAGCAGGGCGCCAGCCTGGAGCACCAATAGGCCCACGCCCAAGCTGGACCAGAGGACAAAGAGATCGAAAAAGCGTAGCGAGCGGTGCTCTGCGGGAACTGGTTCGATACCCCACTCCGGAGGCGGTTCTATCTCCGGAAAAGGAGAGGATGAAGCTTCCGTCTGCTCTGTCATAAGACCTCCTTTGCTGAGGATGTCGCTCGGGAGAAGGGGGGGGACAAAAGAGAAGCCGTCCCCCGCGCAGGAGACGGTTAAGAAAAACGCTGAAGGCGTCAATCGTTTCGTCGTCTCCCTACGCCGGCATTATCCGGATCAGGTTCGTTGGGTCGGCCCCGAGCGCACTTTTGCTCTGGGGTCTCTCTCAGCCTGGTTGCCCACGCTCCCCAGCGACGTCTCATTGTGAATGTGCTTTTGGTATACCACAGAGGCTCGTGAGCGTCAAGTTTCACAAGAAGGCTAGTGCGGCTATCCTTGACGCCTTGCAGGGAGGCCATTAGACTGGGTGCGTGCTCATTTTGGGGCTTGCGATGGAGGTGGGTATGGTGCAGATTGGTGGTGGGGCAGAGGTAGCGGCCCTTTGTCGGGAGTTAGTGCGCTGTCCCAGCCCCTCAGGTAAAGAGCGGGGCGTGGCCGATATCGTGGAACGGGAGATGCGCATGCTCGGCTACGACGAGGTGCTTCGCGATCCGTTGGGCAGCGTCTTGGGTATCGTGCATGGCGAGGAGAATGGAGACACCGTCCTCGTCGATGCGCACATGGACGTGGTCCCCGCGACGCAGCCAGAGGCGTGGCGCTTTCCGCCCTATTCTGCCGAGTGGGCCGAGGGGCGCATCTGGGGGCGGGGAGCGACAGACATCAAGGGCTCGCTGGCGGCGGCTCTGGTGGCCATAGGTATGCTCTCACGTGATGATCTTGCTGGCACCGTCATCATGTCCGCTAGCGTTGGTGAGGAGGCCATCGAGGGGCTGGCCCTGGGACACATTCTAGACCGATATGCGCCCGACGCGGTGATCATCTGTGAGCCCACGGGCCTGCGTCTCGGATTGGGACACAAGGGGCGCGCCGGCCTGGTGCTGAAGGCCGAGGGGATCGCCGCACATTCCTCCCAGCCGGAAGGGGGTGTTAACGCCGTGTACCGTATGATCGAGGCCATCTCTCGCGTGCGGGAAGTTCCCCTGCCCCAGGACGAACTGCTGGGCCCTGGCGTGAGCGAGTTAGTGGAGATGATCTCCTCCCCCTATCCAGGCACCTCCATGGTCCCCGAGGGGTGCACGGTGCGCTTTGATCGACGCCTGGTGCGGGGAGAGACGCGGCAAAGTGTCCTCACGGGGATGGAGGAGGCTTTGGAAGGGGTGGAGGGTGTGGATGTGGCTTTCCATCGAGCCTCTCTTGACTGTTACACCGGCGAATCGTTTATGGTTGACGATTTTCATCCAGCATGGGCTCTTGCGCCTACGGACGAGAGAGTGCGAAGAGTTTTGAGAGCCCTGGAGAAGGTGGGGCGGGGGTACTACTTTGCCCCTTACTCCACCAATGGGACGAGCAGCGCGGCGGAGAGGGAGATTTTTACGGTGATTTATGGGGCGGGAGATATCGAGCAGGCCCATGCCATCGACGAGTTCGTGAGCGTGGAGGCGCTTGGCGACGCCTTTCGAGGGTATCAGGCGCTTGTTCCGGCTCTGCTTAAGACACAAATTGAACAGTGAAATCGATTTCTGAAGGAGGTGCTCATGTTGGAGGGGCCGAGGGCGGTTCAGCGTCGTGCGGTTGGAGAGTGGGTGCTGCATACGGAGAAGGTTTACGACAATCCCTTTGCCGACGTGATTGTGGAGGGAGCTTTCGAGGCGCCGTCGGGCCAGGTGTTCACCGTGCCCGGATTCTACGATGGAGAGAACACGTGGCGGGTGCGCTTTAATCCCGCCGAGGCGGGTGCCTATTCTTTTCGCGTCAGGTCGCGTCCGGAGGATCCGGGACTCACAGGCGATGGGGACTTTGAGGTGGAGGATAGGGAAACGTCAGGTTATCTGAAGGCCACCCCGGATCGGGGGTGGGGCTTCTGTTACGAGTCGGGTGAGCCGGTATTCCTCCTGGGGGATACCACCTACAACCTCTTTGGCATGGCCCACTGCGGGGAGGACGTGGCGGGCTTTCTGGCGCGCCGCGCCGAGCAGGCTTTCAACCTGTTTCGCGTGCGATTGCCGGTGAGTCCCTTTCACCCGCCCGAAGGGTACAGCGTGTGGCAGGAGAAGCCCACGTGGCCCTGGGGTGGCAGTGAGCAAAAGCCTCTCTTTGACCGCTTCAATCTGGCGTATTTCCACAGTGTGGACGGTGTGGTGCGCAAGGCCGAGGCGTTAGGTCTGGGATTTGAGATGATTATGGAGGCCTGGGGGTTCGAGGCGCCCTTTGATCGGCGCGAGGTGTTCACCCCGGAGTGGGAGCAGTTTTGGATGCGCTACCTGGTGGCGCGCTACGATGCCTTCAACTGCGTCTATTTTTGGACGCTGATGAACGAGTACGAGTACTATCCGGACGGCGACTGGCGCTACAATCCTTTGGCCGACCGCTGGGCCATGCGTGTGGGGCGCTGGATGAAGCGCATTGCCCCGCATGGGCACATCGTCTCCGTGCACAACGGCCCCCGCGAGCCGGCGTTTGTGGAGCGCTTCGCCCAGGATCCGGGGGCCATTGACGCCATCATGTTCCAATGTTGGGGCACCCGGGATGAGGAGAAGGGGTGGCTGGCGGCGGGCATCGACGAGCAGATCGCCAAGAGCCTGCGCGGATGGCCGGGGTCTGCCGTCTTTGCGGAGTGGGGCTATGAGCGGAATCCCCGTTTTCCCTTGGTATTTCCCGGCCATCGATACTGCGATGAGGAGCACACCCGTCGGGGTGCTTGGCGGGGGGCGTTCTCCGGGCTGGGCATCATTCACGGATTCGAGAACTCTTGGGGGCCCTTTGCCGATCTGGAGCATGATCAGCCCGGGCTGGAATATCTCTTTCAGGTGCATCGCTTCTTAACCGAGATCGTGTCCTTCGATCAGCTGGCGCCGGCTCCCGATTTGATACTCTGTGTGTCGACACGGTGTGGTCACACAGAGTATCAAATTGATCGCTCCGGGGGATATGCTTTGGGCGAGAAGCCGCTGGCCCTGGCGTCCTCGGAACAGAACGTTATCGCTGTTTACCTACCCGTTGGAGGCGAGGTCTCTTTGCGCCTGTCGCGTTCTCTCGATGACTATGAGATGGAGTGGTTCAATCCCTGCAATGGCGAACTGACGGAGGCCAGGGGGGATGCCCGTTCGGCCTCCTTTATCGCCCCCGGGGCGACGCGGAACGGGCATCCCCAGGATTGGGTGTTGCTGCTGCGGGCCGGGGAGTAGGTGGCTGTCAGGGGGGAAGGGGGAGTTGCATTTGTCGAATTAGCCACCGCTGGTTGAGTAGCTCGAGCTCTCCTGCGCCTGGGAATCAAATTCCCAGGTTAGTGGCAATTTTTATGCACGTTAGCCTCTTTCCAACAGTCTTGTTGGTCGTAGCCCCAGGATTATGACGATTGAGGATTTCATCAGGATGTTCACTTCGGCCTCAGCTGGGGATTGCAATCCACGTCTGCTAAAGAAAATCCGCTGAAGTTGCGTTCTATCGGACGAGAATGTGTGGTTTAGCGGAAGGCGCTTTGCGCCTTCTTTCAGCCCCGCCTGTTCACGGCGGGGCTGGTTTGATTTTTCAGGGGAATGTGCCTGACATATTCGTTCGCTCTGAGTATCGGGATTATGTCTGTGCTAAATATCCCTTGAGTTGTTCGGTTAGCGCGAGGGTCTCGGTCACGCAGTCTACATAACCGCAGGTCATCCACTTACCTGGTGTGAACTCGAGGCAGATGGTCCCCTCGTAGCCCGTTTCCTTTAGTTCTGTCACGATGCGCTCAAAGTCTATTTCTCCCTCCTCCGTGGTGCAGCAGATATCACCTGGTTTGGCCTGGCGGGCGTGCCAGTGGCTGGCGTGGGGATGCATGAGGGCGATCTGTTCGTAGGGTATGTCGTGAAAGATAAAGTGGGAATGATCCACGGTGAGGGTCAGGCCAGGAACTGCTTCCACCATCTGTACGGCGAGGGAGGGCGTCCAGGTGACGGAGCTCACGTGGGGTTCGATGCGCGTCAGCAGGTCGTATTCCTGTCCCTTTTTCACGGCCAAGTGCATCTCCTCCGCTGCCCGCTCAAAATCCTCCTCCAGCGTGTGGCCGGGCCAATACGGTCCTGGCGACAGGGTCACACCTTCCAAGCCCACCTCCGCAGCGGTGGCGAACCACTTGCCAAGATATTCGCGGGAGCGGCGGCGCTTCTCTATCTGGGGATGGTTCGGCGGCTCGGGCAACTGAGGGAAGATGTCAACGTAACGAATTCCCGTCTCGGCCTTCACCTCGTTGAGGTAGCGGATCGTCTCTTGCATGTTGTCGGCCGCCTCGATGGGATCGAGGTCCGGCGCGTTGCCCAGGTCCATGCGTTCGAAGCCCAGCGCGCGTATGATGCGCGCGGCCTGTAGCGTTGTGGTTTGTCTAAAGGTCCATTTGTGGCATCCGAGGGAAATGGTCATGGTGAAGCCTCCTCTATTTCTGGCGTTCAGTTTGGCATGTTCATGATACATCATCTCTTCCTGCTGTGCACATGTGGTGCATTCCCTTCTACGTGCATAGGAGATACTTTTCGATCCGCCGCTGTTTTGTGTCCACTTTGTACTATCGTATAATTGGCTGGTTGGAGTCCAGCACCGAATTGGCAAGACGCACGTACAGGTGATTTTGGGGAGAAAGATAGGATGAATGGAGCCAGTATTGCTGTGCAGATTATGCACCGTCCGGCAGAGGCTCTAAAGCGGGCTGTGGACCATCCGCGCAGCTGGTGGATGCCCGCGCTGCTTATCGTCGCAAGCATGGCTCTCCTTATCGGGGTATCGGCTCCGCAGCAGGTAGCCTTGGCCAACGAGCAGGCGGGCCAGATGTTGGAGCGCATTACCAGGAACATGTCGGCGGAGCAGGCAGAGATGATACGCCAGCGGAGCCAGTCTATGACCGTGCCTCGCTATTGGGTGACCGCCGGAGGCGTGGGATTGATATTGGCTGCTCTGGGCTGGCTCCTTCGTGGGGGGCTCGTGCACCTGTTGAGCGCTCTCTTCGGTGGGGTTAGTGAGTGGAAAGGGACCTTGTGTGTCTCTGTGTGGAGCATGTTCCCGGGATTTGTGCGCAACGTGGTTCAAGCTCTCTACGTAGGAATCAATGGTACGTTAATCGAGCATCAGGGATTCGCGGGGCTTGTGGCCACCGGAGACAGCATAGAGAATAGTCGGGACGTGATATATACGCTGTTGTCCAACGTGGACCCTTTTTCCCTGTGGCACCTCGTTCTCTTTGCCATAGGCATCTCTGTGGCCATCAAAGTCTCTCGCGCCAAGGGGGCTTTCCTGGCCGTGGTCATATGGCTGTTTCTTCTGGGAGTGAAGCTCTTGCCCCTGGCCCTGGCGAACGTTTTTGGTGTGGGCGCTTTGGGATAGAGGGGTCGCATCGCATGAGTATGTGGAGGCGTGGTTTGTTGAGTTTAGGTTTCGCGATTGGTTTTGAGGAGCACGGGGTGGTATGAAACGGGTCCTGTATATTCTGCTCGTGATTGCCGTCATCGGAGGCAGCTGGCTGCTCTATTCTCACAAAAGGCAGGCGGCGGAGGCACAGCGTCCCGAAGGGATCGAGACGGTTGCCGTGGAGAGGGGGGCTATCGAGGGCCTGGTCAGCACGACGGGGAGCCTGAAGGCGGAACGTTCCCAGCGGTTGACTTTTTCCATGGCAGGACGCGTGGCCGAGGTGCTGGCGGAAAAGGGCGATATGGTGGAAGCAGATCAGGTGCTGGCCCGACTGGATGGGTCCGATCTGCGGTTGAATCTCCGCCAGGCGGAGGCGGCGCTGCAGCTTAACGAGGCACAACTGTCCAGAACACTCAAGGGAGCCAGTGAGGAGGAGATCGCCTCTGCCGAGGCGGCCCTTGCCTCCGCAAAGGCGAATCTGCAGGATCTACGAAAGGGGGCCACGGAACGTGAGAAAGAGTTGGCGCAGTTGAGCATAGACCAGGCCAAGAACTCGCTTTGGAGTGCCCAGGCCAGTCGGGATGCCATATGCGGGCGAGTGGGGCGTGGCGCCACAGAGGCCGATTGTGACAGCGCTGAGGCTCAAGTACTGAATGCGGAGGTGGCCGTCGGGATCGCAGAAACCAAGTACGAGCAATTGCTGGAGCCGCCCAAGGCGTCGGCGGTGGCCTCTGCCGAGGCACAAATCGCTCAAGCGGAGTCCACGTTGGAGCAGTTGATGTCCAATCCCTCCGCGGAGGATATCGCCATCTCCGAGGCGCAGGTTCGTCAGGCGCAGGTCAGCGTGGATATGGCCCGCGAAAAGCTGGAGGACCTGGTACTATGTGCGCCCTTTGCGGGGCAATTGGCGGCGTGGGAGCTGAATCCCGAGGAGTTGGTCTCGGCCGGAACGCCGGTGGGCACGTTGATCGATGCGAGGCGTTATCACATCAGTGTGAACATCGACGAGACAGAGATTGGACAGGTAGCGGTGGGGCAGAAGGTGCATATTTCGCTGGATGCCTTCCCGGGCGAGGATATCGTGGGACGCGTGTCCCAGATCGATCTGGCCGGTGAGAGCGTACAGGGGCTTGTCGTCTATGGCGTGCGCATTGACATCGAGGACACGGATCTGCCCCTGAAGCCGCTGATGACGGCGGCGGTGGATATCGTCGTGGAGAAGAAAGACGGCGTGCTCTTGGTGCCCAATCGTGCTCTGCGGCGTGACGAAAAGGGGAAATACGTGGAGGTGCTGGAGAATAACGTGCCCACGCGGTTGGCCATAGAGACCGGCATTTCCGACGATGAGAGGACAGAGATCGTCAGCGGCCTGGAGGAGGGGCAGGAGGTGATCGTGACCAGGCCCCAGGAGAGTCTCTTGGGGGGCAGAGGGCTCTTTGGGGGTGACTAGTGCTCATTGACCTGCGCGACATATGCAAAACCTATAGGATGGGTGAGGTCAGTGTGGAAGCCCTGTGTGACGTGACCCTGACCATTGAGGAGGGAGAGCTCACGGCCATCATGGGACCTTCGGGATCCGGAAAGAGCACCCTTATGAATATCATTGGCTGCCTGGACGTGCCCACGTCGGGGCAATACTTTTTGGATGGGCAGGATGTCTCCACCCTGAACGATGACGCATTGGCAGAGATTCGCAATCGGCGGATCGGGTTTGTTTTTCAGACGTACAATCTGCTGCCCCGCACCTCGGCGCTGGACAACGTGGAGTTGCCGTTGCGCTACGCTGGCGGCATGCGGGATGCGCGAAAACGCGCGGTGGAGGCTCTTCGCAGGGTGGATTTGGGTGATCGACTGACCCACAAGCCGAACGAACTCTCTGGTGGCGAGCAGCAGCGGGTGGCGATTGCCCGGGCGCTGGTGAACAACCCCGACATCATCCTAGCCGACGAGCCGACGGGCAATCTGGATACGGAGACAGGGCTGGGCATCGTGGATCTCTTTCAGCGTCTGAATATGGAACGCGGCATCACTGTTATCTATGTGACCCACGATCCCGAGATCGCCGTATATACGGAGCGCATCATCCGCCTTCGGGACGGTCGTATAGAGGGCGAAGAGATTGTGCCCAACCGAAAGTCTGTAACCGCGCCGCCACAGGCAGCGGAAACGGTGGGCTGACCCATGAAACTGATCACCAGCCTGCGCATCTCGCTACGAAGCCTGGGAGCCAACAAGATGCGTTCCGGCCTCACCATGCTGGGCATCATCATCGGCACGGGGGCCGTCATCGGGCTATTGTCTGTGGGACAGGGGGCCCAGGTGGCCATCACAGAGCAGATAGAGAGTATCGGCGCCAACCTCATTTTCATCTTTCCTGGCCAGATTGAGGCAGGGACTGGGATGGTCAGCAATCCGGCGCCCCTTACGCGGGAGGATGCCGAGGCCATCGCGGACCCGGCGCGGACGCGCTACGTGGCCGACGTGGCCCCCGAGGTGGACCGCACTGCCACGGTGACCTATCGGGGTGAGAGCTCCGACGTGCTTATCGTGGGTACCACCTCCTCGTACGAAGTGGTGCGCAACTTTGATACGCAACTGGGGCGCTTTTTCACGGCCGGCGAGGAGGCGGCCTCGGCGCGGGTGGCCGTCATGGGTTGGGAGACGGCGGGCGACCTCTTTGCGCGCCCAGAGTTGGCCCTGGAGGAGACGATTCGCATCAACCGCGTGCCCTTTAAGGTGATCGGTATCTTGGAGGAAAAGGGAGGGCGGGGCTTTGGCGGCAGATCCCGCGACGATCTCATCGTGGTGCCACTGTCCACCTTTCAGGCGCGGCTCTTCAGCGGGCGCTTCGTCTCGGAGCGGGGGCAGCGGGTGGATCTCATCAACGTCTCTGCCATCGATGGGAATGGCGTGGATCAGGCCGTAGAGGAGATCACCTGGCTGCTGCGCGAGCGACACAACATCAAGTACGGCGAGGACGACTTTACGGTGGCGTCCCAGGAGGACATCCTGGGGATCTTTGGACAGATCACGAGTATCTTTACCATCTTCCTGGGGGCCATCGCCGGCATCTCGTTGCTGGTGGGGGGCATCGGGATCATGAATATCATGCTGGTCTCGGTGACGGAGCGCACGCGGGAGATCGGCATTCGCAAGGCCGTGGGCGCCAAGCGCTCGGATATCCTGTGGCAGTTCCTGGTAGAGTCCGTGGTGCTCAGCATCATCGGTGGGGTGGTGGGCATCGGCTTTGGCTGGGCCGTCTCCATGGCAGTCAACACCAGCGATCTGCTCACGACTTACGTCTCGCCCAGGGCCGTGCTACTGGCGGTGAGCTTTTCCATGGCCGTGGGGCTCTTTTTCGGGATATACCCCGCCAGCCGCGCGGCGAACCTCAACCCCATCGAGGCCCTGCGTTACGAGTAGGGCTGCCTTCGCTTTCTCCTCGCGACTTTTCTTCTGGATAGTCTTTTCCACCCCAAAAGAGTAATAAATTCTATACCTTTTTGTAACCTGATTGTAACCTTGGCGTGCTATGATGGCCGCAATGTGTGTTTTTTGCCGCCGATATCCGGGAAGCCACGGCGAAATCTGCGGCATGGATTTCTGTGGAGGTGTCTATGGTACCTTGGTTCTGATGGGGATATTTGGGGAATGGCACTCGGGCCTCCGCTCAAGCGCCGATCCCGGGGTAGATGGAGGATGAAAGGATGAAATCGGTTTCCCAAAGAATGTC
>JAYENT010000068.1:0-13095 GCA_034722245.1 Chloroflexota bacterium
GAACCAGTTCTCCCTCGATTTGACTTTGGGGAAATCCCTGGCATCCTGGGAACTGGCCCAGGGAGGGAAACGCTATCGCTCCTCGTTGCACCCTACGGGGTGACTTCTAAGAAAGCTTGCGTCCCTCGTCCCGATGGGTACTTCTCACCCGTATCTTGTGCCTCTGCCTCCCGCTCACCTGGGGCAGCAGCCTCAGGGCGTTTCCCGAGCAGGAAGCAAGCTCTCATTAACTGCGAGGCTGTTGATCTCATCGGGTACCAGGGATCTCCCTTGGCAAACGTCTCTCACCACACTATGCACAGGAGGTGCGCATTATGAGCAACAACCCCTTGTTCGTGGGCGTCGACGTCCACCGCAAAACGAACACCATCTGTCTCATGAATCGTGACGGCCAAGAGATCGGCCAGCGCTTCAGTGTCCCAAACAATCGGCAGGGTACGGCAACCTTTGCCCGCGCAATCGATACCCTGGCCACTGAAGAGGGCTATGACGCCGTCCAGATCGCCGCCGAAGCGACTGGCTGGTATTGGTGGCACTTCTTCCAAATGCTGGATCAGGACACTTTCTTGAACCAAAGACCGCTAACCCTCTATCCTTTCAACCCCCGCCTCACCGCCAACTTTAGAAAAATCTACAGCGATCTGGACAAGACCGACACTATCGACGCCTTTGTGGTCGCCGATCGCCTGCGCTTGGGCCACGATCTGCCCTATCCCTTCTCCTACGATGCAGATTACATGGCGGCTCGCCTGCTGACTCGCCATCGCTTTCACTTGATCCACAACCTGGTACGAGAGAAGTCCTACTTTTTGGCTCATCTCTACCTTAAGGCCAGCGAGTACACGCATCTTATGCCCTTCAGCGATACCTTCGGTGCCACTAGCCGGGCCATTGTTCAAGACTACCCCTCCATTGAGGCGATCGCAGCTCTCCCTCTTGAGCAATTGGTGGAGATCATCGACGTCAAAGGCAAGCGGCGCTTCGCCAATCCCGAGGATAACGCCCGCCGGCCAGCCCAAAGGGGACGCGGAGAGAGGTGAGATCGGATAGGCTGCCCGACACAAAAGCCATCATGCCAAAGCCCAGGGAGCCCAGTCCGCGCAGGGTGCCCATGCTGCGCCCGCGATTGGTGGTCTGCCGCGCCAAGACGTCGCCTATCCAGGCCAGACTGGCGGTGCCATAGGCGGCCTGGGCCGCCGCGACGACCTTTAGGGGGTAGAGATAGCGGTATCCCGGGGCCACGGCCATGAGTAGATAGCTGACCGCCAGGGCGGCGAGTCCGCCCACCACAAAGACCTTGCGCCCCGCCACGTGGTCGGACAAGCGCCCCCAACCGTAACTGGTGGTGATCCCCGTCAGGGAGGCGAGCATGCTCAGCGTGCCGACGGCCACATAGTTGGCCCCCAGATGTTCATAATACAGGGAGCCGATGGGATTGATGATGCCGCTGGACATGAACAAAAAGAATCCGATCAGCGCCAGCAGCGTTAAGGTGCTCATCAATTTACCTCGAGTTATGATCAAAAGCTGTGAATTATCAGCGACAGAAAAGCGGCGTACCCCTGGGATCGTCGCCACGAGGATGCGCGGTGTCCGAACCTACCAAAAAAGACACAAAAGGAAAAACTTCCCAAAAGGCCCCTACTCCCCCACCACGACCTCCACCCATCAGATAGAGACGGATGTTCCTGAGGATCCACCTCTCTGGACATGGCATGCTCCTGCAGATTATTGACTGGTATACGGCAAGCCCCATGGTATCGTCCCTGGGAGAGCGTGTCAATGCGATTTCGCCGAGCGGAAAAGGTAAAGGCTTGCACATAATTGGGTGACCGTGCGATATTTGCTACTAGCGGCCTGTGCGGAGTAAAATGTAACACACGATGTGCGAGGGTGCATTCACGTCTAAGGGAGACAATAGTATTCATCACATAGAAGGAGGACAAATGAACCTTCGTATTCCCGGCCCGACGCCTCTTCCCCCCGACGTGATAGACGCCGTGGGACAGCAGATGATCAACCATCGTGGCCCCGCCTTTGAAAAGATGTTCGCCGAGAGCACCGAATGGTTGAAGGTATTCTATGAGACGGAGAACGATCTCTATATCCTCACTTCGTCCGGTACAGGCGGCATGGAAGCCGCGGTGGTCAATACCCTTTCGCCCTCCGATCCCGTCCTCGCGGTGAGTGTGGGGGTGTTTGGCGACCGCTTTGCCAAGATCGCCGAGGCCTACGGCGCCGACGTGACGCGACTGACGTTCCCTATGGGCCAGGCCGCCGACCCAGAGGCTTTGGCGGGCAAGATCGCGGAGGACGGACCCTTTGCTGCCGTGTTGCTGACCCAGAACGAGACCTCGACCGGCGTCACCAATGAGCTGGACGCCCTCTGCGAGGCCATCCATGGCGTGGCGGACCCTGCCCCCCTCATCCTGGTGGACGCCATCAGCGGGCTGGGAGCCATCCGTCTGCAGACCGATGCCTGGGGCTGCGACGTGGTGGTCAGCGGCTCCCAGAAGGCCTGGATGGCCCCCCCTGGCTTGGCCATGATCAGCTTCAGTGAACGCGCCTGGGCGGCCTACGAGGAGGCCGAGATGCCCCGCTACTACTTTGATCTCGGTCTGATGAGAAGATACGCTGCGCGCAACCAGACGCCGACCACCCCCAACGTGGCCGTTCTGTACGGCCTGCACGTCAGCCTGCAAAAGATGATGGACGAGGGGGTTGAGGCCATCGCCGCCCGTCATGAACGGCTCGGCACGTTCTGCCGTCAGCGCGCCCTCGATGTGGGACTCGGTCTCTATGCCGAAGAGGGACACCGCTCTAACACAGTCACCGCCGTGACGCTGAAAGAGGGCATGGACACGGCCGAGGTGCTGGAGGAACTGCGCACGCGTTATGACATCGTCTGCGGGGCCAGCAAGGATCCCGACGTGGAGATGATCCGCATCGGCCACATGGGCTATGTCACCGAGGAAGAACTGGACGAGGTGTTCGACGCCCTAGCAGAGATCATGGCGGGGTGATTTCTTTGCCCCTTCCTTTTGCGTAGCATACCGAGCGAGGCGGAGATGTGAGGAGCGCTTCCCCCTCGCTCACTTTTCATGATCTTGAGCCTCTGGCTTCTTTTCTGGATAGAGGTCTGAAGCCCGTTCGCGTCAACTTAAGGCTAGCGATTGCTGGCTGAGCAGCTCGAAGCGCTGTGGAGAGCGCATTGAAATTAGGGGGACGGTTTTGATGACCACTCGACTGGCTGTCGATTTCATGCATATGCCCCTCGCACAGGTGTAAACACCCTGTGCTACCTAGCCACGTCCCATGATTGGGACTTTCACATTCACACGTGCGACTAGACAATATGGCGATGTCCCAGGCCACAGAAGCCCGGTTGACCGGGCGCAAGGGGCACCACAGGTGCCCCCGGTAGCGCTGCGGCTTTAGCCCTGCGCGGCCGGGCTGTCATTCTGAGCCTGGAGCCTTCAGACCCAGGTCTCCTAATCCTATCCAAAAGTAGCCTTCATGAGGAGTGATTTTGTCAGAATCGGCCACGTCAGAGACAATCAGGCCTCCCGCTGATGCATCGGCCAAAGGCCCCGTCAATGAGGGGCGAGCTTCCCCGTCCATCGCCCGGGCAGCGAGTATCAATTCGTTAGGTAACGTGGCCAGCCGCGTTCTGGGGCTGGTGCGGGAGGCGGTGATCGCGGGCACCTTTGGCGCCAGCGGGGGCACCAGTGCCTTCGATGCCGTGAGCGGCGTGCCCAAGATGGTCTACGAGTTGCTCATCGGTGGCATGTTGAGCGCCGCCCTGGTGCCCGTGCTCAGCGAGTACGCCACCGAGGAGGGCCAGGAGGAACTGGAACATATCCTCTCCATCCTCCTGAGCCTGGGTGGCGCGGTATCGGTGGTTGTGGTCGTCCTTTTGGAGCTGGCCGCGCCATGGATTGCTTCCCTTTTGGTGGGAGGATTCGGTGCCCCACTGCTGGCCACGGCCACCATGCTGGCGCGCATCATCATCCCCGCCATCCTCATCTATAGTCTATCGGGCATCCTCCAGGCCTACCACTATGCCCGAGGGGAATTTCTCTATCCGGCCATGGGCGCGCCAGCGCACAACGTGGGTGTCATCGTCGCCGTGATCCTGTTGGCGGGACGGTTGGATATTGCCAGTCTGAGCGTAGGCATACTGGTGGCCGCCACGATGCAGCTTCTGGTGCAGTTGCCCGCCCTGCGCGGCACGCACCTTTCTCTGCGCTTTCGCTGGCGTCATCCCGTAGTGCGCCGCATCCTCGCGCTCTATGCGCCCGTGGTGTTGAGCATCGTCATCCAAAACGTGGGTATCATCATCGACCGCAACTTGGCCTCGCGCACGGCGGAGGAGGCCATAACGTGGATGACAAAGGCGACCTTTCTGTTTCAACTTCCCTTGGGATTGGTCTCCATGGCCATCTCCCTGGCCGTGCTGCCTGCCCTTTCGCGTCTCGATGCGGAGGAGGAGCTGGAGCGTTTCAAACACACCCTGAGTCGAGGCCTGCGTCTCGTGCTGGTGATCATCATCCCCGCCGGGGTGGGTCTCTTTGTGCTGGGCGAGCCCATCATCCGACTGATCTTTGAACACGGTCGCTTTACACCGATGGACACGCTGCAGAGCTGGCGGGCCCTGCGCTATTATCTGCCGGGACTCCCCTTTGCGGCCATCGATCTGCCCCTCGTCTTTGCCTTTTACGCGCAAAAGGACACCGTGACCCCCGTTATCGTGGGCATCGTTGGCGTGGGCATCTACCTGCTGGTGGGACCCTCGCTGGCCTTTTTGCTCGGGTTCGGATTCCTGGGCTTGGTGGTTGCCAACACCGTGCAACTCACCAGCCATGCCCTGCTCATGCTTCTCGTCTTTGCTCGGCGTTTCGGGGGGCTACGTGGCTATGGGGTGGCCCTTGCGGCGGCCAAAGCGATGGTCGCTTCGCTGCCCGTGGCGGCCCTTGGTTACAGCGGTCGTCTGCTCCTGGAGGGACGAATGCCCTCGGGCGCCGTGGGGGAGGCTCTGCTCGTGGCCCTTTGCATGGGCCTGGCGGGCGCAGGGTATCTGGTCGGAGCGCGCCTCCTACGTGTTGAGGAACTGGACATGCTGTGGAATGTCCTGCGGCGGCGTCTGGAGTCTTCTCATCCTACTGCCTAGACGTGCTCTCCAAGAACCACTTTTCGGGGAGTGGCTTGTACCTGTAACCCTCGATATAGTCCAGGGCCCTCGCTGGCGTATCGGCCACGTGGTACAACTGGCGATGGATTGCCTTAGCAAAGTTCTTTTCATATAACTGCTCGAAATATGCCAGCAGGGGATCGTAAAAGCCGCCCACGTTGAGCAGCACCATGGCCCCGCGAATGTATTTTAGCTGTTTGAGGGTCAAGGCCTGGACCATCTCCTCCAGCGTGCCAAAACCACCAGGAAGGGCCACGTAGGCTTGGGCCCGCTGTTCCATGACCTGCTTGCGTTCAGCCATAGAGTCAGTGACGATGATCTCGTCGGCCTCCTGATACACCAGATCGAATTCCTGCAGCCGTCGGGGGATGACGCCCACGATGTGGCCCCCTCCCTCTTTGACTGCACGCGCGAGTTCGCCCATCAACCCCACGCGCACCCCGCCATAGACCAGCGAATGTCCCCGCTGGGCCAAAAGCCTTCCGAACTCTCTCGCTGCCTCATGATATATCCCATCGACGGCGGAACTCGAAGAGCAATAGACGCAGATGTGCAAAATCGCTTCCTTTTATCCCCTATATCTCAAACAGCCCCATGTCCACAACGTCCTCAGTATAGCACCGGGGCACCTGATGACGCAATCCCAGCGTGCCATTTTGCCTCTCCCAACTTCTCGGCCTATAGTGGGAAAGTGTAGTCTGATCTCGGCCGTGCCAGCATGAAAAGGGGAGGGTATGGACAAAGAGATGCACCACAATCCCTTTCAAGGGGAGAAAGTGGCGGCACGCTATGATCAGTGGTATGAGACGCCTCTGGGGGCCCTTGCGGATCGCTACGAGAAGGCCTTGATCCATCGCCTGGCGCGTCCGCGGGCGGGCGAGCGGGCCCTCGACGTGGGCACCGGCACGGGGCACTTTGCACTCGACCTGGCCAAGCATGGACTGAAGGTGACCGCCTGTGACAGTTCCGAACCCATGCTGAAAGTAGCCGGAGCAAAGGACGCATCCGTTACGTGGAGGCGCTGCGAGGCCGAGTCGCTCCCCTTTGCCGATGGCGTCTTCGACCTCGTGGTGTCTGTCACGATGTTGGAATTCGTTTCCGACCCCACGCGCGCCGTGGCCGAGATGTACCGCGTCGCCGCCCCTGAGGGGAGGGTGATTGTGGGCGTGCTCAATGCCCGGAGCCCTTGGGCGGCCACGTATCGGCAACAGCAAGAGGGTCCTTTTCGTCATGCCCACTTTTACACCGCCGAGGAGTTCCTTGATCTGCTGGGCACCCACGGTCCCGTGCGTTGGAGCAGCGCCGTCTTTTTCGGCCCTTCGGGGCGCGGGATGTGCGTGGCTCCTCTGTTGGAAAGGCTCGGTCAGATCTTTTGCAGAGGGCGTGGGGCCCTATTGGTAGGGAGGATCGACAAATGAATGAGATTAGTGCGCAAATAAGCCTTTATCCTTTGGGACAAGAGGATTACAGTTCTCCCGTTCATGAAGTTCTGCGCGTGTTGTCCGAGCGGGGACTGCCTTATCGGATGGGTAGCATGAGTACGGTGGTCTGGGGAGACGAGGGAGAGGTTTTCTCTGCCTTGCGAGAGGCGTTCGGGCGCGTTGCGGCGTCGGGTCTGGCCGTGATGACCATAACTGTCTCCAATGCCTGCCCCCTTCCCGAGACGGCGGACGATGAGGGGGATTGATCTTAGCGCGCATATGCTCCACTCTCTAGGAAGTAGAAGATGAGCCTATCCCAGGAGATCGCCGTCACCAAACTGGACCATGAGGGACGGGCCGTGATCAGCTATCCTGGCCGCGTGGTGTATGCCGATTCCCACGTTCTGGCCGTGCGCACCGTATGGGAGGATCCCACGCCCCACGACCTGGGCTTCTTTCGCATACGCCTGGGGGATATATTCGTAGAGTTCTACTATCCCCACGAGGATTTCAACGTCATGCAGATGTACAGCGATGCGGGCGTTCTCAAAGGGTGGTACTGTAACTTCACGATGGATGTCGAGATCGGCGCGGGACGGATCGCCTGGCAGGATGCAGTCCTCGATCTCTTGGTGCTACCCGGCGGCCAGCAGGTCGTGCTGGATAGGGACGAATTCGAGGCCCTCGGTCCCTCGGAGGCACTTCGCAGGCGGGCTGATGCCGCCTTGCGCGTGCTCCAACGCTGGGCGCGAGAAGGACATGCACCCTTTTGGGTGCTGTAGGGGGCTATTCGCGCGGATGGACACAACTGACCTGCTGGTTTACTGTCGGCGCAGTTGTGGAGACGATCAGAGGAGATAGTTTGTGGAGTATCTTTCCGATGGAGCCCGACACGTCCTGGTGGCTCGGGTGCCGCGTGACATAGAGGTGACCATTGAAGACAATTTCCTGATTCCCCTGGGGACCAGCAGGCCCACCATGGGATACCACATCACCCTATTGGGCTCCTTTCACCTGATCGAGGGTCAAGGCCATGCCGCCTTCTCGCACATTGTTCAAAGAGTGTGTGGTCGCTGGCGACCTTTGCACGTATCTGTCACAGGAATAGGGGTCTTTGAGAAAAAGGACGATAACGTCATCTACCTCCGCCTCGCCGATTCTCATCGGCTCGTCGCCCTGCATGAGGAGCTTTTGGAGGCGACGCGCGGGTGGATCTCTTTTGCTGACGCCAAAGGGATGGAGGGTTGCAAGGATCCCTATTTGCCCCATATCACCCTCGGTCTCGGCCTGACGGACCAGGAACTGGCATACTTCTTTTGCACCGCGGCGGGCCGCGTCCCCCATATCACCTTTCGTATATCGGAGCTATGGCTGGCGGCCCAGGAACCGAGTGAGCCCTGGCGCTACGTTGTGGGGTATCCTCTGGACGCGACGAGACAGGGGGAACTCCTGTCCCCCGAACCACATTCTTAGGCTGGGGCGGCTCTCAAATGGTTACCTTTTCGCCCCGCACGGGCACCTTTGTTTTGCGCACTCCGATATCTTGTAGGGCGTCCGCAAAGGCGAGGGCAGCGTCCTCTTCCCCGTGTACCACAAAAACCTCTCGCAGCCCATAGGGATCGAGCCCCCGCACATAGTCCAGCAGTTCAGCGCGGTCGGCGTGGGCACTGTAGCCAGTAATGCTCTCCACCTGGGCCCGCACGTCGTACTCCTGGTCAAAGATGCGCGCCTTCTTCTGTCCCTCCAGGATGCGCCGGCCCAGGGTGTGCTCGGCCTGGAAACTGACAAAGAGCACGGTGTTGCGGCTGTCCTCGATGTTATTTTTTAGATGGTGGAGTATGCGCCCCGCTTCGCACATTCCCGAGGCGCTGATGATGACCATGGGTTCGTTCCGCGTGTTTAGCGCCTTGCTCTGGGATGCACGCCGCGTATAGTGCAACTGATCGAAGCCAAAGGGATCCCGGTACTTGTGCATGAACGCATGGGTCTCAGCGTCATAGTACTCGGGATGCAGGCGAAATATCTCGGTGGCGTTGATGGCCAGGGGCGAATCCACAAAGATGGGAATGTCCGGAATCTTTTTGGCGCGGCTGAGACGATGGAGGGCATAGACGATCTCCTGCGTGCGTCCCACGGAAAAGGCGGGGATGATGATCTTGCCACCGCGCTGGCAGGTCTCGCGTACTGTGTATCCCAGGAACTCGTCCGCCTCCTCCAGCGTCCCGTGCAGGCGCGTGCCGTACGTGCTCTCGATCATGAGATAGTCCACGTCGGGCACTGTCTGTGGGTCGCACAGTATGGGCAGATCTTTGCGTCCCACGTCTCCCGTAAAGAGCAGACGGTAGTCGCGTCCATTCTCAGAGATGTCCAGGGCGCACAGGGCGGAGCCCAGAATGTGGCCGGCATCGTAAAAGGTGAGTTGCACGCCGGGAGCGATGAATATGGGCCGCTCGTAACCGATGCTCACAAAGTACTTGAGACTGCGCATGGCGTCCTGGACGGTATAGATGGGCTCCAGGGGCGGCTCGTGTCGTCGGCGTCGTTTCTTATTAAGATAGGCCACGTCCTGCTCCATGATATAGGCCGAATCGCGCAGCATGATGCTGCAAAGGTCTCGGCTGGCCGACGTGGTGTAGATGTTGCCCTCAAATCCCGACCTGACCAGGTTCGGAATGTTGCCGCTGTGATCGATGTGGGCATGTGAGAGGACGAGGGCATTGATCTGGCGGGCGTCAAAAGGCAGGTTGCGATTACGCTGGAACGCCTCCTCCCGATGGCCGCGAAAAATGCCACATTCAAGGAGAATGCGGCTGCCGTTTACGTGAAGCAGGTGCATGGAGCCAGTCACACTGCGTGCGGCTCCTAGGAACTCGATTTGCATTACTATCTTCTCCCTTTTACTGATGGCCTAAATCTGAATGCTCTCTCCGCTTTCCGCCGATCTGTAGGCGGCATCCAGAATCCTGACTTCATCGATGGCCACCTGTGTGTCCGCGTGAAGCGTCTCCTCACCCAATATGGCTCGCACAAAGTTGCGAGGAGGCCCTTCCCGGGTGTCAAAGCGCGGGGGTGTATCGAACGCCTGAGGCCCCTCCTCGGCGTCCAGGTGCAGGAGGGCCGAGCCGTTCAGGGTATCCATGGCGAATATCCCCTTTTCCCCCTGAATCTGGATGTGATTGGAACTGACACCCCTGGGCAGGAGACCGTTGGTGGTCAGGGTGCACAGGGCCCCGTTGTCAAAGCGCACCAGGATGGCATCCACCACGTCGACCTCCACATCCAGGGAGTTCATCTGCGCATAGACGCTCACCGGCCTCAGTTCCGTGAGCCAGAGCACGCTCCCTATCAGGTGGGAAGCCTGGGTGTGCCCCTCGCCGCCGCCAACGATGGAGGGATCGGAATACGAAGTCCGATTGGGTCGCGGATAGCCGCCCGCTCGGTCGTCGAAAGCGGCGGACACGTCGCCACGATAGAGATCATACACGCGCTGCGAAAAGAGGGCCGAGATCATGAGGATGTCGCCCAGGACATTTTTCCGCAGTCGCCTGCGCGCCTCCTGCATCCAAGGATGAAAGAGGACGGGGTGGCATACGGAGAGCAGCAGGTCCCGCTCCTCGGCCAGACGCGCCAGTTCCTCGGCATGGCGGGCCTGTAGCACAAAGGGCTTTTCCATGAGCACATGCACGTCGTGTTCCAGGGCATAGCGTGCCTGCTCATAGTGCACGTTGGGCGTGGTGGCGATGATGACCCCGTCCAAGTTGCACTCATCAATGAGGGCGCGATAATCGGTATAATACCTCGGTACGCCGTAGCGCTCAGCGCGGTCCCTTGCTTTTGCCTCCGTGCGGCTAAAGACGGCCACTATATCCGCCTTGTCATCGCTGCTCAAGGGCTCCAGATGGCCTACAGTGCCCCACCACCCGACGCCGATGATGCCGATGCGCGCGCGATCCATATCCGATCCTGTCCTTTCCCAAACGGAACATACTTTATCTGATTATGTGCTCCGTGGGAGCCTTGTCAAATGGGGTGGCGCGATTTCACAAGGCACTTGCCCCTCTCGCCGTTTTGGCATATCCTTTACAGGGTCTCTGTGGACTCTATCCCCTACGAAGGGAAAAGCGCGTCTAAGGCATTGCGCTCTCTGGAAAAAGATAAGGAGTGACTGTTATGACTGAACCTTTTGGAATGTTGAACCCTTCACCTCGCCTGCTGTTGGGCCCTGGCCCGAGCCAGATATCGCCCCGCGTGCTGCGGGCGTGTGCCACGCCCCTCCTGGGCTATTTGGATCCCGAATACGTGGAACTGATGGACGAGACGCAGGAGCTGATGCGCGAGGTCTTTGAGACGGACAACGAGTGGACGGTATGTGTACCTGGCACGGGCATGGCCGGCATGGAGTCCGCCTTTATCAATGTGCTGGAGCCCGGCGATCCCGTGTTGGTGTGCGTATCGGGCATCTTTGGTGAGCGCATGGTGGAAGTCGCCAACCGCTGTGGCGCGGACGTCACACGCGTGGACGCTGAGTGGGGCACCGCCATCCAGGCGGACCAGGTGGAAGAAGCACTGCAGACCGTCGATCCCAAAATGGTGGCCATCGTGCACGCCGAGACCTCGACGGGCGTCTTGCAGCCTCTGGACGAGATAAGCACATTGGCCCACGAGGCCGGCGCCCTATTTCTGGTCGATTGCGTCACCTCCCTGGGGGGCATGCCTGTCAAAGTGGATGAACGCAACATTGACATCGCCTACAGCTGCACGCAAAAATGTATCGGCTCGCCCCCCAGCTTCTCGCCCATCACCTTTGGCCCAGCGGCGGTGTCGGCCTATAAGGAACGCGAAACGCCGGTACAGAGCTTCTACCTGGACATAGGGCAGATCTGGCGCTACTGGGGTCCCGAGCGCGGCTATCATCAGACGGGCATGATCAACATGACCTATGCCCTGCGCGAGGCACTTCTAGAGATCAGAGAGGAGGGGCTGGCGGCGCGCTATGCGCGCCACGTGGAGAATCAACAGGCCCTCATTGCCGGTTTTGAGGCCATGGGACTCCCGCTGGCCGTCGAGGATCCAGAGATCCGTCTTCCCTCCTTGACCACGGTGATGATTCCAGAGGGCGTCGATGACCAGGCGGTGCGTGGAAAACTCCTCGAGGATTACGGCATTGAGATCGGTGGAGGACTGGGCAAGTTCGCGGGCCACGCCTGGCGTGTGGGGCTAATGGGCTATGCCTCGCAGCAGTCGAACGTCATGCTCCTGCTCTCCGCGCTGGGAGACGTACTCAAGAACGAGCGTGTGGACGAGGGCTTGGCGGCAGCGGCCAGCGTCTACCAGAGTTAGTCGCCTCGCAACGTGATCGTGCGTTCCGGGCGCGCCGATGTCCCCATCCCCACGTGCCACGGGGACATCGGCGGCTCAGCTAGAGCGCCCTTCTATCTATGCTATATGACGCCGGCAGCCGTCATCAACGCTTTCATGTACCCGATGGCGTGGGCGCGAGCGCGGTGGGCGTAGGGCGAATCGCCCACCATGTGGGGGAGGTGGTCGGGGATCATGGGGCCGTCAAAGCCCACCTCCTTCCACGTCTGCATGGCCTTCCAAAAGTCGATATCCCCGTTATCGACAAAGGCCTCGCGGAATTTCTCTCCGCTGCCCACCACGTTGCGGAAATGGACGTAGAACACCTTACCCTGCTTGCCAAAGTGGCGTATGGCGTCAAAGACGCCCTGACCCAACATCTCGGTGAAACATCCCTGACAGAACACGAGGCCGTTTGAGGGGCTGGGGGCCAGATCAAGGGCCCGCTGAAAAGCCTCCACGCTCCTAAAGATGCAGGCCGCGCCCGCGATGGGGCTGAGGGGCGGATCGTCGGGGTGCAGGGCCAGCTTGACCCCCGCCGATTCAGCGACGGGCATGACGCGTTTGATAAAATACGCATAGTTTTCCCATAGTTCCTCGTCGCCGATCTCCTTCTGGGCCAACACGGGGGCATCCTTCATCAGGCTGTGATCGTAGCTGGTAAAATGGGCCCCGCCCCTGCCCCGCGTGTGGCGGCTCGTGCGCCAGACCCTGACGGCATGAAAGTTGTAGCCCAGGATGGGGATTCCCGCCTTGCCCATATTCTCGATGGTCTGGCAATAGTTCTCGATCTGTTCGTCCCGCCCCGGCAGGCCGTAGCGTATCTTGTCGTACCACTGTGGTGGTAGGTTCTGGATGCCGAACATCTTGAGCCCTGCCGCCTCGATGCGCGTCCTTGTCTGCAGGAGACGCATGTAATCGTAATAGGGGGCCTCGTCGATAAAGAGACTCGTGTTGGTGATGGTGAGATGGGTCACCCCGATCTGCTTGGCAAACGTGAGATTGTCCTCGGTGACGTCGCGCATGCCCATGGCCAGTTTCATGATGGTTCCTTTCCCTCCTGATAGCTCTGTACTTTGATGAATGCATCATACGCGGCGGGGCATGATGGCGTCAAGTGCGGAG
>JAYENT010000069.1:0-9541 GCA_034722245.1 Chloroflexota bacterium
GACTCGCGCCCCAGCGACGCCATCGCCCTCGCTGTACGCATCGAGGTGCCCATTTATGCTGAGGAAAGCGTCATGGAAAAGGCGGGTATCTTACCTTCTCCCGACATCCGTGAGGAGATGGAGAGGGCGACGGGCGAGGATCTGGACGTTTTCCGGGACTTTGTGGATGGGTTAGATCTTGGCGATCTGGAAGAGGATTAAATGTCTGCCGATCGGCTTCCTCCACAGAATATCGAGGCTGAGCAGTCCGTATTGGGAAGCCTGCTCATCGATCCCGATGCCATCGTCAGGGTCTCGAGTTTTCTCAGAGCGTCGGATTTCTACCGTGAGACGCACCAGGTCATCTACCGCGCCATGCGCTCCTTGCACGAGAGGCATCTGCCCGCCGACTTTGTCACGGTTGTGGACGAGCTTGAGCGACGCGATGAGCTGGATCTCATCGGGGGATCGGCCTACCTAACCTCTTTGATCAACATCGTCCCCACCTCCGTCCACGTGGAGTACTATGGGCACATTGTCGAGCGCACCAGCCTCATGCGGCGTCTGATCGACGCGGCGGGCGAGATCGCCGCCCTGGCCTACGGAGATCACGAGGATGCGGACGAGGTCATCGACCAGGCGGAGCGCATTCTCTTTGAGGTTTCGCGGCGGCGCATCAGCAGATCTCTGGTGCCCATCAGCGAGATCATCAAGGAGTACTATGACAAGGTCGAGTTCCTGGTGGAGCATGGCGACGAGTCATTGGGGGTGCCCACTGGTTTTTCCGATCTCGACCGCCTGTTGGGCGGCCTGCAACCCTCGGACCTGATCATCATCGCCGCTCGCCCCGGGATGGGAAAGACGAGCCTGGCCGTAAATATCGCCTGCAACGCCGCGCTGGACAGCAACTCGGTGGTGGCCATGTTCACCTTGGAGATGGCAGCCGAGCAACTCGTGCAGCGCATGATCGCCTCTCACACGAATATCGACTCCCAGCGTCTTCGCCTAGGGCGCATAGACGAGATAGAGTGGGACAAATTCACGCGTATGAGCGGCGTCCTATCGGAGACGGCCATATTCATCGACGATACGCCGTCCCCCTCTCCCATGGAAATCCGCACCAAATCGCGGCGTCTGGCGGCTGAGTATGACCTCGACCTGATCATTGTGGACTATTTGCAGCTTATGCAGGGCGGAGGACGCCATAGCCAGAACCGGGTGCAGGAGATATCCTATATCTCTCGCTCCCTCAAGGCTCTGGCCCGGGAGCTCAAGGTGCCCGTTGTGGCCCTCTCACAGCTCTCCCGTGCCGTGGAGTCACGTCAGGATAAGCGTCCTGTCCTCTCGGACCTGCGCGAAAGCGGCTCTATCGAGCAGGATGCTGACGTGGTTCTGTTCATCTATCGCGATGAGGTCTACAATCAGGATACGGACAGGGCGAACATCGCCGACATCATCATCGCTAAACACCGCAACGGTCCTATGGATACCGTATCGCTGCGTTTCGATCCCTCCAGAACGCAATTCTCGGACTTGGAGCTGCATAGCGTGGAGGAGGACTATTTCAGCGACGTCGACTTTGGGCCATTATGAAATCATTTGTGGGCTTTCCAGCAGGCAAGGTCCGTTTTACTCCCATCCCCGATCTCTTTTTTACGGATCTTCTTCCCAAAATCGATGACTTGGCGGAGCTTAGACTCACGCTATTCATGTTCTGGTTCCTGCATCGGCAGAAGGGATATCCCCGCTATCTGACCCTTGAGGAATTAAAGGCAGAGGGACTGCTCCTTTCCGCACTTTGCACCGAGGAGAACGAAAAAGCAAAAGATCCCAAGGAGGTGCTCGAAAAGGCCCTGGAACGGGCCGTGAGGCGGGGCACGCTGCTACAACTCGATATATCCGACACGGAGGGGACGGCACATTACTTTTTCGTCAATACGGCCCAGGGACGCAAGGCCGTCGAGGAGGTCAGGCGTGGCGAACTGCTCTTGGAAAAGAGGGGCTACGTGGAAGAGCCCCACATAGAGCGCCCCCGGCCGAACATCTTTGAACTCTACGAACAGAACATTGGCCTGCTCACGCCCCTGTTGGCCGAGAAACTGGAGGAGGCCGAGAGGGATTACCCGCAGAGCTGGATCGAAGAGGCCTTTCAGATCGCCGTCGAACGCAACGTGCGGAACTGGCGCTATATCGAAGCCATCCTGGAGCGCTGGAACCGAGAAGGCAAGACGTGACGCAATACGGAAGTTAGAATCACGTATAGATATCATCTTTAAGAATGAATTCTCAGGAGCCTGAAAGAAACGAGGAAGAGGAGGTCTGCCCCATCTGCAAAGGGGCGGGTTATGTGCGCTTGAATGTGCCCATGGGGCATCCCTTGTTTGGCAAGGCGGTGCCCTGTATCTGTAAGCGTCAGGAGATAGAGCGTAAGCGGCTGGAGGAACTGCGCACGACGAGCAACCTTGAGCAGCTGGCGGGTATGACCTTTGATACCTTCAAAGTAAACGAAGACGCGTCGCCAGAAGTGGCCTTCAGCCTAAAGGACGCGCTGGAAACGTCCCGTGAATTTGCCAAGAACCCTTCGGGATGGCTCCTTCTGACCGGCTCCTATGGCTGCGGCAAGACCCACCTGGCGGCGGCCATCGCCACCGACCGGGTAAAGGAGGGACGCCCCGTCCTCTTTGTCGTGGTGCCCGACTTGCTCGATCATCTACGCTCCACCTATGCGCCTAATAGCCCCGTGACCTACGATGAGCGCTTTGAACAGGTGCGGAACGTGCCCGTGCTCATCCTCGACGATCTGGGCACCCACAACGCGACACCCTGGGCGGCGGAGAAGTTATACCAGATCCTCAATTACCGCTACAACGCCGAACTGCCCACGGTCATCACTACCAACCAGATGCTTGGGGATATGGATCCGCGATTGGCCTCCCGCCTCCGCGATCAGTCCCTGGTCAGACGATTGCCTATCTACGCCTCTGACTTTCGCGTGCAGGGCAAGGATGAGACCTTTGGCAGCCTGAGCCTCTATGGGGGAATGACCTTTGATACCTTTTTGACGCGTCAGGGGCAAATAGACCCTCAGCAGTCAACGCACTTGAGGAGGATCGTCCGCACCGTGCGAGAGTATGCCCAGCGTCCTCAGAACTGGATTCTACTGCGGGGAGACTATGGCGTGGGCAAGACCCATCTGGCCGCGGCGGTGGCCAACCGCGTCAAGCAGAGCGGCATGACGGTCCTCTTTGTCGTGGTGCCCGACCTGCTGGATCACCTGCGGGCGACCTTTCGTCCGGGAAGCCCCGTCTCCTACGACCAACGCTTCAATGAGGTGCGCCAGGCCTGGCTGTTAGTCCTGGATGATCTGGGGGTTCAGAATACCACGTCCTGGGCTCAAGCCAAGCTCTTTCAAATTCTCAATCATCGATACGTGGGAGGGTTACCCACGGTGCTGACGGTCTCCAACGAGGCGTGGGGAGGCCTGGACGAGCGCCTCAAGAGCCGTCTCCTGGACACCTCGGTATGCACCATCCTGGACCTCAAGGTCCCCACCTATCGTGGCAAAGAGAAGCCCCAGCGGCCGCGGCGCAGCACGCGGCGGCGGCCAGAGTAGCAGCGGGCGTGCCCAAGAGGACATGGTTGGCAAAAGGACCCCCGGCGAAGACGCGCATGACACCATGCGAAAAGAGACCGGTAATTTTCCCCATTACGGGCATCGTCAATATGCGTTCTTTATCGTCGGCCTTCTGCTGATCGTCCTCGCCCTTCTGGGGCTGTACGCTCACCAGCATACAGAAGCCGTCCGCTTCACCCTGGCCCACTGGACAGGCGAGGAGGACTTCAAAGAGCAGATCAAAGGCACGCTGGCCCTCGCCTATCTAAAGTTGACCCACGCTCCGCCCAGGACTGACCCCTTTACGCCCATACGTCACGCGGGAGTTTCCCCCTATGGCGTCAACACCTTTTTGGAGCAAGAGGTGGAGCGTGCCAAGGTGGACCGCTCGCTCCAGGCCATCTCCGATGCAGGTTTTTGCTGGATACGACAGGAATTCCCATGGGAGGATATCGAGATCGCGGGCAAGGGCGACTTCTGGGATCATCGCTGGGACAGGAGCGCCTGGGGAAAGTACGACTATATCGTCGATGCGGCGGAAAAGTATGACCTGGAGATCATCGCGCGCCTGGATAACCCGCCAGCCTGGAGCCGCAGCGTGGGCAACGCCCCAGGATGGGAACTGGCTCCCCCTGACGACTATACCGATTTCGGCGACTTTGTCTATGCCGTGGCCAGTCGCTACAAGGGACGCGTCCGCTACTTTCAAATCTGGAACGAGCCCAACATCTATCCCGAATGGGGAGAACAAGACGTCAACCCCGCAGCATACACAGAACTGCTAAAGGTGGCCTATCGCCGCGCCAAGGAAGCCGATCCCCACTGTGTGATCCTCGCCGCCGGCCTGGCTCAGACGACGGAAACGGGAGGTCGCAACATGAGCGACCTGCTCTATCTGGAGCGCATGTACCAGGCGGGAGTAAAGGGCTATTTCGACGTCATGGGAGCCATGGTATATGGGTTGTGGACCGGACCCTATGACCGGCGCGCCGCCCCACGCTATACAAACTTTTCGCGGGTACAGCTCATTCGTGAGATCATGGTGCGCCACGGCGATGCGGACAAGCCTATCTGGGCTACCGAAGTGGGCTGGAACAGCGTGCCTCAATCGTTCCCTGCCTTTCCCCGCTACGGGCGCGTGACCGAGGAGCGCCAGGCCACCTATGCCCTGGAGGCCTACCGCCGCGCCCAGAGAGAGTGGCCCTGGATGGGCGTGATGAACTACTGGTTCTTTCGCCGCCCCTCCGACGCCGAGAAGGATCAGGCTTGGTATTATTTTCGCCTGATGGAGCCCGATTTCACGCCCCTCCCCGTGTACGCCGCCATGTCCTGGCTGGCTAATCGCCCGCCGGCCGTCAACGTTGGCTATCACCAAGAGGACCATTGGGCCCTTCACTACAGCGCCGGTGAGGACGCATGGCAGCACGTCGCCGATGAGGGGGCCGTGCTTGGCGCCTACGCCCTGGGACACGAGGGCGCCACCCTCGATTTTTCCTTTGAGGGCACCGACCTGACCCTGGTCTTACGCCACGCCGGACCCCCTTCCTCGGCGCTGCAGGGCGTGGAGATTCTTATCGACGAAGAAAAGAGGGTGCAAGGGAGCTATGGGATCTTTTCTCAGCTTCTTGCGGGGGTCCGTGGCCACGACGCTGGCGAACAAGGGACGGTGGCGATTCCCATCGCGCGAGGGCTGGCGGACGAACGTCACCGCGTCCATCTCCACGTAACGGAGGGAACACTGGCCCTGGATGGCCTGATCGTGCGGCGCAGCAACAACACCATGGGCTTGCGCAAGCTGGTGGGTATGGCGCTGGGCATCGTCACCGTAGGGGGCGCTACTCTCCTGGCGAGCCGTACCCAACGCCGTGAAAAGGTTGCCTCTTGTTCTACCGACCCGGCGGAGAGGATGCCATAGGCAAGATGATGCGCATTCAGAAACGAAAGACGTGGCGCAATGCATTGATACTGACTGTTATTCTCCTCCTAGCCCTCGCTCTGCGCTTCTACAGGATCGGGGCGCAGAGCCTGTGGAACGACGAGGGCACGAGCGTGGCCCTGGCCCAGCGCGATCTGGCCACCATCACGCGAAACGCCTCCCACGACATCCATCCCCCCCTCTACTACTATATGCTGCACTACTGGGTAAAGCTGGCCGGCACCAGCGAGAGAGGCGTCCGCGCCCTCAGCGCCCTGGGAGGGGTGGCCCTCGTGGCCGCCATCTACCTTTTGGCCCGCTCCTTTGACGCGACCACTGGCCTCTTGGCTGCCTTCCTGGCCGCAGTCTCTCCTTTTGCCATCTACTATTCCCAAGAGACGCGCATGTACATCTTTTTGGCGCTCTTTGGCGCGCTCTCCATGCTGGCCTACGAACGTTTTGCGGGGGAACTGGTGGGGCCTGGCAGGGAAAGGAGGACGGCGGCGACCGCCTTTTATGCTGCCATCTATCCGTTGACCAGTATCCTGGTGGTCTACACTCACTATTTCGGTTTCGCTCTGCTCTTTGCACAAAACGTGGCCTTTCTCATCCGTTGGCTACGGGGCTGTCCATATGAAGCGGATGAGGCCGGAGTAAGCAGAAAGTGGCTTCCGCTCCTTTTTTGGGGCGTCGCGCAGTGTGTTGTTCTCTTGGCCTATATCCCCTGGCTGGCGATGTCCTGGCAGACGCTGCGCAGTTGGCCCGCCGTGAGCGCTCCCTTCTCGCTCCCACGTTTTTTGTTCAGCGTGTGTCGCGTCCTCCCCCTGGGGGTAACGGTCAAAGAGGGGCTTCGAAACCAACTGTATGGCCTAGGACTGTCTCTTTTAGTGCTGCCAGGCATCCTTTGCCGCCTTGGCAGCGAGGATGAACCAAAGGCCGACATTTTACGTACGGACACGACCCTGTACCTGTTGCTTCCCTTGGGGCTGATCTTCGCCCTCTCCCTCAGGCGGCCCATGTACAAACCGAAGTTCCTGCTCCTGGTTGCCCCGGCGTACTATATCCTGCAAGCGCGGGGTATTTTGGGACTGGGCCAGTTGGCGAGGCGTGCGATAGCACGACGACGACGCTGGATAGAAAGCCTGGTCGCTACCTCGCTCATCCTCGCCGTCTGCGCTGCGTCGGCCTATTCCTTGATAGGGCTGTACACGGAGGAGACGTTCTTCCGTGACGACTATCGCGGCGCCGTGGCTTATATCGAGGCCACATCGACACCCCAGGATGCCATCGTCATCAACGCTCCCTCCCAGATCGAGACCGTCGATTACTACTATCAAGGCGACCTTCCCGAATACCCCCTGCCAAAAGAGCGCCCCCTGAACGAAGCGCACACAGAACGGACCCTGCAGGACATCGTGGCGAAGCATAGACGCATCTATGGTATCTTCTGGGCCACCCGGGAGAGCGATCCCCAGGGATTTGTGGAGGGCTGGCTCGATAGCCACTGCTACAAGGCCATGGACAGTTGGTTCGGCAACATACGCCTTCTCGTCTATGCTGTGCCTCAAGAATTGCCCCATGGAATCCAGAAGCGAACGGACTATCTACTGGGCGAAAAGGTGCGGCTGCGCGGTTATGCCCTGCTCACACCAAGGCCAAAAAGCGGTGAGATCGTCCAACTTTCCCTCTTTTGGCAGGCCCTGGCGCCCTTGGAGAGGCGCTACAAGGTATTCCTGCACCTGGTGGACGGGGAGGGCAACATCGTGGCCCAGCGCGATGCGGAGCCAGGCGGGGGCAGGCGATTGACCACCGATTGGGAGGTGGGTGAGGTGATCACAGACAACCACGGCATCCTCATTCCCGCAGGGACGGTTCCCGGCATGCATCAACTGCGGGCCGGCCTTTACGATCCTGCCGAAGGCACACGTCTGCCACTTCAAGGGGGAAGAACTACCATCGATCTACAGAAGATCCCCGTCCAGCTTCCTTTCACCCCACCGCCTGAATCGGCCCTCGACATGCAGCACGTCGTTCCAGCGCAGGCAGAAGCAAAGTGGGGAGCGTTGCGCCTGTTGGGCTACGATCTGTATCGCTTGGGGCACGAGCACAGGGGCGAACCCGAGGCCCTACGCCCAGGCGAGATGGCCAAGCTGATCCTCTTTTGGACCCGGGAAGGCGAGGGATCTGTCCCACAGGAGATGATCTTGACCCTCAGGCAGGACGGCCATGCCGTGTGGGAAACGGATTTGCGCATAACGGGCGACACATTCCCCCCAGAGGACTGGCGGGAGGGTGAGAAGGTGCGGGATATCCATTGCTTTTCTATGCCTGGCGTCGTATCGGGCACCTATGATCTCACGGTGCGCCCTCGAGAAGTAAGGGGCATGGAATATCGGCTAACCCGCCTCGTCCTCGCGGCCAGCGATCACTGAGGAATGGCATACAGCCGTTCGGGATGTGTGTAGACGGTCATGTGTCGCCCGCCTAGATAGCCGACGAGGGTTAGATTGAACTGATCGGCGATCTCCACGGCCAGTGTGGTGGGAGACGACATGGAGGCCAGCGCCGGTATGCCCATGCGGATGGCCTTGGTGACCATCTCGTAGCTGAGGCGGCCGGAACAGAGCAGCACTTTGTCCAAAAGTGGCAGATCGTGCAAGAGGCAATGGCCAATGGCCTTATCCACCGCGTTGTGCCGCCCCACATCCTCGCAGAGCACCACGCGCTGTCCTTCAACGTCATACAAGGCGGCTGCGTGGACACCGCCCACACGCTTGTGGGCGCATTGTCCCGCTCGCATGTCCCTCGAAAGATCAAAGAGTATCCGATAGTCGATTCGAGGCCCCTCGCTCACCATAGATAGGGGAAGCTCGTTACGATCCGCGTCCATGGCGCCGCCGCCTGCGCGGATCAAGCGCACGACCTCCAGATGCCCTTCTCCGCCCAGAGCTCCCGGGCGAACCAAGACCTGTACGCGGTTGCAGGGTATAGCTGACTCCTGACCTGATTGTGATTCCGTCTCCGCAACGACAGATTTTTGCTCGCAGTGCTGAATGGTAAGTACGTCGGAGAAGTTCTTGATCAAACCTTCACTAACGCAGAAGCCAGCCGCCAATTCTCGTTCCTTGCCAGGCATACGCATCAAGAGGGCCACTTTTCGCCCGTTAATGTAAATAGAAAGGGCCTCCTCTCGCACGATCTCGATCTCTTTTTCCTCGCCCTCGTGCTGACTAAACGACAAAACACGCCAGGGGCGGGCAAAATCAACTTCTCCCATTTGAAAAGAGTCCTTGGCCGAGCAACCCGAAAGCAACGCCTCAGCCCCCATGCTACTCCCTAGCATACAGCCACCAGTAAAGCACGCCGACAAAGCCCGCCCCGCCGACGAGGTTGCCCAGGGTCACGGGGAGCAGATTACCCCACAAAAACTGGAATACACCCACCGCTGCGCCATTCATCATGCCCAGCGGAATGAAAAAGACGTTGGCTATGGCGTGCTCGAACCCCAGGAGCATGAAAGCGATGACGGGAAGCCACAGCCCCGCCAGTTTCCCCACCAGATCATCGGCGACAAAGGCCGCCCAGATGCCGAGCCCGAGGAGCCATCCACAGCCCACGCCACGAAGGAGCAATGCGCCCCACCCCGCCGCCAGCTTGTTCTCTGCCAGCGCCGCCGCCGCGGACCCCAGAGCACGTCCCGGGTTGCTGGCGTTCACGTTGATAATGCCCGTCCCGTAGGCCAGAACCAGCGCCCCAAATAGAGCGCCCACCACGTTCCCCAGATAGACCAGGAGCCAGTTGCGGAGCAGCTTCTGCCAGCGAATGGCGCCCACCAAGGTAGCCGGCGGCATGATGGCGCCATTGGCCGTGAAAAGCTCGGCCCCGGTAGTAACGACCAGCAGGATGCCCACGGGGGCAAGCCCGGCAAAGATAAACCCTGGCAGGTTAAGGGACACTCCTTCCTGACCCATGACGGTGAGCATACCGCCCAAGGCGATAAAGGCCCCCGCCAAGAAACCCAATATCAGTTCCTC
>JAYENT010000069.1:9641-32344 GCA_034722245.1 Chloroflexota bacterium
CCACGGGGGCAAGCCCGGCAAAGATAAACCCTGGCAGGTTAAGGGACACTCCTTCCTGACCCATGACGGTGAGCATACCGCCCAAGGCGATAAAGGCCCCCGCCAAGAAACCCAATATCAGTTCCTCGACAATGGATAGATCCGCCTTGACGCATCCCGCATTGCAGGAAGCGCCAAGGATCTCCTGCGGTGACTTAGCGGCCATATTGCCCCCCTGTTTGTGGGAATCTGATTCTCCCACAAGTGTAAAGGACACGGCCTTTCACGTCAAAAGGCCGTGTCTTCTCTTGAAATGTGCAGGTATCCGATATCAATCGCGACGGAACTGCTTTACGGTTTCGCCTTCCGCATCGACAACGTCTATGATAATGGGCATCTGGCCCAAGGCGTGGGTGGAGCAGGAGAGGCAGGGATCGTAGCAGCGGATGGCGGCCTCGACGCGGTTGAGCATGCCCTCTGTCAGATCGTTGCCATCCACAAAGGCCTTGGCCACCATATCCACAGACTTGCACATAGCCCAGTTATTGTTGCCCGTAGCCACGATGAGGTTGGCTTTCTGCAGCACGCCATCGTCATTCACCCAGTAATGATGCCATAGCGTTCCGCGCGGCGCCTCGATGGTGCCCACCCCCTCCTCCTGCATATCGACGCGTGTATTGAGGATGTCCTGGGAGAGAATGTCCTCATCCTCGCACAGTTCACGCACCCGCTCTATGCAATACAGATCCTCAATAAGGCGTGCATAGTGATAGTAGAGGGAGGGCTCCACCGGCCCGTCGGACAGGGACTTGAACTCCTCAAATTCCTCGTTGGCAAGCGGCGTCGAGACGCGGTCTGCGACGTTCAGCCGCCCCAGAGGTGCCACGCGATAGGTGCCCTCAGGCCAGCCCATTTTCTTATAGTAAGGGAATTTTAGATACGTCCAGTCCTCGACACGTTCCTCCACATAATCCAAATAGTTCTGGCCATCGAACTCTTCTAACAGGTTTCCATCTTGGTCCACCAGGCGCAAGGGGCCATCATAGACTTCCAAAGCGCCGTCGCTCACCATGCCCAAGTAGTTAGAGGGGAAATTGGCAAAATTCTGCACCACGTCCTGATTGGCCTCCAGCCAATCCTTGGCAATCGCGATCCCCTCTTGAGCATACCCGATCATCTCATCGACCTGGCCGACGATATAGTCCCGATCCTCCTGGGACAGCGGAACGCTTACGCCGCCTGGCACGGCCCAGTGCATGTGAATGCGGCGTCCCCCCACACGCTCGATGATCTCCTGACCATACTTGCGCAGTTTGATCGCCTTCAGTGCTAGATCGGGATCCACCTCCAACAGCCCTGCCACGTTGCGCACCGCCGGATCAGCATCAAAGCCGAGTAATAGATCGGGCGAGGCCAGATGGAAAAAGTGCATGGAGTGCGACTGGATCAGTTGTCCCTTGTGGAGCAGTCTCCGCAACAGTGTAGCTGGCCTGGGCGGCTCAGCCCCCACCAGCGCATCGCACGCCTTGGCCGAGGCCAGATGATGGCTCACGGGGCAGATGCCACAGATGCGCGGCGTGATCACGGGCATCTCGTAGTACATTCTCCCTTCGGAGAACTTTTCAAAGCCCCGGAACTGGTCCACGTGCATGTAAGCATGCTCGACCTGGCCGTCGTCATCAAGGTGTACCGTGACGCGCGCGTGTCCTTCGATGCGCGTCACAGGTTCAATTGCTATTTTTCGACCCATTATCTATTTCTCCTATCGATTCTTGAGCAAACGGCGCTAAACACGTGCAACTTGCCAAGCGACCTCCATATCCGTCAATCATAGGTCAACAACTCTTCTGGTATGACCGGCATACGGCCCTCCAGGAACTCGGTGAGGACGAACCATATTCCATCAGCCGTGGGTGGACACCCTGGAACGTGCAGATCAACATCCACCACCTCATTTATGGCCTTGACGCGGGGGAGCAACTTGGCGATCTCCGGAGACTGAGGCACCTTTTGATCGGGCGCCGTGCTCTCGGTCTCCACGTACACCCTTTTCAGCACATCCTCCACGTCAAAGAAATTGCGCATGGCACAGATCCCGCCAAACACCGCACAATCTCCTAGGGCGATGAGTATCTTGCATCGCTCGCGCATCTCTTCGGCCACTGCCAGTTGGTGATCATTGCTCACCGCTCCCGTCAGGATACCTATATCACAGCCCTCCTTGGGGGGATGCTTCAAATCCGTGATGGGAGACGAGAGAAGCTGTATATGCTCCAATAGTTGCACAAGGCGTTCATCGATGTCCAAGAGCGACATATGACAACCAGAGCAGATATCCAACCAATCCGTGCAAACCGTTACTTTCGCCACTATGTATCCTCCTCAAAGCTCGCTGCCGGATTCCCGTATATTATCTTTCATATTCGTGTTCAAGGCTGCAAAACCGACAGCTATTCCCCGGCAGATGCAGATGCCGCCCGAATGCGATTGCCAATCTTTTCGATAACTTCCACTTCATCAGGCAAGGACTTGTCCACGGCGGCCACTATTTGCTCAACACGGCCTTCCGTATTCACCATCGTACCACTCTTTTCCGAGGTGATGGGTGAGGGCAGTATCACATCCGCCACATCATCCCACGGTTCCTGGAAGGAAGCCTGCACAATCACAAACTCGGCCTCGCTCAGCGCTTGCGACAGTGCATCGCCCATCTCGGGCGCCTCGTCTGCCAGAACGTAATACACGGACGCTTTTTCGCTTTCCGCAAAGGCACTCTCTATTCCCGCTTCTTTCAACCCAAGCGTATTCCCTGCCGGGGCAAAGACGACCAGGTCGGAATCGGAAATCTCTTTCGACAGGGACT
The DNA here is from genome assembly GCA_034722245.1 of Chloroflexota bacterium. GTDB lineage: Bacteria > Chloroflexota > Anaerolineae > UBA1429 > UBA1429 > JAWLEV01. The sequence continues at coordinate 12,484 of JAYENT010000069.1, forward strand.
GGGCCAGTTCCAAGCCCTCCACGTCGCAGAGGACGACGGGGTGCTCGGCATCCTCGGCCCTATCCAGAACTTCTTCCGCCTCTTCAAGCGAGAGTTTCTCGGAGGCCCAGGGATCCAGCCCATTCTCCTCATCATCTATGACGACAAGCCGTGCGCCTCGGTGACGAAAGCCCCGCTTTATGGCAAAGCCCGCCACCTGATAATTGACCGTGAGGTCGGCATCAATCACGATAAAGAGATCAGCCTCGTCCAGGGTGGATAAAGGTGCGCTTTGCACATCTGGCGCGGGTCCTTCCATGGTCACCTTTTGGCCTGGCAACTGGTTGATCACCGCTTCGGCAGCCTCGGTGGAGGCAAAGCCTGAAACGACAGAGACGAGATCGTCGTCCGCCTCTCTTATCTTTTCGGCAGCCAGCCCTAGCGCGTCTTCCCAGTCCACCTTCTGCAGACCGTCCTCGCCCCTAATAAGGGGCTCATAGACGCGCTGACGCTGCTCGTGCAGGGGATGGAATCGCCCTATCTCACAGAGCAGGCCACTGTTCGGCTCCGCATCCCAGTCGCCCTCGATACGGATGACGCGGTTCTCGCGCACGATGAGCTCCACGCCGCAACCCACACTGCAGGCCATGCACCGTGATTTGACCCTTTCTATCTCGTCCTCAGCCCCCATATAGGCGCTGGCACGATCAGCCAAAGCGCCAGTGGGGCACACCTGCAAACAGGTACCGCACGATACGCAACTCGACTCGCCAAAGGGCACGTCCAGATCGGCGATGATCATGCTGTTGGTCCCGCGGTTCTTTATACCCAGCGTCTTGTTGCCCACAAGCTCATCGCATGCACGGATGCAGCGCCGACAGAGAATACAGCGGTTATGGTCCATAATAAAGTACTCGCGAGAGGCATCGACCGGAAGCTTGGGGAAAGGCCTCTCATACGTCCAGTGATCGAGACCATACTCATACGCGAGATCCTGAAGCTCACAGCTGCCACTCATCTGGCAGTACATGCAAAAATGGTTGCGTTCCGAAAAAAGCAACTGCAGCACAAAGCGACGCGCTTTGATCACTTTTTCCGAATGCGTATGGACAACCATTCCGTCCGACACCGGAAAAGTACAGGCGGGCTGCAGCGTACGCTGTTTCTCTATTTCCACAAGGCACATACGGCAGGCGCCGATGGGCTCCACCGCCGGGTGATGACACAATGTGGGAATCTCGATCCCTATGCTCTCTGCCGCCTCCAGCACAGTGCTTCCCGCAGGTACCGAGACCTCCTTGCCATCAATCGTGATACGTACATCTGGCATAATGTTGGTTCCTCCTACAAAAGGGCCACCGGGCAAACATGATTTCTATCGCGTCATACCGCGCAAATCTGTGAGTTTTACGATATATACGCGGGGAAACCGCGCGTTTCAAACGATTTCTTTCGGCCACAAACCCTCAGCCTGTATCAATCCCAGAAGAAAAGCCACCGCCTCATCGGCCAGATCAGAAGTCTCCGATGACAAGTCCTCACCAAAGTCGAAATCGTATCCCAAAACCGAAAGCGTATAGCCTTTGGGGCTGTGCCCATAGAGCGAACGGCTCAAAGCCAACACGACGCCGGGCTTGAGATGATGGCCAACCATCCCTGGCTGATAGCCGGGAGATATCTCCTGCCATGCTACCGGTTCCCAGTCCGCGGCTGGCACGTGCGCATCGATAAAGATAACGGCGTCGTACTGGGCCACCAACTCGGCCATCTCGGGGGCAAGCTGATGCACACAGATCATGGCTAGTGGCTTGCGCGCGCCGCCATCGGGGCACAGGGGGGTGTTAGCCTCCCAGCCGTCCAGCGAAAGCCCGAGATGGATTCTCAGGCGGCGAAGGACATGCAGCGCCACGCCATCATCGCGGCGGCTGATGTTGCCATAGCCAACGAGTAGAAGTGAGGATATATCCAAATCCGGGGGCTTTTCTCGAGCAAAAGCCCACCCGTCCTTCTCCGCCATCTCAAGCGTCATGGACATCTCTGCTATGCTCCCTCAAGATCGCACCGCAGGCAGCGCTTGCACTCCTCGCGGCAGGTCGTCTCGCTGAAGCCCAGTTCAATCTCCTCCCAGTTATGGCGGCGAGCGGATGCCTTCTGCATGGGCATCTCGGCCCGCTTTGCCTCGCCATAATCCTCCATCTCCCACGTCAAGGGGATATCATCGTAGGCCAACCAGTCGTCCTTGGGCAGGGCCAGGCCATTTTGTAGATACTTGTCCACTTCCAGAGCGACCTTATTGCCCTGGGCCACGGCTTCCACAACGGTTGCTGGCCCAAGGACGGCGTCACCAGCGGCGAACACGTCATCCCTCGTTGTGCGCAGCGCACCGCGTTCCGACCCCACCTTGCCGACCTTCACCGTGGTATTGCGCTCAAACTCAATGCCACACCCCTTCTCTACGCAGCCAACATCCACGCCCTGGCCAATGGCGGTGATGACCACATCCACGGGCATGACGTATTCGCTGCCCTCTTTTGGATAAGGTCGGCGGCGGGCGCTGTCGTCGAACTCGCCCAGTTCCTGCTCCACCACTTCCATGGCTTCGACCTTCTCGTCGCCCAAAATGCGCGTGGGATTGGTCAGCAGATGCAACTGCAGGCCCTCTTCCTGGGCCTCCTTGATCTCCAGATCCTCCGCGGGCATATCCTCACGGCGGCGACGATAGACGAGATGCACATCCGAGGCTCCGAGGCGAATCGCCGTACGGGCCGCGTCTATGGCCGAGTTTCCACCGCCCACGACGGCCACGCTTTTGCCCTCGACATCGGGCGCGTTACCCAGAGCCACATCCTTGAGGAACTCTGTACCGCCCCATACCCCTTCAAGATCCTCGCCGGGAATGCGCAGGGAACGGCTGACGTGCGCGCCAACGGCCAGCACCACCGCGTTGTAGCCCTGATCCTCAAGAAGATCGTCGAGGGTAAAGTCCTTACCCAATTCGCTGTTAAGAACGATCTCCACACCGGCTCGCTTGATGTTATCGATCTCTATTTGAAGTATGTCGCGGGGAAGGCGATATTCAGGAATACCCACGGCCATCATACCTCCCGCTACGGGCAGCGCCTCATGGACAGTTACCTCATAGCCCCACTGGGCCAGACGCAGCGCAGCCGTGAGCCCGGCTGGGCCGGCGCCTATGACGGCCACCTTCTCGTCTTTGTCGGGTTCTAACTGGGGTGGCGTCCAGGGTTCCTTTATCTCGTGATCGGCCATGAAGCGCTTGATGTGCCGGATGGCCACCGGCTCGTCCAGAGTCCCCCGTCGGCAGCGATTCTCGCAGAACGCTGGGCATACACGCCCGCAGACGAGCGCAAAGGGATTCCGTTTACGATGGATCTCCAGCGCCTCCGCATATTTGCCCTGGGACACCAGGGAGACGTAACTGGGCACGTCGACACCTGCGGGGCAGGCGTTCACGCAGGGAGCACGCACCAAGTCGGGGCAGACGCCCGCCGGGCAGCGCTTCTCCAGGATGTGCGCTTCAAACTCGTCACGGAAATAACGCAGGGCGCTCATAACCGGGCCCGGTGTTAGCTGGCCCAGAGCGCACAGGGAGTTGGAGGCCATGCCCTCCGCGATTTCTTCGAGGGTGTCCAGGTCCTCCATCTTGCCCTTGCCCTCGGTGATGCGGGTCAATATCTCCAACATGCGCCTGCCGCCCACGCGACAGGGTACACACTTGCCACAAGACTCGGCAACGGAAAAGGTCAAAAAGAACTTGCTCAATTCGACCATGCAGGTGTCCTCATCGACGACGATCATGCCGCCAGAACCCATTACTGCACCGGCCTGCTTGAGCGAATCAAAATCCACCTTCAAGTTCAGTCCCGAGGCGGGCAGACAGCCGCCCAGCGGACCCCCGGTCTGCACGGCCTTGAATTGCTTCCCGTCAGGCACGCCGCCGCCGATGTCAAAGATGATCTCTCCCAGTGTGATGCCCATGGGCACCTCCACCAGACCTGTGTTCCTCACCTTGCCGGTAAGGGCAAAGATGGCCGTCCCAGGGCTTCGCTCCGTGCCGATGGAGGAGAACCACTCTGCGCCATTGACGATGATCTGGGGAACGTTAGCATAGCTCTTGACGTTATTGTTATTCGTGGGCTTGCCCCAAAGGCCCGAAACGGCGGGAAATGGTGGACGGGGACGTGGTTCGCCCCTTTTCCCCTCAATAGAGGCGATCAGCGCCGTCTCCTCGCCACAGACAAAGGCGCCGGCGCCCTCCTTGATGCGGATAGTTAAGTCAAAGTCCGTCCCCAGGATGCCCTCCCCCAATAGACCATACTCTTCGGCCTGCTTGATGGCGATGTTCAAGCGCCTGATCGCCAGGGGGTACTCGGCGCGACAGTAGATATACCCCTCATGGGCCCCGATGGCATAGGCGGCGATGGCCATCCCCTCAAGCACCGAATGGGGATCCCCCTCTAGGACAGAGCGATCCATAAAGGCACCCGGGTCTCCCTCGTCCGCGTTACAGACGACATACTTGACGTCGCCAGAGGCCTTTTGCGCGAACTCCCACTTGAGTCCCGTGAGGAATCCGGCGCCACCTCGCCCTCGCAAGCCCGAGCTCTTGACCTCATCGATCACTTCCTCCGGCGTCATGGAACTCAATACCTTCCCCAGGGCCTCATACCCACCTCGGGCGATGTACTCCTCGATATTCTCAGGGTCGATAAGGCCGCAGTTGCGCAACACGATGCGGCGCTGCTTGCCATAGAACGGTATATCCTCATAGAAAGGAACTTTTTCATGCGTGCTTGGCTCCTCGTACGTGAGCCACTCTACCACGCGTCCCTTGACCAACGTCTCCTCGACGATCTCTTCCACATCCGAGGCCTGTACCTGGCAATACAAGATCCCTTTGGGGTAGATGATCACCACAGGGCCCATGGCACAGAAACCACGGCAGCCCGTTTCCGCCACGCGAACCTCATCTTCAAGTCCCTGGCGTGCCACTTCTTTTCTCAGAGCCTCGAGTACCGAAAGAGAGCCCGACGCCGTACAGCTTGTACCACTGCACACCAGAACCTCTGCCCGGTATGTGGGCTCCGACATCACATGTCCTCCGATTCTTTTTTTGTCACGTATATCTGTCATTTCACGCGTCCCGTAATTTGCCTACGACCCATTCCTCGACAACATTTCCCTTGATCAGATGTTCCTCAATCAGGTGTGGCACCTTTTCTGCCGTCAAGTACCCATAGGTTATGCGCGGTTCATCGCCCTGCCTAATATCCACCAGGGGCTCTTTGGCACACATACCAATGCACCCCACCGTCTTGACGTGGGCCTCAATATCCCTGGCTTCCAGCTCTCTGAGGATTGCTCGCATCGTCTCTCGGGCACCCGCCGCAATACCGCAAGTGCCCATGCCCACTATGATAAGGGTATTGGTCTCTCGCTGGATCTTTGTCTCCTCTAGCACCTCGGCGCGCAAGGCGCGCAGATCTTCTAATGATTTCAATCTGGGCATATCTCATCTCCTCTAACGACACCAGTTAAATAAGCCTGAGAGTCTCCGTTCTTTCCTCAAAGCACTGTCACAAAGAAAGGGAGCGATACAAATCTGTGCTCCCTACTGCGAAAAGCCCTCCACCCACCACTTGCGAACACGAGAATATGTCAAGGGAACGCCCCCACAATCTTACCTATCCTGTCCGCTCCCGCTTCCAAGGAATTCTGCAAAAGATCCAAGATGTGAAGCGAGAGTTCAAGCATTATTCGAGTGCGCTCGCCAACTCCACAGCTTTTTCGGGGACTAGTCGTCCAACCACGTCGCCATCAATAACCGCAACGGGAGAGAGGGCACAAGATCCCAAGCAATATACTACTTCCAGGGTCACCCGATAATCCGGCGTCGTCTCGCCCGCTTTGATCCCCAGCTCCTGCTCCAAGGCCCTGATGATCTCGGGGGCCCCGCGAACGTGACATGCGGTACCATCACAGACGCGCACCGTATGCCGCCCTCTTCGCTCCAAATAGAACTGGGCGTAAAACGTAGCGACCTCATACACCTCACTCAAGGACGCATCGAGTCGCCGGGCGATAAGTCGTAAGACGCGCTCTGGAAGGTAGCCATACAACTCTTGCGCCTTCTGAAGGGCGGCGATCAGCGTCCCTCGCTCCTCCGAATACGTATCCAACGCCTCATCAAGAGGGGTTAAATCCAGTTCTTCTTCGTAGGTCTCGGTCTCTGTAATGTCTGATACCACGTCATTCCTCCAACAAATGTATGATCTTCCTATCTGCGCCCGAAAGGCCAATGAGCGATGTCGCTCTCTTGATCAGGCCAGCAACGCGGGCCGGTGTCCGCTTTGCTGCCGTGGGTCCGCCAATGGCGCTCGCAAGACCTACGCCTGACCCGCGTCCTCTGACTCGCGAATGCCCAGTTGGAACAGCTTGCCAACCAGGGTAAAGGTGCTCTCCTTAGAGAGGAGGATAGGCATATCGCTCTCATTCGCCTTTCCCAACGTTTCATCGTCGGGCTCCATTCCCTCGCTGACGACAACACAGGCCAGATCCAGTAAATCGGCGACGGCGACGATGTTGGGATGGGCCTGCAACGTGACCCAGATATTCCCCTCACTTGCGCCCGCTATCACGCAGCTCAACAAATCCGAGGCATAGCCTCCAGTAACCTCTTTGTGCAGGCCGGATCTGCCAGCGACAACCTCCAATTCCAGCGCCGAAACGATCTCTTGAACTGTCACCTTGCTCCTTCAATGGCTATTCCAGCTCAAAGATTATTCTCAATCGCGTCCCGACCCCAACCTCAGACTCCAGGTGCATCTCATCTGAACACGCTTTGATATTGCTCAGGCCCATGCCGGCTCCAAAACCCAACTTGCGAATCCAATCAGGCGCCGTAGAAAAGCCCGGCTCCAATGCCTTTTTCACATTAGGGATGCCAGGCCTTTTATCAACCGCCGTGATCTCTATGCGGTCGGTCCCTATCTTGGCAATAAGTTCTCCTCCCTTGCTGTGATCATCACGTTCATCTCCGCCTCGTAGGAGGCCAGAGCAACGCGCTGCACCGTTTGGGGATGTGCCCCCAGCCGTTTCAGAGCGCGCTTGATCTTGCTGGAAGCCTCGCCGCCACTGACGAAATCGTGGGGCTCTACTTTGTACTTGAGGCTCAGGGTCGTATCGTCCGACTCGATATCCTCAAAGATGTGGCTTGCCCGATACTGCTCGATCTCCTCGGCCTGCCACCGCACGCCCATCTGCCAGAGCAGGCCGCGAACGATATCCCCTTTCGTCAGGATACCAACGAGCCTCCCCTCCGCATCGACGACGGGCAGGCGCCCCATATCGAACATGCTAAAGAGGTTGACGGCCTTCACCACCGTCTCGTCCGTCCGTACGGTCTGTACAGCGGTGGTCATTCGCTCTGCCACCGAAGCCGCAAAAGCCCCCTCTTCCAACGCCTCAACCACGTCCTCCAGGTCCACCATACCCACAAGGGCGTCGTCCTCCATCACCGGAACACCTGAGATACCCCGCTCACGCAGAATGCGCCGCAACTCCCGCATCGAGCAGTAGGGCGTGACGGTGATGACATCCTTGGTCATGACCTGCTCAATCTTGAGCTCGTAGACCAGTTCTTGGACCTTGGTGAACTCTGTCGGCACCTGATCCGCAGATCAACTCCCGCCCCAAAAAGCGTAGTCCGGCCTAGCTACTCCTCATCAAAAGCCTGACGCCATCTCTCAGCGGCCAGATCGCATATCTTTTCCCCTCTTAGCCCCGCCTGATAAAGGCGCCCGCAGCTCTCGTACATGGTATAGGGGGTGGAGAGTAGGGGAATTCCCTTCTCTTCCGCTAGGGCGATCGTCTCGGGAGGTAGATACTAGCCTCGTACAAAGACCACCGCCTTGATGTCCGCCATTTCCGACGTCCGCACCACCTGGGGATTGGTCAATCCGGTCAGCAGCAAAGCGTCCGTGTGGCTGATGGCCAACACGTCGCTCATGAGATCCGCCGCACTGCCTTTTTCCACGTAAAGACTCGGATCCACCTCACGCGAAATGGGCTTACCGTCAAGAACGGAAAGTACCTTTTCCAACAGCATCTACCAACCCAACTCGCTAAAATCCTCAGAGAAATGGTTGCATTTCGTGCAAGTGAAGCCCCAAAACATTGTGAATTGTATCACAGACTCAATCCTTGTCAAACGATGGCTTTGCCCTTAGCGCTCTTCTCCCCCAAGAGATGCTGCCTTCTCTCGCGCAGGTTATCGAGGATACGTTGGCCCAGAGCGACTCGCCGCGCATCAGAGGCCTTGGCATCCCCAAAGAGGAAATCGGAAGATGACGGAGGAACGATGACCTGCAAAGTCTTTGGCATCACAGAGATCGTGATTGGTGTATATCCTGCCGGATCACCATCCACGTGCACGGGCAGTGGCTTCTCGCTGCGTATAACCACCTCTCTCCCATGGTGCACTTCGATGTTGGGATTATGCAACTGCCTGCCTCTTAGCACGGAGACGACATGCCCCACCACGTTGAGCGTACCGCCCCCCTTGAAAATATACACTTCGAGCAGGCCATCATCCATCCTTGCCTCGGGAGCCACGCGCCACGGTCGCCCGTAGAATTGTACGTTGGTCACCAAAATGAGGACCGCCCGCTGCTGCGTCATCTTGCCATCCACAGAGACGGTCACGGGCGTACCGCGCAGCTGGAGGCTGAGGGTGATGGCGGTGACAAAGTAAGCCAGATTACCAAACTGGCGACGAAGCTCCCTGTGTGGTTCAACGTCGTGGACAACCTGCGCATCAAAGCCCACTCCCGTCCATAGGACAAAATAGCGATTTCCCATCTGGCCCAAATCGATGGGAAACCGCTTTCCCTCCACTAATGTACGGGCCGCCTCCAACAAGGCCGAGGGGCGATTGGGAGTCCACACGGGAAGACCCAGCATATGGGCCCACACGTTACCTGTCCCTACGGGGAGGACGCCCAAAGCACAATCGGAATGAGCGAGGCCCGAGGCCACCTCCCCCAACGTGCCATCGCCCCCCACGGCTACCACTATGTCGGCGCCCTCTTTTACAGCCTCACGCGCATAGACCGTAGCATCCCCTGGCCCCTGAGTGCGGGATACAGAAACCTCCCATCCCTGGGCTTGGAGAAAGTCGATAACTCGCTGTAGAGCCTTGCCGGCATCGTATCGGCCGGCCACAGGGTTGTATACCAGTCGCACGTCCATACGGCAACTATACTGTAAATGTGACCCTTTGTCCAGAACTTGACAGCCTGGAACACTCAGAAGAGAATATGTGTATGTATATAATCGATTGTCATACACATATCTTTCCCCCTGATATCATCGCTGAGCGAGACAGATACCGGGAATATGACAGCTGGTTTGACCAGCTATATGCCAACCCCCGCGCCCCCATGGCCAACGGCGACGATCTGTTGAAGGCTATGGATCAAGGGGGCATCGACAGAGCCGTCACTTTTGGGTTCTCCTTTGCAGATCTGGCCCTGTGCCACGCATGTAACGAGTATGTACTGGACACCGCGAGCAGGCATGGGGAATATCTAATCCCCTTTATTCAAGTGCCTCCGCGTGCGGGGAGGGAGGCCATAAGGGAAGCGCGTCACTGCCTGGAGCGGGGGGCTAGAGGGATAGGAGAGCTTATGCCCGACGGCCAAGGCTTCGCCCTGACGGACTTTGATCTGTTGACTCCCCTCATGCGCTTAGCGAAGGAATTCGAGGTGCCGGTGCTCTTCCACACTGCCGAACCGGTAGGGCACATTTATGCCGGCAAGGGAGAACAGGGGTCACAAGAGGCATTCGCCCTGGCGAGTCGGTATCCGGATAACGTCATCATATTGGCCCATTGGGGCGGCGGATTGCCCTTCTACGAGTTGATGCCCGAGGTTCGCGAAGCCCTGCGGAACGTCTACTATGACACGGCCGCCTCGCTCTATCTCTATGAGGCAGGTATTTTCAGATACGCTGCGCAGTGGGTTCCGGACAAGATCCTGTTTGGCACCGATTATCCCCTTATCGGACCGCGACGCTTCTTGCGCCACATAGAGAGGGCGGATTTGGAGCCTGCAACGCAGCGAAAGGTATTGGGGGAGAACGCCGCTGACCTATTTTGCTGATCTGAACAGAGAAGGGGGCGTGCATGGCCTCTATTCGCACTTTTGTAGCCATCGAACTCACAGAAGAAGCCCTTGATGCACTGGGCAGGCTGCAGGAGCGCCTCAAACAGGCGCGAGGCGGCGGGGCCGGTCGCTGGGTCAGGAAGGAGGGCATCCACCTGACCCTCAAATTCCTGGGAGACGTAGCGGAGGAGAGGGTGGATGAGGTCTGCGAGGCGGTGCGGCGCGCATGCGAAGGACACGCCTCGTTTTCTGTGACCATAGCGGGGCTGGGGTGCTTTCCTCACACACGGCGTCCTCGGGTCCTATGGGCAGGCGTGGAGGGAGAGGTGGATACGCTCTGTGCCCTGCAGGAGGCGGTGGAGCGCGAGATGGTGGCTCTGGGATTCCCCAAGGAGAGGCATCCCTTCACTCCCCACCTGACCCTCGCTCGTATTCACAGGGAGGCGCGTGCAGAGGATATCAGAGCCTTGGGACAGATGGCGGACAAGGCATCCTCCGAGCAGATAGGCGGTATGAGGGTGGACGCTGTGAGCGTCATGAAGAGCGACCTGAGACCGACCGGGGCCATCTATACGGAGCTCTGCTGCATTCCCCTGGGATAGAGAGCGAGCGGCTAGCGCTTTGGTAAGGAACGCTCGCTTCGGTCGGACAGCCGTGGCCGTTTTGCCAACCGCCTGGCGGGAGCGGCGACGGTGTGCAGATATCCCCTGCGCAGGTTTTGCCAGAAGGTCAGGGACAAGCCTTGCTGCCGCAAGCGCTCGCGGGCGGCGCGTGCTTGTTCAAGGGCCATAGCGCGCTCCCTCGCACGTTCCCGCAGTTCCTCAGGCAGGGTCTGCAATCGCACGATGAGCGCCAGCAGCGCGACGGGCAATAGGAAAGAAAGGGTAAGGAGGGCCCCCGCGCCGGCGAGCTGGGCGTAGAGTTGCTGTGCCCCGCCAGTATCTGCGAACGCAGCCAAACCAGGAGCCAGGATGCCACCAAGGGCGCAAAACCCATGAACGCTGATGACGGCGCTCCGATCTTTCAAGCCCCAGACGTGCTCCACAAGATACATCGTGGGCGCCAGCAGAAGACCGCCCACAAAGCCGACGAGTGCGGCCTCCCAGGTGGAGAAAAGGGAGACTCCTGCGCTGACGGCAATCTGGCCCGCCAGCATCCCCCGCGCGGTCAGGCCGGGGTCCGCCTCCCCACGGGCGAACCAACCGTAGAAGAGGGTGGCAAAAATGGAGCCCGCCATGCCCCACAGGGTGTTCAGGAAGGTGACCCAGGGGGACATGGAGGCGGCGGCCAAGGGAACAGAGAGCACGGCGGCCACCCATCCCACCAGGAACATCAAGGCACCGATGAGCAGCACAAGGGGCAAATGAGCCACGGCCAATTGGGGCGTGCCTTTGTCGCCTTTTTCCGGCCCCTGATGGCGAAAGGCGACGAGCCCTGCGAGGGCCAGCCCACCGCCAATGAGATGAGCGGAAGCCAGGCCGTGGTCCATGAAGCCCTGTCCCCAGCCCGCCGTCTCTCCCAGTTGCGAGAGCCAGCCACCGCCATATATCCAATTGCCCATCAGGGGATAGCAGAAACAGGCAGCCAGCATGGCCAGAAGAAAGCGCATCAGACCTTGAACGTGCTCCTGAAGGGCGATCAGAGGAATGAGCACGGAAGTGGTGAGAAAGGCCAATTGTGATATGAAGAGGGTGCGCTGCGCTGCTGAGCCCGCGTGCGGAGAAAAGAGGAACCCCCTCAAGCCCACCAAACCCCAGCCGGGTCCCAAGCGCGGGTCCAGGGGCGACCACTCGGCGATAAGCCCTTCTAGGCCCGGATCATCGGAAACCAGCCCCACCCCGCCGAATTGAAAAGCATAGCCACAGAGCGTGTAGGCAACCAGGGCGACGGCCAGGGCCAAAGGAAACGACGTGACGACGCGGCGTGCCCGAGAGGGGGCGCTGAGACCACTGGCGACCAGCGTGATGCCCAGAGGCATGAGCCAGGCGAGGAGGAAGTAGATAAACGAGGCCTCCTGCGGAACCTGATTCAGCGTACCGGCGTTGGCGACGCTGGGAAAGATGAGAGACAGGCCGAGGCCCAGAAAGAAGATGGCGGGAAAGCGATCTTGCATAGACAAGGCCCACCCTCCTTGTTGGCGGTGCAAAGATTGAGGATTCGAGACGTTCCCGTTCCATCTTCCCATCACGCGCTATGTTACCTCGCAGGGCGGCGAGCGTCAAAAAGAGTTGCCGGGGGTCAGACGCGTATCGGTTCTTTTTGCCAAGATTTGTGTATGCTATATTATGTATTGGCTATTATATCAAAAGTGCGCACGTTGCTTGCATACCGCGGTAGACAGAATGCCTTCTATGGATGCGCATTACCTTTCTATTCTGGAATATCCCAAGATAACACGTCAACTGGCAGATCACACCTCCTTTTCGGCGAGCAGAGAGCGGGCATTGGCTCTGCGTCCCTCGGCAAAGGAGGCCGTGGTGCGTCGGCGTCTGCAGGAGACCACGGAAGCCAAGGCCCTTCTCTCGGAGCGGCCGGAGGTCACTATAGGTGGGGCCCGTGACGTGCGTCCAGCAGTGGAGCGCGCGGCGTTGGACGCCGTGCTGCAACCGGAGGATCTGTTGGATATACGCAGCACGCTGGCCAGTGGGCGCAGGCTGCGTGCGCTGCTCCAACGGCTCGAGGATGATTATCCTCTCCTGGCCGGCATTGCGTCCCGGATAAGGCCTCTCACGCACATCGTCGAGGAGATCGAGCGCTGCCTGGACGAGGAAGGGCGCGTGCTGGACAGCGCCAGCGCCGAGTTGGCCCGCATCCGTCACGAAAGCGGCGTGGCCCGCGAGCGGCTGGTGAACCGCCTGCAGGAGATCGTGAATTCCAGCCGGAATGCTGCCTTTTTACAGGAGCATATCGTCACCGAACGTAACGGCCGCTACGTGATCCCCCTGAAGGTGGAACACAAGAGGCGCATTCCGGGTATCGTCCACGACCAGTCAGCCAGTGGGGCCACCCTCTTCATCGAACCCCTGTCCACGGTGGAACTGAACAACCGCTGGCACGAACTGCAACTGGCGGAGAAACGGGAGGTGGAGCGCATCCTGAGGGCATTGAGCGCCCTGGTGGGTCACGAGGCAAAGGCCATCGCCGAGAACGTGGCCGCCCTGGCCGAACTGGATCTGATCCTGGCCAAGGCGCGCTACAGCTTTGCCCTCAAGGCCAGGCCCGCCGACATCTCTTCCGAGGCTTGGCCTACAGCGGATGCCGATGAAGAACGGGCGCCGGGCGCGCACCCCCTGAACCTGGTACGCGCGCGTCATCCGCTCCTGCCGGAGAAGACGGTGGTGCCCATCGACGTATACGTGGGGGGTGATTTCACCGCCCTGGTGATCACTGGCCCCAACACGGGCGGCAAGACCGTGGCCCTGAAAACGGTGGGGCTGCTCTCTGCCATGTCCCAGGCGGGGATGCACATCCCGGTAGGCGACGGCTCTCGTTTGCCCGTCTTTACGGGGATCTATGCCGATATCGGCGACGAGCAGAGCATTGAGCAGAACCTGTCCACCTTTTCCTCCCACATGAGCCACATCATCGACATCCTGCACCGTGCGGACGAGGGCTCCCTGGTGCTGCTGGACGAATTGGGGGCGGGGACGGATCCAGTGGAGGGAGCGGGACTGGCCCAGGCCCTTATCAGCGCTCTTTTGGAGAGGCGCTGCCTGACCCTGTGCTCCTCTCACTATTCCCGCCTGAAAATGTTCGCCTCTGCCACGCCGCGCGTGCAGAACGCCAGCGTGGAGTTCGATGCCGAGACCCTTTCTCCCACCTATCGTCTGACCATCGGGCTGCCCGGGCGCAGCAACGCCTTCGCCATCGCTAAGCAGCTTGGCCTCAACGAGTCGATTATCGAGAAGGCGCGAGGATACCTCTCGCCCGAGGATCTGGAATCCGAGGCCCTGTTGACGCGGGCTAGAGAGGCCAACGATGAGGCGGAGGACTTGCGTCATGAGGCGGAAGAGCGCAGGGCGCATGTTCAGACCATGGAAGAGGAACTGCAGGAACGTTTGGCACATATAGAGGAAGAGCGTCAACAGGCGCTGGAGGAGGCACTAAAAGAGGGGCGAGAGCGCCTGGCGCGCCTGCGAGGAGAGATCCGCCGTCTGCGCAGCAAACTGGCGGTGCAAGGGGCCGAGGCCCCACCGGTCAAGGAGGCTTTTGAAGAAATCGACAGGATGGAGCGGGAACTAGCCCCTGCTCCCCCCACGCCCGAACGCACTGCGCCGCGAGAACCCCTCCACGTGGGCGATAGAGTCTATGTGAAGAGTATCGAGCAGACGGGCGAAATAGCAAGCATAGACGAGGAGGAGGCCGAGGTATTCGTGGGCGGGCTCAAACTGCGCACGCCATTGAGCACGCTCTCGCTGCGTGCCCCGGCTCTCGAGAAAGCCGAGAAGACGGATCAGCGCCCGGCCATCCGCCTGCCCAGGGTGGAATCGCCCGGGATGGAACTCCACCTACGCGGCCGCCGCGCAGAGGAGGTGGGGCCCATTCTGGACAAGTACCTGGACGACGCCTCCCTGGCCGGCCTACCCTGGGTGCACATCATCCACGGCAAGGGAGAGGGCGTGCTCAAAAAAGTGGTGCGGGAGCAATTGGAGGGACATCCGCTGGTGGCCTCCTATCGCGGTGGCAAGCTCTCCGAGGGCGGCGACGGTATGACGGTGGTGGAACTGGCAAGCCTCTCCGAATAGCAGGGCTTTGACCGAGAAGGCCTTCAGTCAACCCTTACCAGAATTCAACACGCTGGGGCATACGGTGATGGCACAGGAGATGCTAGGAACGCACCTCTACGACCCCTTATGGGCCGGACGGACATCTCGATGCTCATATCGCAAAGCACGGGATGCGTCTCTTTCTTTGCGTGTAACAGCGGAGCGTCGCTCCGCTCCACGCCAGTATATCGCAGCTGAGCGAGGCATCAATCAAAAGCAAAGAACTCCAAGTGAACGTGTATCTCGCCGCCGATGGTTTTGACGGGCAGTAGCATCTCTGTAGGCTGTGAACCGTCGAAGCAAACCTCCTTGTATTTACGCAGATAAGCCAGAATGGCACCCAGGGCCCCCTCCAGCCACAAGAGGTCCGCTAGCGTGGGAGGAATGGTATGTCCCCTTTCGCGTCGCGTCCAGAATGGATAGGCATCCTCCGCTGCTACTGGCCACCCATAGGCTGCCTTTGCGTCCAGATCGCCGAAACTTATCCCCGTGGCCTCTTCGAACCAAAAGGCGCAAGAGGATACCTCAGCCGCTTCCTCTGGTGACGTGTCCGCCCTATACATAAAGAGCAAGTCGTCCCGCGTGTCGTATGCCGCCAAACCGAACAAATCTCCACCACTGCCCATCACGACAGCGTAACGGGGATCGCTCGTAGATGGGCAGCGAATTTCCATGGGATGCCAGTCATCTAACCACTGCCAGGGAGCCGCTCGGTAGAAATCAGCGGCCAGCTCGTAAAGATGACCGATGAGCGACGGGGTAGCAAAAGGAAGATCTGAGAGTCCGGGGATAAAATCCCCCCTATTCGCGCTTCTTTCCACCTCGTCCAGTAGCGCATCGAGAGTCGGGAGAGCGTGACGTTCTTCGCAACGTATGCCCAGTGCGGCCAGGCGGGGTGCCAGATCCGCGACAAGCTCAGGATCTTCCAGATGGACGACCTTTGGCCGGCGCGCCCTGCCACCTCCCAGGATTGGATGTCTCATGGCCCTCACCAATTCCCCAAACATGCGCTCTGGCGTTGGCGCATTAGCCAGTATCTGAACGCGTACGATAGATGCCCCTTGGCTAACAAACATGCTTATGTAGGGACGATAGGGAGCCTCGTCACGCGGTGTAATCCACATGCGCCCAAGTCGGGCCGCCCCCTCCCAGACCTCTTCAGTCTGCCGCAAGCGGCAAAGTCTTTGCAGCAAGCGATACGTGTGTCTCTTGTCTGGCATACGTTACCTCCCAAGCTTCTCAGACCCTTTGCATAACTTGCCTGCCCGCCGAGCAGGGATTCCGTATCGAAGCAAGCGATCAGTTCCTATCAAAGGGCTCGCTGAAGGCCAGGATGTAGCCGTTCAGGTCGGCGGCGCTGAATTGCTTGCGGGCCCCGAACTGGTGCAGGTCCTGCACGATGATGGCCCCCTGTTCGCACAGCTCATCGTATAGGGCCTCTACGTCCTCCGTGACGATATAGAAGACGACGCCATTGCCCTTTTCCGCCAAAAACGGGCGCGTGCTTTCCCCCAGATCCATGGTGAACATAAAGCTTACATCGCCGTGGGATGCTGCAGCCCACTTGGCCGGCCCCTCTCGCGGCCACACAAAATCCACGGAAAAGCCCAGCACTTCGGCGTAATACGTCAACGTATCCTCTATACTCCCCACCTGCAACAGGGGCACCACCCCTCGCCACGACCGCCTCGCTTCTCCCACGTCCCTATCGCTTTCTAGGCAATGTGTCATGTCTCTTAATCCAAGAGCGTCTCCCGTCGGTTACATATTCTATTGTACCATGTAAATCGGTACGAAGCACCTCGCATTCCACGGCCTGCAGTTCCTGAAGCACTCTGTCGGAGGGGTGCCCCAGTCGGTTGTCCGCGCCGACGCTGATGACGGCGATCTCTGGGCTCACGGTGGACACAAAGTGCCTGGACGTGGATCCGTTTGACCCATGATGGGCCACTTTCAGGAGGGTCACGTGTGACAGAAGCCCCTGATGGAGAAGTTGCTCCTCCGTTTGCGCGCCTATGTCCCCCGTGAGGAGCATGACGCAGCGCCCCATACGCACCCTGAGCACCACCGAGTTCTCGTTGTCATCGCTCTCTGCCGTACGCTCTGCGTCGGCCGGCGGGTGAAGAACCTCCACCGTCAGGTCCTTTCCAAAGTGCAGCCTCTGGCCGCGGGCGGCGTGGAGCACTGTAACGTGGGCTCCCCGCAGCGATGCGTGCCATTGGTCGATGAGGGCATTTCCCCCCATGTTGGCTGGCTCCAGCACATAACCCACGCGATAGCGCTCCACCACGGGCACCAAGCCCGCCAGATGATCCTTGTCGCCATGAGTGGCAACCACGAGGTCGATCTTGCGTTGCCAGAAGGGCAGGATGCGTCCAAGATGCGAGGTCAAGGTCAGGGGATCGGGACCCCCATCGACGAGGATGACCCGTCCACCCGGCGTGCGCAGTAGCAGGGCGTCACCCTGGCCCACGTCCAGCGCATAGAGGTGTAGATTGCCGTCAGGGAGGGTGCAGGCGGCGCTCCAGATGAGAACGGCTATCAGAACTAAGACCAAGAGCCCACCGTAGATAAAAGCGTTCTTTCTCAGCCCCTTTCCCTCACTTCTCTGAAAGTGCTGCGACAGCCAATCTCGGATACGCTCCCGTCGTTCTCTCTGCGCCAACACCAAGGCGACGGCTATCATGCCGTAGAGCGCCCACAGGCCGCCCGTCGACAGTGCCGGAGCGTCCACGGCGGCGCCAGGAATCCTGGCCAGCAGCCGCACGACGCCGATGTTGTAGCGTAGAAGCGGCCACACGGTCCAGGCCGCCACGCGACCCAGGGGCAGCCATAGAACGCCCAGCAGGGTGGCCAGGGCACCAAAGGCCATAACGGCGGGTTGGATGGAAAGCACCAGCAGGTTGGCCAGCAGCGAGATGAGGGAGATGCTACGAAAATGATGCCAGATGATGGGCAAGGTGAGAATCTGGGCCGCCACCGTGGTCAGCAACACGTCGCGCAGCAGCCGCAGCCAACGCCGGGCATTGTCATCGTCCATACGAGGCGTCATCCAGCCATAAACGCCCTGGGTAAGGACCGGCTCGATGACCAGCAGGGCCAGTGTGGCGGCCAGGGAAAGTTGAAAGCTCACGCTCCAGAGTATGAGGGGGTTCCAGAGGGTCATGAGCAATGAGGCAGCCGCCAGGCTGGTCAGGGGATGGGAGGGACGCCCCACGAGCTGGCCCACGACAAAGACACAGCCCATGAGGGCGGCGCGCACCACAGGCGGCGTGGCTCCCACAAACAGCGCGTAGAGGGCGACCACGGCGAGGCTGATGCCTAGGGCCCACCAGCGGTGCAGCAGGCGGTGGGAGCTGAGCATGACGGCCTGGATCACCAGGCTGATGTTGAACCCAGAGATTACGATGATGTGTGTCAGGCCCGTGGTGCGAAAGGCATTGTCCAGATCGTCCGGCAGGGTGTGGCCCAGGCCCAGGAGGATCCCGCTGAGCAGGCCCGCCTCAGGGTTGGGCAGGATGCGTTCGATGGTCGTCCGCAGGCCCTGCTTCGCGCGGAACATGGCGCGGAGAAGCCGACTGCCCCGTTCCTCGTCCAAAGACTCTACGGTGGCATACCGCGTGAGAGAGTGCACGCCCCGAGCAGCCAGATATTCCTTGTAGGAGAAGGTATCCAACACGGGCGGCGTCTCCAAGTTGCCCTTGACGCGCAGTAGATCGCCATATTCGTAGCGGGGATAGTGCCCCACGTTGGCCACCAGCCTGCCGCGGATGGGGCACTCCACATCGTCGGCCTCGATCCGCAAGGCAGCGATCTCCAGTTGGGTGTAGGTGTCGCGCACGCTGGGATCGGCGGAGACGTATCCGGTGATGGACACCTCTCCCCCATCGTTGTAATGAGCCAGGTGGGTCTCGTCTATGCGGGGCTGGGCGAGGTGATGACGCCATCCTCCCAGGAGCGCGGCCACCAACAGGGCCACGGCCAGGCGTTCCTGCGAGGTGCGTCGGTAGCAGATGACCCCGATAAAGCCAACGGCAGTGAGCGACGCGAGAAAAATGGGAGGAAGGTCGAGTTGGCGTCCCAGGATGATGCCCAGGCTCCAGGCGATGGTGAGATAGACAAGCGTCATCATTCAGCAAAGGGTCCGCTATTGCAGATCTGGCGTATTATATCTCTTATGCTCCCCCTTGCTCAAGCGCCAACGGCCTCTTCTGCCGGGATCGCGTTCAGTACGATTATCATTTGAAAGAACGCGCCCCAAAAAAGGTCACCTACCTCGACCCCTTGGATCTCAAGTCCCCCAAAGCCAGCCCATAACGCAACAGAGGTAACGATGTACAAAACCGGAACTGAAACGGCTCTGACGGGGCACCAACAAAATCACGGATCTTACCAACATAAGATGGAACCGAAACAGTTATCGGGCTTCTCGTGCATAAATACGTACACCGCTTTGGCGATGTGGGCACAGAACATGCGAAAGGAAAAAGGAGCTGAGATCCTCTCAGCTCCTCTATCACACGGAAGCGACGGGATTCGAACCCGCGATCTCCGGCTTGACAGGCCGACATGTTAGACCGCTACACCACGCCTCCCAACCTGAGGAGATATTACCACAAGTCGTCCAGGACGTCAAAAATGGACTTGGTTGCAAAAGTGGAGATATTGTCAGATGTTATGGGTGGCTCTGAATAATCTCTTCGACTGGGACGCTTTGAGCGGTCGCTTGCTGGAGGCCTATCGAGGCGAGGGGAGGCTCGCTTTCTTTCAACACCTTCCTTGACACGGCCTTTGCGAGGAGAATGTGTCAGGTATACAATCAAACAAGCAACGAACCGTCAGGGAGAGAAGACCGTGCTCGGCGAGCGACCGAGGAAATCCAGCGCGAAGGGGGAATCCCAAATCCAGATCGGCACCTCCGGCTGGGATTAT
>JAYENT010000069.1:32444-44815 GCA_034722245.1 Chloroflexota bacterium
TGTCAGGTATACAATCAAACAAGCAACGAACCGTCAGGGAGAGAAGACCGTGCTCGGCGAGCGACCGAGGAAATCCAGCGCGAAGGGGGAATCCCAAATCCAGATCGGCACCTCCGGCTGGGATTATGACGCGTGGCGGGGGAGTTTCTATCCGGCAGAAATGGGGCACGAGGATCCCCTCGCCTTTTACGCGAGAGTCTTTCCCACCGTGGAGGTCAACTACAGTTTCTATCATCTCCCAGAGAGGGACACATTTGTACGTTGGAGGGAAGGGACGCCTTCCGACTTTCTCTTTTCGGTCAAGGCCAATCGCTATCTCACGCACATGAAAAAACTCAAGGACGCCGCGGAGCCACTGCAGCGTTTCCTGGGTGCAGCCAGGGGACTAGGGGAGAAGCTGGGCGTAGTACTGTTCCAACTTCCGCCCTTTTGGCACACCGACGAAAGCCGCCTGCGCAGCTTCCTGGAACTTCTGCCCGAGGGTATTCGCTTCACGTTCGAGTTTCGCCATGAGAGTTGGTATACGGAGGGAGTTCTGGACGCCCTGTGCCAAAAAGGTGTGGGCCTGTGCCTTCACGATCACGCCGACGGTCCCTCACCAATAATAGTGACCACCGACTTCGTCTATCTTCGCTTTCATGGCCCGCAAGGAGAATACCGGGAGAAATACGGGGAGGAGGGGCTTGGAAAGTGGGCGAAGCGGATCCGCAACTGGCGGGAAGGCGGCCTGGATGTGTACGCCTACTTTAACAACACGGCGCACGGCCACGCCATCGAGGACGCCAAACAACTGAGAGCCCTTTTGCGTCGAGACTGATTCCGGGTCGAGGCTATGGCTGGTACCGTCACCACAGCGTAAAGCCGCCATCCACCACCAGATCATGGCCCGTGACATAGTCGGAGGCTTCGGAGGCCAGATAGATGAGCGCCCCTTGCAGGTCGCTGGTCTCGGCCATGCGGCCCATGGGGATGTCCTCCAGCCAACCCGGAATCAGATGACCCACCTCATCGACCAACGCCGTGCGCGTGTAGCCGGGGCTGATGCAATTCACCCGCACGCCGCGCGGGGCCCACTCGGCGGCCATCGACTTGGTCAGATGCACCACGCCCGCCTTGGAGGCGTTGTAGGCCACTTGGTTCTGTGGACGGTTGACGATGTGCGCCGACATGGAGGCCGTATTGATGATCTTGCCATAGCCCTGCTTCAGCATGACCTGCCCCTCGGCCTGGCAGCAGAGAAAAACGCCTTTGAGGTTGACGTTGACTACGGCATCCCAGTCCTCCTCGCTCATCGCCTCGGCGTCGGCCCAGCGGCCGATACCTGCGTTGTTGACGCCGATGTCCAGTTTGCCCCAGATGTCGACAATCTGCCGCATCATCTCCTGCACCTGATCCTTTTGCGTGACATCCACCTCCAGGGCCATAGAACGCACGCCAATATCCTGTATCTCCTGCGCTACCGCGTGCGCCGTGTCGGGATTAATGTCCACGATGGCCACGTCGGCGCCCGCCTCGGCCAGGGCCAGCGCAAAGGCCCGCCCGATACCCTGCCCAGAGCCGGTCACTAGGGCCGTGCGTCCCGCCAAGGAAAATCTATCCAGAATGCTCATTCCAACGCTCCTCGCTCATCATAGCCCAATTCAGAGTTTGTGGTGAGGCGCGCAGCGTGGTAAAGCGGTGCCCGCCCTCGAAGGTCCCCCCTTATCCCAATCGCTCCATGTTCACATAGGGCACAAAGACCCGTCGGCCACTGGATAGCTCGACCATGGCGCCCTCGGCGCGGGTGCCGATGTCTGTCTCGCGAGGGGCTTCCGGGAGGGAGACGATTTCGCCCAAGAGGCCCAGGTAGGGGGGCCGTGTAAGGCGCACCCACGCCCCCTCTTGCAGAGGCTGGGAGACGGCGGGCAACATTGTGGGTTCCTCTTCCGCTTGTAGGGGGACGATAACCTCCACATCCTTTTCTTCATCAGGTGTTCCGGAGATAACCGCCGGACGCCCACGGTAAGCGCGCAAGGTGCGAAAGATGGCCTCAGCCATGGGAATCCTGCCCACGCCTTCGGTGACGACGAGGGGAATATCGAGACCCTCACAAACGCTCCTGAGACCGGCGGGCACGCTTCCCACGACGACGCCTCCCAGCCTGAACTGCTGCGCCCGAAACAGGACGCGATGATCCTGCAACAGGCCGCCCACGAGGATAGCGCCCCGATAGCGCAGGCTCACCTGCTCCCAGGTGAGGGGTTCCGCCGCGTCAGAGGCCGTCACCACAAGGACACCTGTGCCCTCTCCGCCACTGCCCCAAACGCCACGGACATAGGCGCCCGTAGTGCGAACGGAAACGCCCCGGTGGGGATAGGTCTCCACAACCTCGCCAGGAATATATGCGCGCAGGGCATAGGGCCGGGGATCCTGGCGCAAAAAGATATAGCCATCGCCCACATCCTGCACCGTGCCATCAAAGGGGGCCAAGACCTGTTCCCGAGGCCAGTTGAGAAGAGAGGGCTTGGCCAAGATATCCCCAGCCTTCACGTGATCCCCCACAGCAACCTGCATCTGGCGCGCGGCTCGCGCTGCGTTCACCCCCAAGGCACCAGCCACATCGATAACGCGTATCCGACCCGGCAGGAAGCAGTGCGCCACGGTATCCGTGGGGATCACGCGATCTCCCCTGTGCACCAAGAGTTCCCCTGCCGTGGGAAGCACGCGGCGGCGCACGATCTGGATCAAGGGCGAGAAATAGGTTTCATGGGCTATCGGCATCATCGGCAAAGCTCCCCAACCACTCCTGCAATTTGGCGCGGCAACGCTGAGCGTCTTGGGGCAAAACCAGGGGGCGACCCCGCGTATCGACAATGATGCCCAGTTCGCCCCCCCGCACGTGCGTCCTTCCCCCCACTCCCGCACGTCCCAGCCCAATGTCAAAGCGGTGACTGGGACGGACCTCAATGGTGGCCTCTTCATCCAAGGAGAGGGGAATGCAGCGGATGACCCCCGCAGGCAGATCCCACTCTGTAACCTGCCCATCCTCCTCAATGACCTTGATCTGCAGGGCATGCTCGCCATCCCGGGCTCTGCCAATGGGGGCGATAATTGTGCCCAGCTCCCGAAAAGCATCGCGCTCCAGAACCTGGGTGGCAGCCAGAGGAACGCTAGTGGCCAGGGCGCCCAGTTGAGGCCAGACCGAGGCCCAGTCCACCGCCAGCCGGGCCAGCCCCGTGGGCTGCAGGGCATCCAGCAGAGAGAGCATCACCAGACCGTCCTTGGGTGTGTGAGTCAAGCAGCCGCCCCGCACGGCGATGAGGTCAAAGGGCGGCGTCGTCCTCCATTGGCCACCATCAAGGGGCGCCCAGTGCTGGCGGCGCATACGCCACATGGCAGCCAAGAGGTTCTGGCGCGCCACGGCATGACACAAATAGAGGTCCTCCAGCGTCTGGGGCACGCTGCGGGGGCGCAGCCATCCGTTCTCCAGGCGGCTCACCACCTCCGCTGCCTCCATAGGTACGGGCAGCCAGCGGGCAATATCCTCAAGGAACATTCCCTGGGACAGACCATCTGCATTGTGGCTTGTGCCCAGGGCGCCGGCCAGAGTCCACTGATATTTCTCCCCCTGCGCCGCTCCGACGTAAGTGCTCGCTCCTCCCACATCCACGCCAAGGACCCCTTGGGACAGCGCGTTGCGCCGGGCCATAAAACGAAAGATGCGGCTCAACGCGTCGGCCGTGGAGACGACAGGCGTCTCGCTCCACTCACGGAGGCGTCGATAGCCGGGCAGCCTAGCCAGCTTGATGTGGGCGTAGATGCCGGCCAGTTCCCTCTGCAATTCCACCAGGCTTTCCGTCTCTACGCTGGGGCGCACATTGTCCACCACACGGAGATCGAATTGTGTGGAGACGCGGTCGGCCACGGGGCGGCGCGCCTCCTGATTGCCCGCAAAGACGAGGATAGGTCGCTTCTCCTCTTCGAAATTCTCAAAGATGTTTGTCAGCACGCGCGCGGCCTGCTCCAGTGGCGCCGTGGGCCCCCTGTCCAGTCCTCCCACCATGACGATAACCTCGGGAGGCTGCTCGCGCAGTGCCGTCACTATCTCCCCACGCCAACGCCGGGGACGAGCCCCCAGGGTCACGATATGGCTGACGGTGGCGTTCGAGCCTCGACAGGCATGCTGAGCGCTCTCTATGCTAAGGTCGTTCGTCAGGCCAATAACGGCGCACTTTAGGGGCGAAGCGGCGCTGGCGGTGGCCACAAAAGCATCTACCCCCTCGCCCGCGTCTTTTTGCGGCGTGATGAATCCGCCCTCCTGATCCAGAAAGCGCCGCTGGGCGATCTGCTCCAGTCGCTCCACCGCTCGACGCAGTCCAACGGTCACGTCATCTTCGGGACATCCCAGCGAGGTTGGCACTTCCGCACGAGCCACCAGACGGTAGATTCCTTCCACCCGGTCGATGAGACACACGTGGGTCAATATGCTGCCCACATCGGCGGCGACAATGGACGCGATCTTTTTCTCGCTCATGGGTCACAGCCCCACATCCACGACATGCGTAATCCAGTCACAGAGAAAGGCGAGGCGACCCTTTAGGACGGCAAAGAAAGAGAAGGCCGCACCTGCCAGCAGGGCGCCGAAGCCGACCATCATCACCTTTCGCCCCACGCCCTGAAAAAGGTTCAGAAGCCAATATCCCCAACTCCTGGATTTGGGATCCTCTGGGGCGGAAAAATGAAAAACGACCACAACAGCAATCGTCCCCAATACGATAAGCAGGGCATCGATGGCACAAGCCCAGCCAAGCACGCCCTCGCCATAGTCAGAGGGGGATACGGAGAGAAAGGAGGCTCGCAACTGCGGCAAAAGGGTACCAGTGATGACGCCTCCCAGAGCCAGGGCCGCCCCCGTGCCAAAAAGAACGCCCAAGGGCAGATCGCCTAGGAAAGAGAGCGGCTTTACGCCTCGCGCCAGCAGAAGAATCCCCAGCGCAAAAAAGACCCCATAGTACCAATAAGCACCCGGCTCCGTTACCAGCAGGCGCAGCCTGGGCCAGAGCACGTTACTCCAGGCCAAAGACGCGGCATAGCCCGCCGCAACCCCCACAAAGAGGTACTCGGCCAGCCGGAATAAGGGATTGTCGCCCAGGATGAAACTGAGCACGGCTAGCGTCAGCAAAGCGGCGACCCACATGCCCACCATCTCAACGGCGGCCGGCGGCAAATCCGCGAGCACATTCACAATAGTCTGCAAAACAGCCTCCCTCTAGCGCCTTGGAGAACGCCCTTTGTCCCCGCTGATGAGCACGACGTTGGTGACGACGGCTATGAGAAGCATGACGAGGAACAGGACCGCGTCGGCGTCGACGGTTTGTGCCGCCGCGCCCCTCATCCCGGTAGCCCTCTCGTACTCGGCCGCGCCATAGGCCCCGCCGATCAGCGTCTCCAGTTGCCCCGCCTGCGCATAGGGTATGAGCGTGGGCTCGATCCTGGCGCTGACCAAAGCGTGCAATAGGACAGTGTTCTCCCGCCGCACCTGTTCTATCCATCGGCGTACGATGCCGGACTCGTCGGAAAGGACGATTATGTGCTCCAAGTCCGTCACAGAAGCTATGCCGCTGACAACGGGAATCTCGCTCAAGGGGCGATGTCGGACATAGTCCTCCCTGAACGCATCAGCCAACCCCTTTCTCAACGTTCTCAGTCCGGCCTCCTCCCCGGGCAAATATCCGAGAACGGCATAGTGTTCCCCATAGCGATAATTATCCATCTCCTGGGCCACCGCCGTACATACCTTTTCCGCGATCCCGATGCCCTCCGGCTTGGTGCTCATGACCACCATGGGCACCGACCGCGCCGCTAATTGCTGCACCACGGCCCGGGCAAGGGGATCCAGTTCCTCCCCATAGGCCGGGCTATAGTCAAAGGAGACGAGAACCGGCGTATGAACTGGTAGACGGGACATCACATCCGCAAAAACACCGACGCTCCGTCGCGGGGACACCCAGCGAGCAGTCTGTCCCCCGGTGAAAAAGGGGATCACGGCGGCAAGGAGGACCAAGAGATAGATAAGCGCACGGCCCGAGCCGGACAAACGGCGGACGCCCTTCTCCTCAGCCTTCCGGGGTGCCTCCTGGAGAGGGGGTCCTTCCTCCGCTATGCGCCGAAGCAGATCGGCGTCGGCTCGTTCCTTCTCCGTCGGCCCCTCGGTGGGTAGGGGCTCGGCACGATGGGGAAGGGAGATGCCCGCCTCCAGAGGCAAAACATCCTCTACGCCTGCCAGAGGATTCACCACCACCTGGGGCAACTCCTCTTCCTTCTCTTCTCTCTCCTCCGATGGCACAGCGGGCGCCTCAGCCTGTACCGCCTCCAACGTCTCGCCGCCACCAGGGCCCTCTACTTCCGAAACCGGCTCCTCTTCCTCCTCTTCCACTTCAATAAAGGGAGGGAGCGCCTCGGGGAATTCCTCCTCGGAGGGTGCGGGCTCCTCTGCAACGGGCGGCGCCCCTTCGGCTTCCTCCACCTGCTCTACGAGGAAGGGGGGAAGCGTTCCCTCCTCCTCTTCTACTTCCGCCAGGACCTTTTCCGCTTCCTCCGTAGCTGGCGGTTGTTCCCCCTTTGCTGAAGTAGCCCCTGCCAGCCTCTCCAAGCAACGGTGGCAAAAGAGGTTCTCTGCTGGATTCAGGGCACCACACTTGGGACACACGCGATATGCAAAGCCCTCCAGGCTCGCACCACAGGCCTCACAGACCTCCGCGCCCTCGGGATTCCTATGCTGGCATGCCGGACAGACGATCATTATCTAGGCTCCTGCGATCTAGCATACGGTTTGTCCACGGCCAACAGAATGCGCAAGGAGGTGGTAATAGTTCCCAGCGCAATGCCGAAGAGGAGCCCCCTCATGCTTGCTGTGACAGGGACCTTGAAAACCCAATGCCGTAAAGAGGGGATATACGGCGAAAGACTGGCGCTGAAGGGCAGTTGGGCAAACAGCACAAAGAGACTGCTGATCAATAGAATCGCCGCCGCGGCGTCCCGTATCTTGAAAGCGCGATAGGCCGCACTGGCCACGAAAAAGGCCAACAGAGCCGTCATCGTGGATTGAAGCGGCGAATAAATATAGCCGAACACCCAGTCAATGCCCGGCGAATCGGGCATGGAGATGCCCAGCGCCGTGGTGATCAGGAGCGCCAGCACCAGCACAAGGCTCGCTCCTCGATCCCCTCCCCCCGACGCCACGCGGCGTAGATGGACGGCGAGGATGTTGAGCAGGCCCAGCAACAGGGCAAAGGCGGCCAGAATCGTCACCCCCTCCACAAGAATGGTTCCTGCAGCATCGATGTGTGGGCTGTCAAAGAAAAAGTCCAGAAGCGCCAAACCGCCGCAGGCGACGGCAGCAGTGACGGGCAGAAATCTCTTCATGGCCTATCTCAACCCCAATAACCCAAGGAGGCTACCACGACCCCCAGAATGATGGAGAAGATGAGCACGGCGCGCAGGTAATCCTGGGTCGCCAAGCTACCAAGGTGGCTTGGGTGGTGCAAATATGCCCCCGCCGCATAGAGTTCCTCGCCGATAACGGCCTCGTCCAAGGAAAGCCACATGAGCATGGCCGACGAGGGGTCGCTGGTTCCCCCAAGACGGAGCCCATCTCGCATGTTTGTGGCCTCGGAGATCCACAGGCCCTCGGCACCGAACTGGCCAAGGGCTATGTGGGCCAAAGGTTGTTTCTCTTGCAGCGTATCATATGTGCCGGCGGCATACGCAAAGGGGTCGGGGCCATAGAAACGAACTCCCACGCCGCCCGCTTCTCCACGCGCCCCCTCGGCCTGTTGTAGAATGCCATGCGTGGTGGCAAACACCGTCGGGCTGCCGGCCGTACTCATCATAGGATAGGCGTACTCGGCGGATCGACGCGCCAGATAATCCACAGCGGTGAGGCCCATTACGGCCTGGGGCGTCGCCTCGGCGCCTATGCACCCCGACCCCGCGCTTATATGTAGGGACTGACCGCTCTCAGCGGCATGGCTCACCAACCGTCGCATTTGCTCGTAGACACCAATGGGACGCAGCGGAATGCTAGCACCACCCTTGGCCCGAATCGTAAAGACAATGAACATCAACGCCGAGACGAAAAGCGTCAGCAATGCCACGACATCGACGGTAAAAAATATGGCATGTATGAGCGATGGCATCTATCCTTCCTTTTTCTACGCAGCGCGCTCCCGATCAAGCCTCTCCAACAGCCTATCTATCGCTTCGCGATCCTCCAGAAGGCTGATATACTGCCCGGCATCGCGAGACAGGAGGCCCAGAAGGGGCTGAAGCAGCAACAGAAACTGGCTCCCCACAAAGCTCCAGGGCTTGAACAACTCGAGAGCCAGAATGGCCGGCGTGACCAGTTTATGCTTCACCACGGCATCCACCAGATCCTCCACCGTTCCACGCTCGGACCGGGCCCGTTCCAATGACTCGCGACGGTTCGAAGGCGACTCATCTCTCATAGTATAGCACAAACGCCGTTTGCCCTCTAGCCCTTTCTCATCTTATCCGCCACCATCCGCCTGACGATGTACATCTGCTTGCGCAACCAATGCCAGGGGCTTTGGCTGTGCCTTTCGATGACCTCGATGGCCGACTGTGCCATGTCTCCAATGGAGCGATCAAAAAGGACGCCCTCATCCTCCAAGAGCGCCTCAAGGGGTACCACATTCTCCACCTGGCCGATCTCCCCCAACCCTCGCGCCGCGTACCAGCGCACGGCGAGGTCCTCATCCTGCAGGCATGCAACCAGCGCTCTGCGCGCCCTTTTCTCCGGTATGCGCCCCAGTGCAGCCACCACGCTGCGCCTCACCAAAGGGTCAGCATCGGATAGAGCCTCTTGTAGCGCATCCACGGCCTCGGGAGCCGCGACCTTACCCAGAGCACGGGCCGCCGCGCTCCGTACCCACAGGGATTCGTCCGTCAACGCTTGGCCGAGGGAATCAGCCGCCTCTCTATCACCTATCCTGCCCAGTGCGTCCGCCGCACTGACGCGTACCAGGGGGGCGTCATCTTCTCGCAGCGCCCATGCGAGGGGGTCAATGGCCCGTGGGTGGCCCCACAGCCCCAACCCGTCGGCGATGGCCGCCCGGCATCTCGCATCGCCCTCCCGCATCGCCTGGCTGAGCAGCGTCCAGAATCCTTCAAAGGTGAGAGGCCGACGCGAACGCCGGGCCCACAGCCCATCGCCCAGAGTCCTCCGCCGCTGCAGCGCACGGGCCGTCTCGGCGAGGGCCTCACTGGCATGCCAGCGCACGAAGGGATGGGGGTCGTTGAGAAAATCCATAAGCACACCCACCGCATCGCCGCGCAAGTCGCCCCCCAAGGCGGCAGCGCTTCGCCATCGCGCCACGATATCCCTCAGCCTGATTTCCATAACCAGCTTACCGTTTGTACAATCAGTCATTGAGGCGAGTATACCATGCACGGGGAACATCCGCAAGCAGAAATGAGAGCACATATAGTCGCATGCGCTATCGTTTCCTTTTAAATGGTAATCTTACGAGGGTCAGAGACCGTGCAACTATTATAACACGGGCCGAGAAATTCACGAACAGATTTGGCAAGCACTGATTGACGACGCAGGAAGAAGCATTAGAATAGACGGCGAGGGAATGCAATGACGTCTTTTGAGTAAAGCTATAGCGGAACGGCGAACGTGGATCTAAAAGTGGGAGGATGATGTATGATGCGCATAGCGGCCGCCTGGGCGCGCCTTCGGAGGAGTTTTTGGTTCGTGCCCCTGATGTTGATCCTCTTGGCCGTGGTGCTGGCTGTCGGCGTGCGTGCCATCGATAGAAATCTGCAGCCATGTGAACTCCCCGAACTGAGCTGGCTCTGTTACCCGGGCGACCTCGATGGGGCCAGGACTCTCTCCTCCATGATCGCCGGTTCCATGATCAGCATCGCGGGCACCGTCTTTTCCATCACCATCGCCATCCTCGTCTTCACCTCCTCTGCCTTTGGCTTCCGCCTGCTCCGTAACTTTAGAGATGACCGCAGCAATCAGGTAGTACTGGGCACCTTTGTGGCCACGTTCATCTACTGCCTGCTGGTTCTATACACCCTAAAGGCAGACGATGCCTCTGTCCCTCGCCTATCGGTGACGGTAGGTATGCTCTTGGGCCTGATAAGCGTGATCGCCCTCATCTACTTTATCCACCACGTCGCCGAGTCGATCCAGGCGAACAAGGTGATCGCCAGCGTGGGACGTGATCTGGATAGGGCGATCAATCGCTTCTTCCAGAGCCCGGGGGCATCTCCCCCTCCCCAGAGCGAAAGCGTCACCGAGGCCGCGGAAAGGATCGTCGCCGAAGGCCAGCCTATAGAGGCTAAGGAGAGTGGATATATACAGAGCATTGATGCAACGCGGTTGATGCATCTGGCCGTTGAAAACGACCTGCGCATCCACCTGATACATCGCCCCGGTCATTTCGCCACAGAGGAAGACACCCTCGCTTTCGTATCCTCTCAGAAACCGATGGCCACATCCATATCGCGGCAGATCAACCAGGCTTTTATCCTGGGGACCGAACGTGTGCCTGGTCAGGATATAGAGTACGCCCTGCACCAACTGGTGGAAATCGCCCTCCGCGCCCTCTCTCCCGGTATCAACGATCCCTTTACGGCCATAACGTGCATAGATTGGCTCGGGGCAAGTTTGAATCAAGTTGCAGGGCGAGACGCCCCCTCGCCCTATCGGCACGACCGCGAGGGATACCTGCGACTTGTACTCCAGCCCTTAACTTTCGACGGATTGGTGAACGCCGCCTTCGATCAGATCCGCCAAACGGGGCGCACGTCGGTGGGCGTGACCCTCAGGCTCTTGGAGACCATAGCCATCGTCATGTCCCACGCTCAGAAGAAGAGCCACAAGGAAAGCATCATGGAACAGGCCAAGGCCACATACAGGGGCATCATGACCACGGACATCGACGAGAGCGACCGCCGAGACGTGGAAAAGCGATATCAAAAGGTCCTCAGGGCGGCAAGAAGGCCAAGAGGATCTCACGCATAGAGAATGACCATTGGGAGGAAAGATGCTACTGAAAAGCAAGACAGCCATCACCACTGGCGGGGGACGGGGTATAGGGCGGGCCATCGCCAAGCGCCTGGCGCAAGAAGGGGCCAACGTGGTGATCGCGCAGCGGAGCCGGCAGAGCGGGGAGCAGACGTGTGCGGAGATCGTCGCCGCTGGCGGCTCGGCCGCCTTTGTGGGCGCCGATGTCTCAAAACAAGAGGACGTAGAGCGCTTGATACAGGAGACCATGGAGACCTTTGGCGCTCTGGATATCCTGGTCAACAATGCCGCCCTGACCGGGGAGAACGGCCCCTTTTTGGAGGTCTCCTACGAGACCTGGCAGGAGGTGGTGGCCGTGAATCTGACGGGCGTCTTTTTGTGCTCCCAGGCGGCGGCCCGCATTATGGCAAAGGGTGAAAGGGGAAGCATTATCAACATCTCCTCCACCAACGGGTTGGTGCCCCAACCCCGCTGCTGTGCCTATGGAGCGGCAAAGGGCGGCGTGGAGGCCCTCACCAGGAGCATGGCTATCGATCTGGCACCTTACAACATACGCGTCAACGTGGTGGCGCCAGGGCCCATCCAGTCACACGCGCCGGACGATGAGCCACCTCGGGAATCCACGATAACGCTACTGGGGAGAACGGGGCTCTCAGACGAGGTCGCCGCTGTGGTGGCTTTCCTGGCCTCCTCCGAAGCCAGCTTCATCACGGGCGAGCGCATCGCCGTGGACGGCGGCACGCTGGTCAATGGATATACGATATACGGGGACAGAAAAATCCTGCAACGTGAATAGCCGAACCATCAAAGAGGAGTCAGCGATGAAACCGAAAAAGCGAGTAGGGCTTTACCTGGACACTGGCACGGTTCTGCAACAACCCGGCTATCTGGAGTTGCTGCAAGAGAGATTAGGACTGAATCTCGTTATCCTCAACTTTTCTGGCGAGCTCCCGGGCAGCGTCCTGACCAAGAGCCCCTTCGATCAGGTGCCTCCCTCCGATGAGACCATTCGCTCCTTGCTGTGCACGCACATCGACGGCCGGCCCTCCACGGCCAAGCTTGACGCGGCCAAGGGGTCGGTGGGCCCCCATGTACATGCAGGGGGCGACGACGAGGCGCTGCGCCAGGCCATCGACCGCGCGCACGGGGTCGGGCTGGAGGTGTGGCTACTGGGAGGGGCGTGGACGGCCAACGACTTCGACGTGCTCATGTATTGCCCCAGTCACGAGGTGGTCAACGCCTGGTACGAGGCCGTCTATGTGCACCTGGCCACCGCCTATGACGTCGACGGCGTGGACATCACCCACGCGCGCTTTCCCATGACCAG
>JAYENT010000069.1:44915-50387 GCA_034722245.1 Chloroflexota bacterium
ACGTGCTCATGTATTGCCCCAGTCACGAGGTGGTCAACGCCTGGTACGAGGCCGTCTATGTGCACCTGGCCACCGCCTATGACGTCGACGGCGTGGACATCACCCACGCGCGCTTTCCCATGACCAGTTACCCCCGGGGAATGTTCCTCTGCGCCTGCGACCGGTGCGCCCGCGAGGCGGCCGACAGAGGTTACGACATGGAGCGCATGAAGGCAGACATACTGGACGCGCGGCAGCACATCCAACGCATGGAAGCTGAGCGCTTGGCCCAGATCTGTGGGCATGCCCTGGGTCCCTTTGACGCCCTGCAACTCCTGGGTATGCGACGTGGTGTCTTACAGTGGTTCGCCTTCCGGTGCGATTTGCTGGCGGACAAGTTCGGCGCCTTTCGCAACGCCGTTCATGAGGCCGCTGGCGAGGATTTCATTTTTGGTACGGACACCTACCCCGCCTCCCTCTCCCCCTTTGTGGGACACGACCACACGCGTTGGGATACCTTTTCCGATTTCGCCAGCCCCCTCCTCTCCCACGTGGATATCTTTCCCATGCAGACCATGACGGCCTGGGCCGGGTTCCTGCAGGGCCTGTGCCCCGATCTCGACGAATCCCAGGCTCTGCAGATGATCTACCGCCTTGTGGGATACGACGGTCTGGAGATGCCCCACACCATAGAGGAATTCGCGTTGGGTGCGCCCGATTGCGAGTTCCGCAACGTTCCCCTGCGGGACCTGGTGGCTCTGGATATGGCCAAGGCCAAGCTCTATCTGCCAGCGGATATCCCATCCTATCCCATCATTCAGGGCGGAGGCGCCCCCCACCATTGGCCGCGAGAGACCATCGAGGAAATAATGGCTGCAGCCGAATCGATAGGTCACCAGGGCATCATCTTTCAGGGAGTGCAATCTCTGGTGGATGTGAAAAAGTGAGCGGGAAACGGAGGTCCATCGCCAGCCGCCGGCCTCCTAACCGCTGTGTGCCTGTGTGAACACATGGTAGGCCCGGCTATAGCTGATGATGGCGTCCAGAAAAGAGGCCGTGTTCAAAAAAGCGACGGTGACCTGCGTGGTGTAGCCAGCGATCTGTGTGAAATCCCCGGGCGTGAGGCCGAGTTTGTCTCGCAGGCGCAGGGCGAGGAAGATCGCCAAGAATTGACCGCCGATCAGCGCAACGCGACGGATGAAAAGGAAGATCTGGCTTTTGCATACGAGGGAGATCAGAACCTCTTTTCTCTGCTGCAGCGCCTCCCTGAGTTTACCCTGCGTGATCGGGCTCCCCCTTTCCGCGATGGCTTTCACTCCCGCTCCCGACGCCCTGCTGATTACAGAGTACTGGGTGTCCCGAAGAACGCGCAGGTTGCGGTTGAATACCAAGGTCATAAGAAGGGGAACGCTCAGACTGGCAAGATAGGCCGCCCCAATCGACTTGCTGTAAGTGAGGAGGCTTCCAGAGACTATGATGATCTTGATGATGAGGGGAGTGAAGCTTCCCAACACGTGATAGGTGGCATTGGTGATGCCGCTGGCCGCGTTTACGGCCCTCGTATGCGCCGTGCTCGCCTGCTCTACGTCATCGCTATCCGTGTGGCCAGCCTCCTGCAACGTAAGCTCAACCCTCTTCTCAAAGTCGGTCTCATAGAACATCTTGTGCCGCAGAATGATATTCCCGCGCGTCACGGCGGGATGCAGTAGACTGGCTCCCATAAAGAGCCACACCACGTGCCCTATGTCGCCGGCCTGTAATTGATCCACGAACCGCCCCAGCAGTGTGACGGGCCAGAGGGCGACGATCTCCTGAAAGATAGTCACCAGCAAGATGGCAAGACCGTATATCTTGTATCGCCAGATCAGCCTTGCCACGTCGCGTACGAACGGCCAGTTGGGGTTCAGCCTCATCCGGTTGTCTATACGAGCAGAGATCCCCCTGACCCTTCCAGCGATGGCCGACAAGCAGGTCCTCATGGTGCCTCTTCTGGCAATGCTGCCACACATTCACCGACTCGGCAATTGTAGGCATTATCGCAGACCTGTCAACATGCTGAGTCCATTTGACGGACCGCTTTAGAAACAGATAGTATGATGGGAGTAAGCTTGACATCACAAACAACGTCAACGGGAAAGATAAGCGATGATCGACAAAAAACGCGCCGGCCGCTACGAGCGCATCTACGCGCAACTGCAGGACCTCATCGAGGGACGATCCCCCAATTTGCTCGCCGCCATGGCCATCATCTGCGCGGTACTCCACGCCAAAATGCCTTATCATCTATGGATGGGCTTTGTCACCGGTGACAACGAGTTGCACGTGGGGCCTTGCCAGGGCGCTGTAGCCTATCAGGTACTGAAGAGCGGTGGCGCCTGCCTGCAGGGCGCGAGCACGGGGCAGCCCGTCATCGTGCCAGACGTGGAACAGTTCCCTGGGCACATCGCCTGCAACTCTTGACCCCCTACTTATAAGGAGCAAATCCATGCTACGCAACGGCTACGGTCATATGGTACTCGATGCCTATGTGCATAGACTGCGCGAGATGCGCGCAGAACGCGCTGCGCGCCTCCGCGCGCTATCCACAAGAAGCGAAGCCCTGGCCTATCAGGAGCGCATTCGCGCGGCCATCAACGCGGCCTTTTCTCCGCGCCCAGCCAGGACGCCCCTCAACGCTCGCGTCACGGGAACCATCGAACGCCC
Source organism: Chloroflexota bacterium (assembly GCA_034722245.1). Taxonomy (GTDB): domain Bacteria; phylum Chloroflexota; class Anaerolineae; order UBA1429; family UBA1429; genus JAWLEV01. The sequence continues at coordinate 47,598 of JAYENT010000069.1, forward strand.
ACAATACCGCATCGAAAAGATCGTTTTCGAGAGCCGGCCCCAATTTCAGGTGACGGCCAACCTCTATCTCCCTCATGCACTGGAAGCGCCGGCCCCGGCCGTCCTCGGCACCTGCGGGCACAGCGCGCAGGGCAAAGCCGCCGATCTGTACCAGGGCTTCTGCCAGCGGTTGGCCCACGCTGGTTTTGTCGTCCTCATCTACGACCCTATTAACCAGGGCGAGCGCGACCAGTATGCCCTCCTCGAACACCGGGAGGCGGTGGAAAGCTGCACCAGGGCCGCGCCAAGCTGCTTCGTGACCACCTTTCTCAACAACCTGGAAAACGAACTCCCGTCCGATTGCGAACAATATCCGCCAGGCGTATTGGGCGCGGGGCCTGGAGATGGCCGACTTTTTGATCGCCCGTGCTCCCCCTGCCCGTGCTCATCCTGGGACAGCACTATGACTTCTTCGACCGGCGCGGTCACCAAGAGGCATGCGATCAAGTGCGAGATTTCTACGAACTGCTGCGGGCGCCGAGGGAGAACGTGGCCTGTTTTCGAGGAGATCATCCTCACGGCTACTGGCGGGAGAATCAGGAGGCCATGGTATCCTTTTTCGCCCACCACGCAGGCCTCGGTAACATAGGGCAGCTCGATTTGACGTGTGCCGACTGAGGTACTAGAATAGCTGAATGTTTGCCCTGAACTATGAAAAGTGGCGATCACAATACAATACTGGGAGGGTATGAATACTTTTGTCTAACTATTTGTTGTTAATTGTCGTTGCGTTTGTTCTCGAGTTGATCGACGCCTCACTCGGAATGGGTTATGGAACCATACTAACACCAGCATTACTGATGTTAGGCTACGCTCCTCTTGAAGTTGTTCCCGCAGTTATTACCTCACAGCTTGTGGGCGACTTTCTCGCTGTCTACTTCCATCACCAATTCAAGAACGTTGATATGACTGTAGGAAGTGACCATTTCAAAGTCGCAGGAGTTCTCGCAATCTTCAGCCTGGTTGGAGCTGTCTTTGCCGTATCATTTGCGCTCAAGTTGTCCGAGTTTGCACTTAACCTCTACATAGGCGGCCTTGTTCTCGTTATGGGGGTCATTGTGCTCACGACACGTGACAAGAAACGAGACTTCTCCTGGTTTAGGCTTCTGTTCCTTGGTTCTATCGCCTCTTTCAACAAGGGCATGAGTGGTGGTGGGTACGGTCCTACCGTCACAGCGGGGCAACTTCTAACAGGAATGAATGTCCGTGCTGCTGTCGGGATTACCTCCTTTGCCGAAGGAGTCGCCTGTATCGCCGCCTTTCTTACATATCTCATCGCAGGCAAACAGGTCGACTGGATGATGGCACTTATGTTGGCTGTTGGAGTCGCGCTATCAACTCCACTCTCGGCGTTGATTGTGAAGAAAATTCGCGCGCGGCACCTGAAGCTGATCATAGGGGTAACTACGATTCTTTTGGGACTCTTGACGGTCTTCAAGACAGTCCGCATCCTGTAGCGACTAACATCTTGGCGATTCTAGTTGCTCTGATGGCGCCAATGGTGCCGTACCTATTATCATACATAGGGTATGCGTGTGGTATGAACCAAAGTCCTCAGGAGAGGAGACGAAGTTAACGCCTTTGCGTTTCAAAAGCACTTTCCGAAAGCAACATATGTCAGGTTTCGCCAACCGATAGAGAAAGGCGGTGATTCGCCCAGCTTCACACGAATGAAGAGAGAAGACCCAACCAGCCCCCATGCCGAACATGCCTCCTATCATGCCCACAAGGACAAAGAAAAGCAGCCCCAAAGGCGTTCTATGGCCGCGCCAAGCTGCTTCGTGACCACCTTTCTCAACAACCTGTAAAACGAACTCCCGGCCGACTGCGAACAGTATCCGCCTGGCGTATTTGGCGCGGGCCTGGAGATGGCCGATTTTTTGATCGCCCGCGCTCCCCTGCCCGTGCTCATCCTGGGTCAGCACTATGACTATTTCGATCGACGCGGTCACCAAGAGGCATGCGACCAGGTGTGGGATTTCTACGAGCTCCTGGGGGCGCCGGAGGAGAACGTGGCCTGTTTCCGTGGAGACCACCCTCACGGCTACTGGCGGGAGAACCAGGAGTCCATGGTGGACTTTTTCGCCCAGCATGCGGGCCTGGGGGACGTGGAACATCCCGACGAGACGGAGCCCCTCGAGGAAGAGGCATTATATGCAACGCCCCAAGGGAATGTGGTCAAAGCCGGCTCGACGCCCATCTACCGCTTGATCGACGAACGAGCCGAGGAACTGACGCGCCATCGACCCTCGCTCTCTGGCGAGGCGTTAAAGAGCAAACTGGCCGAGCTGCTGCACCTGCCTCCCAGGCGAGCCGTGCCCCATCATCGCAACCTGAGACCCATAGAGGTAAACGACGAGACATACGCCCGATACGCCATCGAGACCGAGGGCAGCATCCGTGCCATACTGCGCAAAAAGATGGACGAGCCGCGCCACGCCCACTCTCTAGACGTGGAAAGGACAGTCCACCTCTTTCTTCTCCACTATGCCAGCGAAGAAGACCTACAAGACGATCCGTTGGCGCGCACCCTGGCAAAGGACACGCCGCTGTATGCGTTGGACGTGCGGGGCTTGGGGGAGTCACGTCCCGACGAGGAGGGGTCCTTCTGGCAGCCCTACGGTATGGACTATATGTTCCACGGCCACAGCCTGCTGTTCGGGGAGAGTTATTTGGGGCGACGCGTGCTGGACGTACTGCAAACCATCGATCTGCTGGTAAACGAGGGGGCGCAAGCGATCCACCTCTACG
>JAYENT010000070.1:0-50197 GCA_034722245.1 Chloroflexota bacterium
GTCGCTCTGCTTTTTCTCGTCGGTTACGCTTGGAACTGGGTGACAACGGGCGTGGCAGATCCGTACGCGGTGGAGGGCTATCCCCCTATAGAGAACTGGCCCCCGCGTCTCGTGTTTTTGAGCGTGCTGGGCCTGGCCCTTGCCTGGCGTTGGGAGGGATGGGGAGGGGCGATGGCTATCCTTTCCCAGCTGGTGAACCTTCCGCTGCTCCTGATTCACTGGCCCATCGCTCAGGGTTTCCCTCGCTATCTTGTGGCCCCTTATGGTGTATGGATGGCAATCGTCGTTCCTGCGGCCTTGTTCCTGGTGTGTTGGTGGCGGTCGAGGGGGAACTGATTCCGCCAAACAGCGCGCCCGCTTCGTTGGTCCGGACACTTTGCCCTTTGGAAACGGGCGAAAGCTGCTGATTCTGTGGAATCTGATCACTGCCAGTGGGGCCGTTGTGGCCACCACGACGCGCTCACTGTTGATGGATAGTCAGAGTTGTAGTGCCCTCAACCGTAGGGCCCATACTCTCTGACGTAGTCGAGGGCAGAGCGATAGTTCTGGACGGGGACGGAGCGCGGCACAGAGTGGTACGAATGATAGATATAGCCCCCGCCCTCCCTGCCCATAGTCACCTTATTGTGGATTTCCTCTTCGATCTCGTCCTTGGTGCTCGCCAGTTTGCGCGCATCGATGGCACCATAGAGAACGAGCCGGCCGCCGTACTTGGCCCTGAGCGTCCGCATGTCCAGCCCAGCCTTGGGCTCCAGGGGAGTCGGGCCCACGAAACCGGCTTCCCAGCAATGGGGCTGAGAGTTCCCCCGTCGCCGTGGATCACAGTTGGCGGGAGTATGGGCGCTGTGCTGTCCTGGCGTTATGGGGCAAAGGAGGGCGCGCAGGGGCCTACGTGGGTCAATGTTCCCGGCCTTTCAACTTTCAAGTGCTCTCTGCCTAGATCGCTCTTTCTGATGTTCTTCTTCCGTCTCTCTGGTGTCAAAACCAAAGCGCTCAAAGATGTCTTCATAGTCGGACACTATCTGTTCGCGACTCAAGCCCACCTCTTGGAGGGAGTACTTGTGGCCGCTGTTGTAGCGACGCGCTTTTTCAGTCTCTGCGCGCAGTACACGGGCAAAGGCCGGCCCCAACTCGAAGCCAAAGCGGGCATAGATCTCCTCTACGGTTTGCCGTGCGTTGTGTACCAGATCGTCGAATTTGACGATGACATAGCTCTCCCGGCGTGCTGTTCGTAGCTGAGAGAGGGGATATCTGTACCAATGCTGGGTCATCTCCAGAACATAGTCCCGGCATCCGTATTCCTCTGTGGGATCGCCCAGGAGGCGCCAGGTGGCGTCCAAAAGGCTAATGTAGGAGGGAATAACATCCAGGGGGTTGCGTACCAGGTAGATGATCTTGGCATCGGGGAAGAATTGATACAGAGTCTGGATGCGGGGACTGGACGAAGGGTTCTTGGAGAGGTAATGTTTGTCGGCCGCGTCATGGGCATAGAGGTGTCGTTTGATACAGCGTTCATAAAATGCCATGATGCGTTTCTTTTCCGCCTCCGATACGGCCTGATCGAAATGTGTGTAAGCGCCTGCTTCCTCCAGGATTCCCGATATTTGCCAGATGGCCAAGGTGGACCAAATGTGGGTCAAGAGATATTGATCCTCTTCTGGTTTGCGCAGGGCAATGTCGTGCATGGCGTTTTCCTTTTGCCACCGCCTTTCCCACCTCGACAGGCAATTGCAGAGGGGGCCCCCTAGGCGCCGATCCCATGTGCTCAGCAACCATACTAGCTTGCGCAAGCTGATGGCGGGGGCAAAGAGAATTTCCCACATATCCATACAGGCAAAGTTCCTCCTGTCCTTTGCCAGAAGACGCTGAAGAAAAGTGGTCCCGCTGCGAGGATTCCCCACGATAAATACGGGTTGCCTGATGCGCTGACTGCGGTATCCCTTGAAAAAGATCTCATCAAGGGCAAAGCCTATCCATACCACGGTCTCTAAAAGGACAATGAACAGGCATGTCGAGACGAGGTAGAGGATGCGCTTTGGGGTGAGTTGGGAATTTCCGGTTCCTTCTCCTAGGAAGGCGGCGTAGATGAACGTGACAAAGTTCTTGACACTGAAAGCCGTCACCTTTTTCCTCCTTCGATGTGGCGTCTGTTCCTGCTAGACCGTGCGTATTGTACATAGAAGATCTGGTCCCATGCAATCGTTTTCCGGTCCTCTTTGGGTGGGCGAGAAAGGAGCCCACAAGGCGGATGTGGATCAGCTCGCCTAGGAGTATACTTCAGCGATCCTTTCCACAAAAGACGAAGGGATTTGTATCAGCTATTTGAGCACGTTAGCTCTTGGGGGTTGGTGGCAGAATGCTGTGCTATTCCGGAGCGTGCCATCTGGTTTCACAGTGGGGGGCTATACATCAGACGGCTTGACGCGCTAAGCCGCCAAAGGGGCGCCGGGGCTCCGCGTTACCGCTGGAGAGCGACTGCTGGTGTCATTGCTATATATGGGGACTCGTAGAGACTGGCCCACATGGAATCCACCGTCTTCCAAATGATTGGCCGTGACGATGGCCTCCACCGAGGAGTTGTACTGCAGGGCGATGGACAGCAAGGTGTCTCCTTCCTCCACCACGTGTAGATGCACCGTGGATGGCAACTCCGAAGGGGGCACGGTGCCGGGAACATCTTCGTCTCCAGGGGGCGGCCAGGGCCAATGCGTTGGCCAACTCTGTGGTCGCGTAGGTTGCCATAATTCTCGCTCGATGTGAGAGGGCGGTTGCGTGTCCTCAACGATTGGGTTCGGTATGGGCAGGCTTACCTGCGTGGATTCCTGTGCGCGCAGGGAGCCTTCAATGATGGGAGATGCGGAAAAGTTCCCTGAGGCGTAGGGCGAAGTGTACAAGGCAATGTTCATGGTCAAAAGGTGTGTGTTTTCGCGAGGAACGATGCTCACGTTGCTGACGACAAACGACTTGACGTGGATGGTTTCATGGACACGGCTGGTAAAACGTAGTAGGTTGCTCATATCGCCTTCTACTTGCAATCTGAAGGCCTCAACGTCGTACAGAGCTTTCTTCTTCTCGGGACTGGGCTGGTTTCTCAAGTCCAGTATCGTTACTTGGGTTTGGTCGGCGTGGTCGTATAGTTCGTCGAGAGACTGAGCGGCCACTGACTTGCTTAGGAATACCTTGTACTTCTCGTTCAGCGTATTCCTGGTTATGTGTAGTTGCCTCTCCAGGCTCGGCGAGCGTTCCTCACGGTTCTGACGCATCTCCGAGAGTTCCCTCTTCTTGGCGTTGAGTTGCTCTACTGTATCACTCATGATGCGCGCCTGGGGTACGGTGTACAGCACGATGTACAAGGAGTAGCTCGTCAGAAGCAGCGCGATCACCAGGGTGGGCAGTATAGCAGCGATCTGCTTTGTATCTGGAAGAGCGTGCTTCCAATCTCTGCCCCTTTTCATTGACCCTCTCCAAGTTCCAGTATAATGATGAATTCGACAGAGCCCTGCCCTGAGTTCGGGAGCGCTTGACGGCCCGCCTTATGCACGGTTCCCTCGCTCGAAGGAGCGGTGAATAGCACGTGCTGAAAAGATGCCAGTCCCGGAAGCTTGAGCAAGTGAGCTTCGGCGCCCTCTGGCGTTGCACTTGGGGTGGATGTCAGCGTGCATGTGGGAGAAGCGGTGTTGCTAGGTGACGGGCTCTCAGTAGGCACGGCGGTTGCGCTTGCTGTGGAGGAGGGAGTCATGGTGTGCGTTGGCGAGACGGTGGGGGTCATTGAGGGAGTTGCTGTGGGCACGATTTCTTCCACTTTGATGCGATACCAGCGGCTTGCGCCATACTCTCCCTTATTTCTGATTTCAGCAACCACTTCTTTGCTGTCCAATCCTACCACCTGGAAGGTCAGGCTCGAGCTGGCATCGCCAGGAGTCACATCGTCGTTCGTGTGCGTGGTGGTTCCGTCTATGCGGACGGTTAGGACGGTATCGACCCCCGGGTGGAGCCTTGAGGTGTAGACGTGGTAAATGCCTCCGCCCCTGCCCAAAAATGTGACTTGGTCTATATCCCCATGGGGGCAGAAGTTGTGTGCCTGCTCCTCGCCTATGGCAATTGGGCTGGGGGCATAATCGTCGGGCTCGTAGTCATCGCGCAGATCGAATGTGGGCGTGAGCAGCATTGGCGTCGCCGTGTCGCTTGGCGAAGGCTGAGGGGTGTCAGTCTCCGAAGGTTCTGGCGTCCACGTTGGTTGGGGCGTGCTGCTTGGAGTGGCCGTAGGTATGGGAGGGGCAATCTCTTCTACGCTTATCTCGTAAGACTGGTCGGGGCCGTATTTGCCCCTGTTTGTAACGTCGACAAAGGCCTCCAGGTCATAGCTGGTGCTGACGTGGAACTGCAGTTCTGAACCGAAATCACCTATGGCCCGATCATCATTTTGGTAGGTCTGATCCCCCACTTTTGCTGTCAGTACCGTGTCGACGCCCACTGCTAGTTTAGAGGTGTGGACGCGGTAGTAGCGCCCGGATTTGGCCAGGAACTTGAGGCGGTCGATGTCATAGAGGGGGTAGAAGTTATGCTTCTGTGGCTTGTAGGCATAGATTGTGCGCGGTTCCAGGTCATCCGGCTCGTATTCGTCGACCAGCCTTGGGGTGACGGTTGGCTCAGGCGAGGGCTCCAGCGGTGTTGCTGTTGGTGGGGCCTGTGTCGGCGTTGTGAACGCTTCCTCCAGCATTTTGATGCTCTGTATGAGAACGCGGGAAAACTCGGGGCAGTCGCTCAGCCTGTGCGCATAGGTGACGACGACGTCCTCACTTGCTGCTTTCCCCTGCAGCTTGATGCGGCGTTCTTCCTGGAACAGTGAATCAAGGGTAAGAGTTGATGGATCATAATCCCCAATGGCGGCCATCACAACGGGCCAATCGGTGTACTTGGCGGAGAGCTCGATATTCACTTTCTCGATCTCCTCCATGGATTGCTGGAGTTCCGTGAGGGTATCCTGAAGTCTCTGTGCCTCTGCGTCAGGTGTTTTCAGTTCCTCCATGGCCCCCTCGACCTCCGATAGCTCGTCTTGGAGGTCAGCCGTCTTCTGTCTGATAGCCCGTGACGCGGAATAGAGAGGGATGGAGATAAGGATCAGGCTCGCGAGGATGAGCCAGAAAGCGAGTCTATTCCTCTTCCCTGTCTCAGTCGAAGCGCTATCTCTTGGTGATGAATTGGAACTGTTGGATGGTTTCCACGCCATAGCGGATGAGGGGTCCTATCCTCTTGGTGCTCAAGGCTCACTTGTATGCGGCATTCTTAACACACATAAATTTAGGAGGTCTGTGAGCGCTTGTCAAGGACGGCAGCCAGGAATGGTGGCCAATAGTGAGCGGCACCGCGTGCATCTTGACTGGCCACACGCGGTCCGATTAATGTGATCGCTCGGATATGGGGCGTCGATGCAACCCGTTGATCTCTCGCAATTCACGCGAGATTTCCTGGGCATCGTTCACCAGATGCATGATGTCGATCTCGTCAAGCCCTTCACTCAAGGCTGCCAGTTCATGCAGGGTCTCATCCTCTTCTTCAAAGATTGAGGAGAGCACGTCGTTGAGATTCTCCGGTTCGCCCAATTCCTGCAAGTCATCCGATTCTTCACTGTCCTCCGTTTCTGTTTCCGCTGTGGCCGGGCCTCTCTGTTGCCTCGCGCCTTCCTCCGCATTTGCTGTGGCCGCTGGATCTGGAGTTGCCTTCCGGCCTTCTTCTCGTTCCTTCTGCGAGGTCTCTTGCCCCTTCACCTCCGCCACAGATACTCGGGTAGCGGAACCCTCGGCCTTCACCTCCTTGACAGCGTATTGTCCCTCTCCTATCTGTTCTTGTGTGTCATCGGTGGTTTGCTCTCTGCGGTCCTCATCCTCTGCCTGCGCGCTCTGGACAAAGGAGGCAAGGGATTCCTCATCCGCTTCCGCTGGAGGCTCCGGCTGGGGCGTGGCATGGCCTGCGCCCTGGGGCGGTTGTGGCTGCTCCTGCTCTTGTCTCGCGGGAAGAGCGGTGCGCTTCTCATCCTCGTTCGCATCGGGCTCTCCGTGGCGAAAATGTGTCAATAGAGACCGCAGAGACCGCCAGTTTTCTGGCCAGAGACGGGCGACAGCGGCAGCTATCACGAGCCCCAGTGAGATATTGAGACTCCAGCCAATCTCGCGCTTACTGTAGAGATCGGCCAGCGTGAGCTCAGGCACGGGAAGCAGGAGATCCGCCTCCAAGCGGCTTAGGCGTTTCAGTTGTTCGGGATCGTAGGTCTCCTGCTGCATTTCCTTCAAAAGCCTGGCCAACTCTCGCTCATCCCATCCCTGAAGTGAGGGTCTTATGCGGGAGAGATCTCCCTTTTCCCAATAGTCCTTAGCCAGGAGGCGCACCAGCCGGGTGCGGGTGCTTTGGTTATTGTATAAAGCCGTGGTCTGCTTGACAGGGAAAAGCCACCAACCAAGCACTATCCATCCCAAAAGCATGCCAGCCGTGAAGGCTGAGATGAGAAGCGCCTTTCTGTGGTCCTTTTTCATACTCTTTTCTTTCTATGACGAAATCGACTGGAGCATCACCGATCGTACTATGGGAGGCACGACGAAAAAGCTCACGCTGGAAACAACCATCAGTAGAGGGGCATAGAAGCAGATCTTGTGCTTGAAACCGCCATCGGAGGCCACGATGGCTATGGAGTTGACCACTATGAGCAGGAAGAGCATTCCTATTGTCATCTCCTTTAGAAAGGCCATCTGGCCGGTGTTGTAGCTGAGGAGGGGAATCTCAAGGGTCTCCGCTGCTTCGGCGGTGAGATTCGGACTGATTACATCTTGCATTATGGTTCGAAAACTTATCACGATGTTCAAAACAAGGAGCAAAAGCACAGAGAGCGCACCGTGCATCACGATGGTGAGCCAATTGAACGTCGAGGAAACTCCTCGTCGCTTGGCACGCAGAAGCGAGGTCTTGGTCGTGAACATGGAGCATAGGCTGCTAACTTCCTCTGGGTCTCCGCCCACCGTTATCGCGTCATAGAATATGCGAACCCCTTCGGTAATCAGCTGACTGCCCGTTTCGGTACCGAAGCGCCTCCAGCATATCTGCTTGTCGATGCGGGCACGGAGCCGCATGCCCAGTCGGGTGGCGTCGGGTTCAAGGGCGGGGAACGACTTCAGGTCGATGTGCAATAGGGACTCGGTGAGGGTAGTGGCAGTGGAACTGGCCATGCCGCCGAGTGAGCGAAGGAAGGGGCCGAATTCCCCCTCTTTTCTGTTTAGCTTTCTATCGCTCACAAGGCTCATTATGCCTACGGGAAAGAGCAATGCTGCAGAAAGGATCAATATCCATGGCCAATCCACATCCAGTAGGTAAAGGCCTCCTCCAACGATGACGGTCAGGGGAAAGGCGATTAGCAGGAGCTTGCGCGCCAGAATCTGTTCCTTGGATCCCTCCGGGCCTGGGAGCGTCATCACCTCTCGAGGGGCTGCCCGTGATAGGATCCAGGCTCCTAAGAAGCTGAAAAGCACCGACATGACCATGAACCCCGCCACCAGTTTGGTGCCTATATCATAGATCATAGTGGAGATCAGGTTGATAATGACGATTAGCACCTGCGAGACGATGAGCGAGGCGTAGGCGTCGGTCCACTTTTTCAGTGATTCCAGGTCGCGTTCATACTCGTTGGAATAGCTTTCACCCTGGGCCTCGGCCTCTCGGGCCAGAAAGATGTCCAGGGGCTCTCCCGACTCCAAGGCGTCTGAGAGCCGAAAAAGGAAGCTCCTTACCTCATTCTCTTTTGCTCTCTCGCCGATGACGCGGCAGGCGCGTGGATAATCGTAATGGAAACTCTGTACCAGGTTCTCCACTTCCGCAAAATAGTGAGCCACCGTGGTAGAGAGTTCTGAGGCCAGGGCGAATATGCGGTGACGGGACAGCCCGGCAGCCGCTACCGCCGACATGTAGGCCAGTTGATAGAAGAGCTGAAACCCGGAGAACTCTTTATAGGAGTCCCTTTTTGTGCGCTTCTGATAGGAGCCTGAAGAGGTCATAGAAATCCGTAAGGTTCCTTTCTTTGTGCACGCGCTCAAGAATTCTGGCGCGCTTGTTCAGTTCCTTGTAGATGGCTTTACGCTTCCGACGAGGTATGCCACGTTTCATGGCGATGACTTCTTCTAGCAGATAGCTGTTCATGTCTCCTGGGAACTCGAAGGTGTCGTCGGCAGAGTTCCAGCGAAAGACCTCGATGAAGGAGAAACTCTCCGCTACGGGATCATAGCCCAGTATCTCGTTGACGCTGAGAATGCGCCGGATTGTCTTGTTGTCAGGTCCTCGCACGGCGCCCTGGATGATGGCCACGTGGAGGTTGTCCATATAGGTCTTCGGAATGTTTATGGGATCGCCAGTCAATCGTTGGACCAGCTTTTCCACCGACGCCGCGTGAAAGGTGGACATAACGCCATGACCCGTCTGCATGGCTTGGAAGGCGATGGCTCCTTCTATACCCCTAATCTCGCCCACGATGATACGGTCTGGACGCTGCCGCAGGGCTGCCTTGAGCAGCTTGAACATACCAACTTGTTCCCCCTTGCCTCCCTGGCTCGACTCTCGGGTGACCTCACGAATCCAGTTGCTGTGGGCCACTTGCACTTCAGGTGTATCCTCAATGCTGACGATTTTGGCTTCCGGTAGAAGGAAGGTGGTGAGAGCATTGAGTGTGGTTGTCTTTCCGGAGGCCGTAGCCCCAACCACGAAGAGATTCAGGCCCTCCTCAAGAATCAGGGAAAGATAGGCGGCGATTTTGTAGTTGAGCGTTCCGAATTCGATGAGCTGTAACACGCTCAAGGGGGTCTCGCTGAACCTTCGGATGGTGAAGTTGCTGCCTCGCGTGGCGATCTCGCGCCCGTACACGATGTTGATGCGCGAGCCGTCTGGAAGCGTGGCATCGACGATGGGGTTGCGAACGGTGACGGGTTTCTTGATCCATTCTCCGAGCCACACGACGAAATCGTCCAGTTCATCCATGGAGGAGAAAACGATGGAAGACTCCAGACTGTCGAATATCTTGTGCTCTATGAACACCGGTCCGACACCACTGCAACTTATGTCCTCAATGTAGGGATCTTGGAGAATGGGGTGTAGAGCGCCGAGGCCAATCTTCTCTTTTCTGAGATGGTACGTTATGCCCTCCAATTCTCGCTCGGTCACGAATACTCGATGGGAGTCCTCGGTTGGATCTGTGGTACAGATGTTGTTGATGGCTTCCAACAAGGCCCGTTCTCTCTCTTCATCCGTCTCTTGGGCACCGATTTCCTCGGCGTACTCCACGAGTTCCTCTTCCACGTGCTCGAGCAGAGGATCCAGATCCAGCGTCATGTCCGGTTCGATCGTCACGTGAAAGTCTCGTTGACTCTCCTCATTGGAGAAGATATGGACGAACAGGCCATCTTTTACAGGGTAGATCAGGTTGCGATGATCAAGTTTCTTCAGATCGCGCGAGGCCTCAGGATAGTACGTCGGCATTTCCATTCCTGGAGGCAAGTGGTCCAAGTATTCTGCGAGGAACTGGTTCTCTTCACAGACTTGTGCCAATTGCGGGCTCATAGGAGGACGTAGCCCGACGGTCTGAACGTCCTGTAGCGACCTGGGTTCAAACGGGAAAGGCAATCCTCTATCTGCCATCTCGCTAGCCTTTCACTCTGCTTATAGGCACCAGGCGCATACCCCATCCCGGTTCCACCTCAAAGCTTACCAAATTTCCCGTCGTCTTGTTTGCACCTCGGATTTTGGTTACCTCCAGGGTTCTTACCAGTCTCTGGCCCATCTCCTCCGTGTAAAGCTGTAGATGGGCGTCGCACAACGAGCGAAGGCGAATGAGAAGGTCCTTGCCCACAGCGTGGGAATGAAGCACGAGAACCACAGTAGTCCCTCGGGAGCAGAGCCGCTTTGCCCCCTCGAAAAAGCTTATGACATCCTCGTCAGCACTACGGCCTATGGCAGCGGTGAGGGCATCCACAAAGATCATATCGCGGTTCGCCTCGGCTTGCATGGCCTTGAGCAGGGAGTCGGGGGCCTCCTTCCCCAGGCGTGCCAGTTCCATCGGATAGATACGCAGGCGACCGAGAAGCAGAAAGTCTAGTATCTCCAGGCTGAGGCTCTGCATCTGCTTCACAAGGCTTCTAACGGTGTTCTCGCTGGTAAAGAGCGTGAGTCGGGATCCCCCTTGGAGCGATCCCCAGATGAGTTGCTGTACGAGGACGGATTTGCCCGCCCCCGAGCTTCCTTCTATGAGGGAAAATGAGCCCAGGGGGATGCCTCCGCCCATCTTGTCATCCAGCTCCGCGCTTCCGGTGGAGATGATCTTGCTCTTGTCGTTGGCCTTCCGGCCTAGCAAAGGGAGCAACTTTTGCTGCAGTTCTGCTGCGTCAAAGGGTTTGACAAGCAAGTCATCCACGTACGATTCGTGACCGATGACCAATTCATCCAGTCCGTCCCTGGTGGTGAGCAGAATGATAGGCACACCCTGTGTGACCTCGCGGGTGCGCAGGCTCCGGCCAACCTCTGTCCATTCCATATCGGGTAGTTCGGCATCCATCACGATCAGATCTGGGGACTCTGCCTCCGCTGTTGTCAGCCCCAAGGTTCCACTCGGGGCTGGTACGACCTCGTACTCGAGTTGACGTAGCATTCCCTCTATCGATTGTAGCGACTTATCATCGCCGTCTATCAACAAGATTTTTCGAGGCATGCTTCTTCCACCTAGGAGACAGATTCGTTGAGCCAAAGCATAGCATTGACTCGGTTCAACAATGTATCTACGCGGATCGGTTTGGTCAGGAATTCGTCCACTTGGATATTGGGATCTGTCTGGCTTTCCCTTAGCAGGGAGATATCTCCCAAGGCCGTCAGCACGAGTATGGGAGTATCTGATGCGGTTGGGTGGCTCCGTAGCCTTCGGCAGAACTCGTATCCGTCCATCCTTGGCATCATGATGTCGAGTACAATGAGATCGGGATTGAACTCCTCGACAGCATCCAGGCCTTCTTGCCCATCGTGTGCTACCGCCACCTGAAACCCTCGCTGAACGAGAGTGGTGCCCAGTATCCTGCACAGAATCCGATCATCGTCGATTAAAAGGATGCGCGTTTGTACGCTCCTCTTCGCTTGCCAGTCCTTTGTGTTATCCGCCTGTAAAAGTCATACTCGCTGTAGCGCCACTGGGAGTGCTGAAGACCGCCATAAGAGTGGTGGATAATTGCACCGACGAAGCCAGGGTAGTTCGAAGAATAATCTCCTCCGTAGGGTTGAGGATGCCAGGCTCATAGACCTCTGGCGTCAATGTGGCAGCGTCCGAATAGATACCCAACACCTCCCAACGAGCCGGGCCTTCCGCGATGCTCTCATGCGGCAGCCAGGCGATTTGGTAGGAGGCTGACACATTGTAGTAATGGATTATCAGGTCGCACTGGTCGAAATCGGCCAATCTGATGGCTCCCGTATTCCGCATGCTAATACGGACTATGTTATCGGCTGTCTCGGCACTGATAATGCTCAGATTGCTATCCGCACGCTGTCGGCTTCGCTCTGTCATCTCGCGCCACGAAGTGGCCATCGCGTCTCGCGAATCGAAGTAATGGTGCCCCAGAGTTGTCGCGCCAAACAAGACGAGCGTTATGATGATGATAGAAACGAGCACCGTCTCCATGGGTCACATGCCAAAGTATAGATCGTCGGCGACTCCGGCGGGGGTAGTCACTCTCAGAAAGTAACGTCCCGACGAAAGCGTGGAGTCGAAATGTATGGTGATCTTTAGCGTGCGGGTTGGGTCCCAATCTGTCCCATTCTCAATCTCCCACGTCCAGTAGGGACAGGAGCCTTTCGCTTCCTCCTCAAAGGGGATTCTTACAAAGTTGCCTTCGGGCCCGAAGAAAAGGTCACAACTTGCCACTGCGGAGATCCTCAAGTCCCCTACATTCTTGACCCACACAAAAACATTGAAATACCCATCGCCATTTACATCCTGCCACGTTCCGTCGGCGTCCAGTTCCCCTGCGGCGTGGATGATTTCGATCTCGCTTTGCATCCGTCTGCTCACGCGTCTTTCAGCACTTACGACCGCACCGCTGCTGCGTACTATGGCTGGATAGATAGCTTTGAACATGATCACGGTACAGATAATAGCCGCTACTATCATGAGGGCGGTGATGATGCTTTTCTCCAAGGTGATCTTTCTCCGTTGTTAGGCTGAATCTTGGGATTCGCCGGCGAGCAGTTCTGTAAGTTGCGCTAGTGCTGTTAGCACCTGGTCGATAGGAACAGGATCACGCGTGGCATCCTTCTCTGCATCCTCGGTGAATAGGAAGGCGAAGAGGCTTTCCAGCATGTGATCGTTGCCAAGCCCTTGGGCTCTGCACGTTTCTATCACCTTCCTGGTATTCGCTGCACCGATCTGCTCTGCCGTTTTGCTGACCCATTTGGTGAGTCTGGCAAAGCTGGCCCAGTCCACGGGGTAACCATCCCTACGGCCTTCTGGGTCTTGTGGCATTTCCCTGATGGGGGGCTCAGCAGGCTTGTCTTGTGCGGCGGCAGAGTTGGGGAGAGTTGGCGTGTTGATGCTGGCTTGTGTCTTCTCTGCGCTGTTCTGCCGCCAGTTCGGTTGTGAAGGGGCCTGAGAGTTCCCTTCGTGAGCAGCGCCGCCCCCATGAGTGCCTGTCGTTCTAGTCCCCTGCAGGTCGTCATCGGCTCTCAGAGAGGTGTAGTAATGGTTCATGATCTCGGTCTGTATTTCCAGGAGCGTATTCTGTATCTGATTCTTGAGGATTTTCACCTCATCTTCTAGTTTCTGGACTCTTTGCTCTAGATTCACAGGCCGATCCTCCGGGGATGCCTTGATCTATCTGGGCTCAGGCCTCTACCAGACGAAAGAGGCACCTCTAATCGGGGCTAGTGGGAACGCGCGGGGGCCCCCTATGCGCTACCGGGACACAATCTCACACGTTCCCACGTTAGGCAAAGCCTATCCAAGGTCCATCACGGCTTCGATTTCGGGCGGCACGGTGCGTTCGATGGGCAAGACGCCGCCTTTCTGCGGCTTTATCTCCAGCACAAAGCTCTTATTGGCTACCAGCGAAATACCGTTCGTTGGTGTCAGTTCAACGGTGATTTCAGCCAACTCTCGATCTTCGAGGAGGTTGTCGCCATCATTGTACCCTTGGAAGTCCACCGTCCAGGTCAAATCGGTCGTGTGCGTAGCCTCGTCTGTATAGTCTATGATGAGAGTCCTGTCAGCGGTCGTGATCAAGTCGATGGGCTCTCCCGCCGAGGCATTGGCCACGCAGAAGATCACGTCTTCTACGTTGTCCCCAGAGCCTGTTGCTATGACGCTTCCCCGAAGCTCAAGGGAGCCCTGTACTTCCTCCATGCCTTCCGCGATAGCCTTCTTGCTCTTCTCCGTGGAGGACTGTCCCGCGGAGAGAATGGTGAAGGCAAATACCGATGCCACCACGACGAAGGCCATCAGGATAATGGCCGTCTCGATTGCCGTGAACCCTTTTTCCTCTTTGAGCGTTTTCTGCAGTCGTCTGTTCATCTCCCTATCCTTTCTCTATGCTAATCCAAGCCCCCTGGTGTGCCCTATGGTTTCATCTGCAGGAGCACCTCCTTCGGTTTCAACCTCGCCTACTTATCTCCCCGTTGATTGAGAAGCGGACTTGCGATAGGGGCTAAATCCCATCATCTGTCCAACCTTCTCCTATCTCCATCACTGCGCACATTATAGCATATGACAAGTGTGGGTTGGGTAAAGCGTCCGTTAATGTAAGCATGAAGCCGACGTAAAACCTTTTATGCCCATCGGGGTAGGGCAGATGGAGACGAAGCCTTTAGTGGTGTGAGATGCTCTGCTGATCAAAAGGCGAGGGATTTGTGGCAAGGCGGCGACCCCAGGGGCCCCGGTTAGCGACCCCTGCCTTACTTCAGATAAAAGGGGAGGAGAGGGCTTGATGCCTCGTTGCGCACGATCACCGGCTCCAGCAATGTGTCTATCGCCTGTTGAGCATACTCATCCGCCGTGACACGGATCCACGTTGCACTCCTGTCGGGCACTGTGGTGGTATCCCAGAGGTAACTGCCTGTGGGGGATAGATCGGAGGCGAGCAGTGTCCACCGATTTTCCGCGTCGGTGGATAGCTGCACATTGACGTGCGTCATCCGCGTCTCGTGCACCGTGACCCACTTGACCTCTTGCCTTCCCCACCATTCTTCCCCACCCTGAGGGGCTATTAGTTGTATCCAGGGGGTGTGGGGATTGTTCACGGCGAAGGGCGTGTTCGTCTCATCCCGGCCTAGGAATTGGCCATCGCTCACGGCGATGCGTATTTCTGTACTGTCGCAGTTTGGCAAATCTGTCGTGTCGCAGACGTAGCGCCCCGTGTTTGGAACGGATTGAGCTATCGCCTGCCATGCACTGTCTCCCGTGATCCTGTAGGCCAGATCCACATGCAGTTCATCGCCATCCGCATCCCGCGCGAGCCACTGAATCTCTTGGATCCCGGACCATGTTTCTCCTCCCTGAGGAGAAAGGAGGGAAACGGTAGGAGGCGTCCCGCCTGGGTTTTTCAGGAGAAAGGGATGGCTGATCCTCGTGGACTGAAAGTACCCATTGTCAGCCGTCAGGCGCAGCAGGAAGGGACCATTGGCGTGGGCGGTCGTGTCCCATGTATAGACCCCCGTGTTCTGCCATCTTCTTTCCAGGATATCCCACGTTCCGCCGCCGTCTCGACTGATCTCAATTCTCATGGTGAGGTTCTGTCTGCTTGGGTCGGTGGCCTGCCAGCGGATCTCTTCTCTCCCCGACCATACGTCCTTATCTGCTGGCATTTCCAAGGTCAAATTGGGCAACTGCTTTGTAGCTATCGACCTCGTAAAGGGACGCGATATGGCCTCGCTGGCATACGTGGAGTCGCTAGCGATGGCACGTACCTGGTAGGGCATCTCGCTGCGCAAGGGAAAATCTAGGATATATTCTCCCCCATTGTAGAGGCCTGTGGCCAAGGTCTGCCACTCTCTGTCCTCTCTGCCCTTGATGGCGAGATCCACCGTCAGGGGGTCGGCGTCGGGATCCTCGGCGATCCAAGCGATGAGGTTGCTTTGTGGCAGCCTCGCAGCCTCGTTGGGTAGCAGCAGATGGATGTGCGGGGGGTGACTGTTATGGTTTGTCAGCTGGATGGGGCTCGACGTCGCATCCCTGGCGGAGTGGGCAGTGTCTCGCACCAGGATGCGCAACATATAGCTATCTTCCGGTTGCATCTCTCGGGTATCCCACACATAGTGGCCGGCTTGGCCATCCACCACGGCTAGGGGATCCCAGTTGCTTTGGCCCACGGCGCGTGTGGAGAGGGTCGCTGTAATGGGGTCGCCATCGCTGTCCCACGCCTCCCAAAGCACCTCTCGCTTTCCGCTCCAGACCTCACCTCCCTGGGGAGAGACAAGGCGCACGTAGGGGGGGCAGTTCTCCTCGTTTGAGACGGACACCGGATGCGTGAGCTTGTCCGATGCGGAATAACGCCCGTTTGTTGCGACGGCACGGAGATCGTACGTACCGTTGCGGAAATTGGTCGTATTCCACAGGAGCAGACCGTCGCTAAAGGAACTCGTGCCCAGGGTTTCCCAATGTTCGTTCCCCTCATGTTGAATTGTGATGGATACCTGGAGGGGCAATCCCTCTGGATCGAAGGCTGTCCATCTGACAGGCTGAATACCTGAGATGGTTTGAGCAGCGGCAGGCGCAAGGAGGGTTATGCGAGGCTGTGGGTTGCGGCCGATGGTGAGCACGTCGTCGCTTGCGGCCGAGGATTGAGAGTACTGGTCCCGCGCCACGACTTTCACTCGATACTGAGCACCAGCCGGTAGATAGGACACCTGCCATTCGTAAAAACCCGTGTTGGAAACGCCCTCCGCCAGCGGAATCCAGCTCTGGCCGGCGTTGTCACTATAGTAAATATCGATCGCCAACCGATCCCCGTCAGCGTCTCTGGCAGTCCAGAGGATGGTCGTTTTGTCTTCCAGGCACGTCCTCCTGCTGGGCCACAAGAGGTGCACGGAAGGCGCCACATTGTCCACAAGCTCAAGGCCTTCAACGACCTGTGTCGCCGTGCTGCCAGAGGGGTCCGTGGCGGTGATCTTCAGGGCATAATTATACTCTGTTGGAAGTTGGCTCGTATCCCATGTGAACTTGCCGCTATTGGAAAGATCCGAGGCTATAGGGGTCCAGTCATCGTCGCCGCATCGGTAGGCGAGGGTCACCCTGATGGGATCAGCGTCCGGATCCCACGCGTGCCAGGCGATTTGCGTCTGTTCCTTGTTCATTGTGCCCGGCCTGGGAGCCAGGAGCCTTACCTCAGGCGCCTCGTTGACGTTATTCAGAACAAAGGGCCCGCTTATCGCCTCATTATAGTGCAGGCTGTCACTGACGCTCAGCCGCAGTCGCCCTTGGCGGCTATCCGGGTAAAGTGTGGTGTCCCACAGATAGGAGTTTCTGGCTTGGATGCCAGAGGCGATCTCGGTCCAAGATCTCCCATCGTCGGCACTGTATTCCAGACTTACAGAGGTAGGTGTGCCCAGAGGATGATGGATCTGCCATTGTACGAGGTGAGAGCCTTGCCATGCGCTCTGGGTGGCAAAGGATACAAAGGCGACGCGCGGTGTGGCATTGCGCACGACAGCCTCTTGCTCCAGGCGGCGGGTGTTCCCTTCGGCATCGGTGAGCAGAGCGACCAGATGGTACGTCCCATCCAGTGCCGTTCGGGTGTTCCATGTGGTTTGCCATCGTGTCTGGATGTCGTGCCCCTCGTCGACGGGGTAGAGTTGCCCCGCCTCATCTCGATAGTAGAGGGAGATGCTTTCAAGGGATGCGGACTCCATGTTGCTCTGGATCTCCACGCGTATGGTCCCGGAGATCGCCTGTCCGGATGTGGGCTCCACAAACTGGTATGAGGGTGGTCCGTTATCCACCATGAACTTCTCACCGGCGGCAGAGAAGGGGTGGCCCTCTTCGTTTCGACCAATCACGAGAAGGTTGTAGGGTCCGTCAAGGACTTGGCGCGTGTCCCACTCGTGCACAAAGTAGCTTCCCTTTTTCATCAGGGGGCCCAGCAGGGTCAACGCCCCGTTTTGGGGCTGAAGATAAGCTTGGACATCCCGCACGCTGCCCGTGGCGCCGCGTATCGCCGCCCGTATAGTCACCGTTCCCCGAAGGGGGTGATGGGGCACGGGATCCAGGATACGCATATAGGGCTGTTCCCCGCCCAACAAAACAAAGGTGCCTGCAGAATATGCGCTTTCCTGTAGCCCCCGTTCGTCGAGGGCTATGGCCCATATACGGCAGCGTTCCCCGCGCCAGCAGGGATCGACGGGAAGCTGTAGCCCCCAACCATCCGTGCCGTCTGTGTCCTGTCCCAGCCAAAAGAGGCGCTTGTGCTTTGGAGGGTCTTTTTCGCCGTATGTTGAGGCTAGGGAGTAATTTTGCTCCAGATAAAAGCTGACCCGTTCTACGGTTCCATCCACATCATCTGCCGTGGCCGATACGCGCAGTGTGTCGCCCGTCACCACCATGCCCGATTTGGGCCAGGTGATTTCCAGGTTTGGTGCCATGACGTTGTCGATTACAAAGGGCTCCGTGGGCCAAAGGTATGCGCGACGTCCTGATGCGTCCACCGCGATGGCCGTCGCCGTGTAGCGACCATCCGGGAAGAGGCGCGAATCGTAGGAGAGTCTCCAGGAAGTCTGGGGAGAGGGGGTCTGCTGGTGGGGATAGGGGTAGGAGCCCACATAGTGGGACGTATCGGGCAGGGGGAGCCTTGTTTCGGTGATCTCTGAGGCAGGTATCAGATAAAGCTCTAGTCTCTCAAAGGCTGTGTTCTCTCGATATGTCAGCGCCTCGACATAACTTTGTCCCCGCACGGGCTCGGTGGGCACTCGGAGCGTGGTGCAAGGGCCCTGAGGCGGTTGGGCGCGGAACCAACCGCCCACTGCTCGTAACGTGTTTCCTCGCGCATCCGTCGCCACGGCCACGACGCGGTATTTTTCGACTGCCTTGAGGTTGGCTGTCGGCAGGGGCACCGTCCATCCATCCTGGCCGTTGGTGTCGATGCCCAATTCTCGCAGAGGGTGATTCAGGCACTGCGGGCTCTGGTCAAAGGGATCGTCGACCTGGAGATAGAATTCCACACGGAGGATATCTTCTGTATTCACGTTTGTTTCCGCTTTTGCCCACGTATTGTCCGTGACGAATTCTCCCCCCCGGGGATAGCGAACAGTTATCTGTGGCTGCACGGGCATGATACGCTGATAAAGGATATCCCAGCCCGTGTCCGTCTCAGCGGCCCATGTCAGATGAGGCGAACCTCGTTCATCGGCTATCGCGTCGAGCTCTTTTGGCGCGTGGGAGGATATCTGGCGCCTTGACGCCTCCCAATCTACGGAGTGAGCGTACCACAGTGTCTCTTCTGCGGTCCATATCAGGTGGGCCTCCTGGCCGGGCCCAACGGCCAGAGAATAGGTATCCAGGGTGGAGACGCGATCATCGATCAACGTTGCCCTGTTCCAGTCTCGGCTGCTGGCATAGTGTAGACCGTCTTCGTTGCGCCAACAGAGATGCGCTATCCCGGACGCTTCCACGGTTAGTTGGGGATCATATCCCTCCTGGGCGACGGTGACAGGGATGGTGTCGGTCACCAGGGGGGCATAGTAGATGTGGGACTTGTTCTCTATCGTGTTCGTTCCCCGCCACACCAGGTGAGCCCTTCCGCCTCCATCCGCGTCCAGGGACAGGTCGCCTATACTCTCTGCTGGGTCAATGCTTATTGTCACCGTCAGGCTTTGGGCGTTGTTGATGTAGTGGAGCGCCTCGTCCTGGGCCCACACATAATGTAGGCGTCCTGTGGTGTCCACCGTGAACGCCGACTGCCTATGAGGGGGTGGCTGCCAAGACTCCTCCATCACCTCGTCACCCAGTACATAGTGCCATATTCGCTGTGTCTGTGTTGTGACCTGCGAATAGGCGATATGGACTTTTTCCCCTGCTGCTATGGCGACCGGGTAGCGGCGTTCGGCGCCCGGTGGTAGGGGAATGACGGACGTAGCCTGCCAGCGCTGGGATTGCGCTGTATAGAGTGCGGGATTCCCCTCGGGTTCTTTTTCTCGTTGCACCCAGAGGATGATCATAGAACCATCAGCCCTGATGACGATCTGGGGGCGGGCCCCCATATCGGAGATGGAGGCCAGACGTACGGGCGCTGTCTCCGTCTCGCCAACGGTGGCTTGCGCCAGGATCCGCGTTACAGAGAACATAACGAGGACAAGCGCTATGACCTGGGAAACTTTACGCAGAGACTCGCTCATCAGTGGTGCCAGCCTTTGTGCTTCAGAATCCTACGATCGATCATATAGTAAGTTATAATGGTCCCACATTCAAATGCAAGGGCGTTTGACCTGATCGACGTGTCGCTGGACACGATGGGCGGCGTACACTACAATAAGTCCGCCGGGATAGTTATTCTGATAAATGGAAGGAGAGACATGGCAGGCTATCCACCGCTTGGGGCACAGCTTATCGTCTTTAGTCGTCAGGTTGACGTGGAGGAGCATATTGAAAGCGTCCTGGAGGCCGTCAGAGAGGCGGGCTTTGGCGCCGTTGAGATCGGCACAGGGCTTTGTGCTGACGAACCTGAGAGATTGCAGGCCGCATTGGCTGCCAACGGTTTGGCCGTGGCAGGGATGCACGGCGGGCTGGACCAGGACCTGGATCGCACGCTAGCGCTCATGGACAGCTATGGCACGCGGGATCTGTGTATCTCGGGCATGGGCGGCTGGGAGTGTGTGGAGGCGGAGAGCTATCGCCGAGACATAGAAGCCTTTAACGAGATGGGAAGCGTGTGCGCACGGCATGGCGCTTTCCTGCACTATCACAACCATGCCTACGAATTTGCACCCACGGATGAAGGGGTCAGCGGGATGGATCTGATTCTGGCAGAGATGGACGCCGACGTGGCGGACCTCTGTGTGGACGTGGCGTGGGTACAGATTGGGGGACGTGATCCCGCGGGTTTCTTGCTGGATCATAAGGAGCAGATCGGGTACCTTCATCTAAAGGACTATGAAGGGGATCGCCACTGGGTAGAACTGGGCGCTGGCGTGGTGTCCCTGGTGGATGTCATGGAGGCGCTGGAGGTGCTCGATGGCGTGCGCTGGGTCGTGTATGAGCAGGACACCAGCGACAGGGGGGCTGCAGAAAGCTGCGCCATGAGCCACCGTTATCTGGTTGACACTTTTGGCTACAGCTGAAACAGATCTTATCTATCTTGTGCGTGGCAGAAAGGGGAGGGCAGCATGAAGGTGGGCTTTGTGTCGTTGGGAATGGGGGGCGAACCGCTGCAGGAGGTGCTTGATCTGGCCGTGGATGCGGGTTGTGAGACGATCGAGCTCAACGGGCGTCAGGGGGTGCATCAAGGTCTGTGGCAGGAGCCTGTGGACTATGAAGCAATAGGGGCGCGTGTTCGGGCCCGTGGCGTGTCGGTTACCAGTCTTGGCGGCTATTGCGATTTTGCGCAGCCTACGGACGCCGGGCTAGAGCGCGAGGTAGCACGCTTTGTGGACTATTGTCGAGTGGCCCGAGCCTTGGGGATACCCGTCGTGCGGGCCTTTGCGGGCGATAGGGTAGAGGGGCACTCTTTGGAGGAGATCTATCCGAGGCTCGTCGAGGGATTCAGGCGGGTGACGGCGCAGATAGCGGATTGGGGGCTGATGATCGGTATAGAGAATCACGGCCGGCTGATAAACGATGGACATCGGCTGCGCGCCCTGCTCCAGGATGTGGATAGTCCCATCCTGGGCATCACTCTGGACACGGGGAACTTTTGCTGGGCGGGGCACTCTATCGATGAGGCGTATGATTTCTTTGAGATCTTGGCCCCCTGGACCGTCAACGTGCACGTCAAGGATGGCGCGTTCGTGGATGGCGAGTGGACGTTGCGTCCTGCAGGGCGTGGCGACATAGACCTTCCAGCGGTTGTGGGGCTGCTTGCAGAGGAACATTACGATGGGGCTCTACTGAGCGAGTACGAGGGGGACGCAGCATTTCACCTCAGCACACTCGAAAGTGTGGCCTACCTGCGTGGTCTGCGTGATAGTCTGGGCTAGGGGAGAAGGTCAGGTATGGAGGAGCAAAGGCTTTCTGTCACGGTTCGATCTTGGATGGCAAAGTGCGCTCTGGGTACTGGACTGGCAATTGTCGTCTTTTGCCCGCCTTGTGCTATAATCAAAAGCGGAGACTACCTATAGTGGAGGATCTGGTGTGGAAGAGGGAAGAGGTTTTTCGTTTCGCATTGTAGGGATTGTCGTTCTTGTCATCCTGGCGGCGGTGGTCATCTTTTCAAGCTATACAATCGTCGATCCGGGGCATCGCGGCGTCGTCATCATGCTGGGAAGGGTGGAGGACCGTACGTTAGGTGAGGGTTTTCATCTGATCATGCCACCGGTAGTGCGGCGGGTTGTTCAGGTGGATGTACGTACCAAAAAACTCGAGATCACTACCGAGGCGGCCTCTTCGGACCTGCAGGTTATGGACGTTACGGCGGCATTGAACTATCATCCCGATCCCGCGAACGCGAGCAAATTGTATCGGGAGGTGGGCCCGGACTATGAGAGCATCATCATCGCGCCCGCTTTGCAGGAGGCTATAAAGGCGGCCACGGCGCGGCTGCGGGTGGAGAATATACTGGGAGAGCGAGCAAAGCTCAAAGAGGATATTCTGGAAAGCCTTACCAAGCGTCTCTTCGAGGAGAACTATCTTGTCATCGACCAGCTCTCGCTGGCAAATATCGAGTTCTCTCCAGAGTTCAACGCGGCCATCGAAAAGAAGCAGGTTGCGGAGCAGGAGGCACTACGAAAAGAATATGAGTTGCAGGCGGCCCAAAAGGAAGCAGAGATTGCGGTGGCCAAGGCGGAAGGAGAGAAACGGGCGGCCATCGTCGCCGCCGAGGGGCGCGCCGAATCGCGCAGACTGGAGGCCCAGGCTGAGGCTGAGGCGTTGGGCATCATCGCCAAGCAGCTGGAGGGAAATCCAGATTTGATAAAGTACGAGTGGGCAACCAATCTTTCTCCCTCGGTCAGGACCGTCTTGTTGCCCTCGGAGCAGGCTATCATGCTCAATGCCGAATCGCTGGTGGGCGGCGAATAGGGGGGAAGCCATTGCTGTATCGTCTATGCTGAGTGATGGCGATTCCAGGGTTGAGTATTGGCTGATCGGGGAGGGTGCCCAGGCTCCTGAGCGGCATAAGGGTGCCGCCCTCGATCTTAGGGCGCGTTTGCCAGAAAAAGGCAAGCGATGGGTGTGGGGGTTCGCTCGTATTCCCACAGGGGTGGCCCTGCACATACCCGAGAACGCCGTGGTGCGCATCACAGGGCGCAGCGGGAACTTTCTCCGAGGCTTCATTGTCCACGATGGTCTGGTTGAATCCGAGTTCAACGGGAATGAGGTGTGTGTGCTGGTCTTTTGTCCTTTACCCCGCGTCATCCATCATGGACAGCGCGTTGCTCAGATGTGGAGTTTGCCCATTGATCGGGAGGCCTTTCAGCGACGTCAGGTGGCTCCTGAGGGGGTAGGAACTGAAAAAGACGGATTTGGTTCCACCGGGATGTAGGGGCTATGTTTGTTACCGTCTGAAACGCAGCTGCCATAGATATCCTTATGAAAACTGCCAAAGAACGCCTGAACCATCTGTTTCAGAGTTTGCAAAAAAAACAGGAAACTATCCTGGCTGTTCTCCTGGCTCTTGCGGTGCTGCTCACATTGAGCTGGAGCGGAAGGGTCATCCTGGCCCCTGCACGCCATGCGGGCCCCACAGTGGACCTCACACCCTATGGCGTGTCGGGCATTATGCTCCGGCTGACGTACCCGTCGCGCCTGGGGGAGGAACAGCGCGGCGACAATGCCCCCTTTATCACCGCCTTTGCCAGGGCGCGTTCCCCGGAGGACGTGCAACCGTTTTCTCTTATCTTTGATGTGTCCGATGGGTCCGTGGCCTTTGTCGATGCTGAGGGGGGGCACGTGCCTGGCCGCCTAGACATCGTACCTGGCTATCCTCAGGCTCTACCCTATGATCTGCGCATCGCCCATGCCAACACCCAGTTGCGGGGGGGACTGCTGAGCGCTCACCGCGTCAGCGTCGCTCCCTCGGTTCTGCTGGAGGGGGCAGAGGTCCCGGTTCCCGAACTGGGCTTTGGCATTCGTCTGCCGAGTCGTGTAGAGCGTGTCGCGCGCAACTTTTTTCTGTCGTTCTCGCGGGCAGCCATGCCCTATTTCCTGTTGGCTCTGGTGTTGGCTGTGGCGCTCCTGGCCTGGCGGCACAGGGAGAGGCAGGGACGTCTCGAACAGGAGAAGCGGCTTTCGACCCTTTATGGACAACTGCGCGAGCAGATCAAGCTGGAGCAGTGGGAGAAGGCCCGTGAGAAGATCGACCAGATTCGGTTATTGCAGCCGCACTATCGGGACATTGACAACTTGGATGCCCGCGTTGGTGTGGCACAGACGGCCGCTTGGCGTCGGAAGCGCCTTTACGAGGCGGGCGTGGAGGCCTACGAGGCCCGCGACTGGCCGGTCGCCGTGAGACATTTTGCGGCCATTGAGGCGGAAGAACCGTACTATCGCGACGTACGGTTTCTCAAGCGCACAGCCGCTTTGTATGCGGACCTGGGGAGCCGCGATCGCTCCTTACGTCTGGCGGCGGCACGGGAACTGGGGGACGTGGGGGATTTGGTCGATGCTGCGCCCCTGCTTGAGGCCCTCGGAGATCACAGCGAGGAGGTGGCCGACGCGGCGGAGGCTTCTTTTGAACGGGTCGGCCTCAGGGCTTTTGATGTGCTTTTGGAGGGCCTGGTTGACAGGTCACCTTCGGTGCAGGAGCGGAGCTATCGTCTGATTCGGCACCAGGGCCAGGACGCCAAATCGCATCTGCTGGTGGCGCTGCGCAGCAGCGATCCCAGGATCACAGAGCGGGTGGCGTCTCTACTGATCGATCTGGGGGCGCGGGAGGAACTGGCGGAGGCGCTGCTGTGGATAGGCCCACGTCATCAGGGAGGTATCGTGAAGGCTCTGGTGTCCGAGGGGGCTGGCGTCTGCAGTGTGCTCATCGAGACGCTGCTTGAGGCGCCGCCGGAGCGCAGGCAGGTTGTTCTAAACGCTTTGGCCGCGCTCAAGTCTGAAACAGATATCAGCCGGCATCTCGAGCGGGCGCTGCATTCCGCCGAGGGAGCTGAGCACAAAAGGCTTTTGCAGCGCGCCTTGGATCTGCCTCCGACAAACTTTCATGTATCCGATGATGTGCCGCAGATTCTTCAGTTGCCGCCCCATGAGGAGGCAGATCAGGGAAACGTTCCTCAGGAAGACAGATCCTGGTGGCAAAAACTCTTTGACAGGGGCAATGCCTAGCGTATAATCGATCTTGGGGTGGCGCTGGAAGGGGGAGGATCGTATGGCGTTGATCCTGATCGTTGATGACGATGCCCATCTTCTGAGGGTGATGAAGCGTGGGTTAGGCCAACGGGGTCATTCGATCCTCACAGCGAGCGATGGAGATAAAGCGATTGGTGTGCTTCAGGAGCGGCAAGTCGACCTCGTGATCTTGGACATCGTCTTGCCCCATGTGGATGGTATCCAGGTCTGCCGATACATACGCCGAAGGCCGGAGTTGGCGTCCATTCCCCTTCTCTTCCTGACGGCCCGGGAGAAGATCGAGGACAAAGTTGCGGGGTTCGAGGCGGGTGCTGACGATTACCTGACCAAGCCCTTTGATATGCGCGAGTTGGAATTACGCACGGAGGCTCTGTTGCGTACAGCCCCCAGAAATAGCCTCTCAGGGGTCCTTGCCAAGGGGTGTATCAGCGCAGACCCCGATACGCAAAGGGTTTACATTGAGGGGCAAGAGTTTGAACTGACTCCTGTCGAGTTCGAGCTCTTCTTCTATCTTTTGGCCAACGCAGAACAGCCGCAGTCAGCAGAGCATTTGCTTCAGGCGGTGTGGGGCTATCCTCCTGGCATGGGAAATACCAGCCTGGTGCGTATGCACGTATTCAATATACGACGCAAGATTGAAGAGGATGCCTCCAATCCTAAATACCTCTGTACGGTTACCCGGCACGGTTACGCCGTCTTTCCCTTCTCCTGATAACCCTCGAACCACTTCTGTGAGCCAAGACGAACATCGGCTCCCCTTTTTCAAGGAGTCAGTATTACTCCTGTGGCGTGCTTGTCTCGGCGGCGTCCTCCGTCTCCCCGATAGCATCCTCGTCCTGGCACTGTTCGAGGTAGATCTCCCCAAAGGCTTTTTCCTGTGATACTCGGATCCGCTGCCGCTTTATGAGCTCCAGCATGGCCAGGAAGGTGACGATGATCTCCATGCGAGAGCGTGCCTCTCGCATGAATTCGCTGAACGTCACCTTGTCGTGGCGGCACACTTTGGCCAGGATGCTTTCGATGCGGTCCTCTATGTGCACCACAAGGCGAGGAACCACCTCGTCCACGGGAGCACGGGGAGGGTTTCTTTCCAGGATCTCCTCAAAAGCCCGGAGTAAACCCTCGATGTCTCCCTGGCCCGGCTTCACGTGCCGTGGTATTTCGGGAGGAGGCGCAAGCCGCACGTAGCTTCTCTGACCTCTTTGCTCGATCTGTCCCAGTCTGCACGCCATCTCTTTGAAGCGCTTGTAGGCCTGCAGCCTGCTCATCAGATCGCTCTCCCAGGCTTGTTCTTCTTCCTCGTCATCCTCCTGCGGCTGAGGCAGGAGCACCCTAGACTTGATGACCAAAAGCTCGGCGGCCACCACGAGGAAATCCGCCAGGCTGCCCGGCTCCGCGCGCTGAAGCTCCTTTAGGTGGACCAGGTACTGATCCGCCACGGCGGCCAAAGAGATGGCGGTGATATCCAACTCCTCCGCCTCGATGAGACGAAGGAGAAGCTCTAAAGGCCCTCTGAAAATGTCGAGCGATACGGTGTATGCAGGCATGCTCACTCCTGTGAGGGATAGGATACCCGGAAGGTGTAATTTTGTCCACGTTGCAGTCCGCCCTTGGGTGTAGCAGGAGAGTCCGGTGGCCCCCTCGACTTGACGTCACAGGGGGAAAAGCGCACAATATCTCTTGTGCTCGAAGGCACAATGACGAGAGAGCAACAGACGTGGGGGGCCATCATGGGCGATATCTCAGATGCAAAATCGGAGTGGGAAGACGGCGTCCTCGCTCCGCTTTTGGCGCGCTACCCAGAGCGTCACATCCCACCACGGTCGGACGGGCAATCCGTGAGGCGCCTTTACACGCCATGTGACATAGAGGGTGACTATCTGGGGAAAATCGGATTCCCCGGCGCGTATCCCTTTACGCGGGGGGTGTATCCCACCATGTATCGGGGACGTCTCTGGACCATACGTCAGTACGCTGGCTATGCCACAGCGCAGGAGTCCAA
Organism: Chloroflexota bacterium; assembly: GCA_034722245.1. Taxonomy (GTDB): domain Bacteria; phylum Chloroflexota; class Anaerolineae; order UBA1429; family UBA1429; genus JAWLEV01. The sequence goes on from JAYENT010000070.1 coordinate 26,499, forward strand.
TCGCCGCTACAAATATCTGCTGGAACAGGGGCAGACGGGCCTTTCGGTGACCTTTGTTCATCCTCATAGCGCGAATGATGTCTTGCTGGAACTGAGCCAGGAGCCCCGAGGCTGACATGGTGTTACGGGGGAAGACGCTGAACGCATATAATATGGGAGTGCGATATGTCTGAGAAGCCGATCCGGGGCTTGGTCGCCAAGCCCGGCCTGGACGGGCATGGCCGGCGAGCGACGCGCTATGGCGCGATTGATGAGCCTTTTGGAGAGTGATGGCCATGAGGCGAGGGAGATCACGGCGCATATCTACCCTCATACGGGAAAGGCTCACGTCGTCGGCGTCACCGGTCCGCCCGGTTCAGGCAAGAGCACACTGGTGGCGCGGCTGGCCGCTGCGTATCGAGAGCGTGGCATGGCGGTGGGCGTGGTGGCTGTGGAGCCCAGCAGCCCATTTTCCGGAGGGGCCGTACTGGGAGACCGCATCCGGATGGGGAGCCTCAGCGGCGATCCCGGCGTCTTTGTACGGAGCATGGCCAACCGAGGAACTCTGGGCGGCTTAGCCCAAACCACAGAGAATGTGGTGCGATTGCTGGATGCGTGTGGCTACCAGCGTATCATCGTCGAGACCATCGGCGCGGGACAGGGCGAGGTCGAGATCGCCAATGTTGCTCATACCGTGGTGGTGATCCAGGTACCCGGCATGGGGGACGCCATTCAGACGCTGAAAGCGGGCATCTTGGAGATTGCCGACATCCTGGTGGTGAACAAGGCCGACTTTGAGGGAAGCGGACGCCTCAAGACACGTCTGCGAGCCATGCTCTCCTTCGTGGGGAAGAAGGAAGAAAGAGAGAAGAAGCCCTTCTGGCAACCCCCAGTGATCGGGACGGTAGCCACTGAGGATCGAAGCACGGCGGCTGTTATCGATAGCATCGAGAAACACGCCAGCCATCTGAGAGAGAGTGGGGCGCTTGATAGGTTGGAGCGGGATCACGTGGAGGAGGAGATTCAGGCCATCCTATTCCAGGATTTTATCGCCAAACGCCTGTCCAAAGTGGATGCCAAGCACTATGAGGCCCTGATCGAACGGGTTGCGACACGTGAAACGGATCCGTATACAGCAGCCCGAGAGCTGCTGGAGAGAATAAAGGGCGTAGGATAGTACAAAAGGAGAAGGAGATGGAAAAAGGTGTCAGAATCTATGGGGAGCTGGCTCTCATCGCGGGGAGCGGCAACCCAGAGCTTGCGCAGGAGATCAGCGAGGCCTTGGACGTACCCTTGCATGATGTTGAGATCAAGACCTTTGCCAATGAAAACATCTTTGTGCAACTGAAGCAGACAGTTCGCTCCAAGGACGTGTTCATCATCCAGTCCACCTGTTTCCCCGTCAACTATAATGTGATGGAACTTCTTATCATGATCGACGCTGTAAGGCGCGCCTCGGCGGGGCGCATCACGGCGGTGGTTCCTTTTTACGCCTATGCGCGCAGCGATAAGAAGGATATGCCTCGCGTTCCCATCACGGCGGCCCTCCTGGCGAGCATGATAGAGGTTGCCGGCGCGGATCGTTTCATGACCGTTGATCTGCACGCGCCACAGATTCAGGGCTTCTTCAATATGCCCACGGACGAACTGACGGCCTTTCGGCTCATCAGAGAGTACTTTTTGCAGAAGGATATTCCCGATATGACGGTCGTTGCGGCAGATCTTGGATTTGCCAAGGAGGCACGTTATTTTGCAGAGCAGCTCAATGTGCCCGTTGCTTTTGTTGAAAAGCGGCGCACGGGGAGCAGCACGCAGAGCCTCACCGTCATCGGTGACGTGAGGGGCAGAAACGTTGTCCTCGTCGATGATGAGGTGAATCAGGGGACAACCATGGCCGGTGGGGCCAAAAAGCTGCACGAGGCTGGAGCCCAGGATGTCTATGCTTGCTTTGTACATCCGACCTTTACAGAAAAGACCATCAGACTTTTGGACGAGGCTGACTTTAAGGAGATCGTCTTCACCAATACAGAGCGTGTCAACATGGAAGCCCTCTTGCCCAACATGAAGGTCATCCATCTGGGGGATTGGTTGGCCGCCGTCATAGATGCTGTGCATCGTGGTTTCTCTGTGGGAGAAACGCTTAGAAACTACGAACCCAAGTTCGATTAGGGCGGATTGCTTTTGCCAGTCCTCTGTGGGGAGTCGGTCTATTCCATCTCCCCCAGGGCGTAGAGGATGATGGAACTGGCGACAAGAGGGGCCGTTTCTGTGCGTAGAGTACGGGGCCCCAGCGAGACGATTTTCAGCCCCGTCTTCTTTCCCTGCTGCATCTCATGCGGTGTAAAGCCTCCCTCTGGCCCCACGTAGAGCCAAACCTCCTCTGGTTTGGAGGTTATATTGTCCTCCAAGACCTGGCGCAGGGAGAGGGTGTTTTTTTCTTCCAAGGAGAACATGAGGGCGAGTGTGCCTGGCGGAGGAGTTTGGCAGGCCTGGGGAAAAGTCTTGGCCTGCATAAGGCGAGGGAGTCTCACACGGCCCGACTGCTCCGCGGCCTCCTTGATGATGTGCCGCCAGCGCTCCATCTTGTGCTTGGTGATGCGCTCGATATTCTGTATCATGCACCGCTGGGTGAGCAGTGGCACAAAGGCCTCTATTCCGATCTCCGTCCCCTTTTGTAGCACCCAGTCAAAGTTCTGCGTTTTGGGCACTGCTTGGTAAAGCACAATCCGGGTGTGGGGCTCTGTTCGGGGACGGGACATGGAGACGATGTGAGCATGGCATTGAGACGGCGTGGCGCGATCGAGTTCGGCGACATAGGCGCGTCCCGAGTTGTCCAGCAGGACGATGCGATCCCCGGGATGCATGCGGAGAACGCGGCACAGCTGGTGTGCCAGATCCCCGCCGAGGATCAGGTGCTCTTCTTGTAGCTGCTCTGGCGATACAAAGAAGCGGTGCATGCTCTTACGTCTTGTGCCCTACGAGGGCTACCCAGTCTTCTTCTCGCAGAGTCTGATCCACCGTGACGTGCTCTCGTGCAAGGGCGCGTTCCACCTGAGGAACCTTGGCCTCGATAATCCCAGATCCCACAAAAAGCCCCTTTTCGAGCAGGGCAGCCCTAATGGCGGGCGCCATATCCGCAATGACCTCTGCCAGAATGTTGACGAGAAGCAGATCGTAGTGCCCCGGCCATGGGGATGTGTCTGAGGGGACTTCCAAGGTGCCCTCTCGCACAGTGACCCGATCCTCCACGCTGTTCAGGATTGCATTGTCCCTTGCGACCTCTACGCATGTCGGATCTGTGTCTAGGGCTTGGACGTGCTCGGCTCCCTGCAAGGCTGCCGAGATGGCCAGGATTCCCGAGCCCGTACCAACGTCCAGTACCCTCATGCCAGGTTGCAAAAGGCGTTCTATAGCCACGAGGCACAATCGTGTGGTTGCATGCAGTCCGGTGCCAAAAGCCATGCCCGGATCCAGGCGAATGACAATCTCTCCCGGCTGAGGATCGTAAGAGCGCCAGGTAGGGACGATCACAGTGTGTTCACCGATATGTTGAGGTGAAAAAAAGGTCTTCCACGATTCGGCCCAGTCTTCTGGCGCCAGTATTCGGGTTTGTGGCGAGGAGATGGGGGAGATCTTTCCCAGGAGGAGGAGGCCGATCTCGAGTTTCTGTCGCGTTTGGGTGTCACTAGCTGGCAAAAAGCCACTGATCTTCAGGCGCGCGTGTGGCCCGGCTTTCTCTTTGTCTTGCTCTTCCACGACGGCGCCCCCCGGACAATTCCTGTTAAAGAGTGTGACCAAGTCGTCCACGGCTTCGCTATCGGCCCATACACTTATCTGAGCCCATCTCCCGCGTTGGGACATCTCTTCTTATAGGCCCAGTACAACCTTGAGGCGCTTTAGAAAACTCTTTTCCTCCTGAGGCGTTATTTCGTCCCCCAGCGTCTCACCCAGTCTGGCAAAGAGTTCCTTCTGCTGGTCATTGAGGGATTCAGGGATCTCTACGTTGATGATCACGATCTCATCTCCCCGGCCTGAGCCGCGTATTCGAGGGACCCCTTCTCCTTTCAGTTGAAAGATAGCGCCGGTTTGCGTGCCTGCGGGAATGACAAGTTGGCGTTCGCCGTTCAAAGTGGGGACGAGGATCTCATCACCAAGGGCGGCCTGGGCCACGTTGATATTGATATTCAGCAGGATGTCCTGATCGCGCCGTCTGAAATAGCGATGGTTCTTTACATGCATTACCACGTAGAGGTTGCCGGCGGGCCCGCCGTCCAGGCCCGATTCTCCCTCTCCTGCCAAGCGTATGCGCATGCCATCGTCGATGCCAGCGGGAACATCTACAGAGATCGTCCTTGTCACTTCGACACGGCGCGAACCATGACATCGCGAACAGGGGGTCTCGATGATCTCTCCTCTGCCCCCGCAGCGGGGACACGTAGTCACATTCACAAAGGAGCCAAAGATCGATTGTTGCGCGTGACGCACTTGGCCCGTGCCGTTGCACTCTGGGCAACGTATGGGATGTGTGCCGGGCTCTGCCCCTGTGCCGCCACAGCGCGGGCAGGTCTCCAGCCGCGAGATCTCGATCTCCTTGGTGCATCCAAAGACGGCCTCTTGGAATGTGATCTCTAGGTCGTAGCGCAAATCTGACCCGCGCCGAGGGCCGCCTTTTCGCCTGGTCCCGGCGCTTCCGAACCCGAAAAAGGAGTCAAAGATATCTTCGAAGCTGTCAAACCCCTCGAAGCCGCCGCCCATACCAAAGCGATCGAGGCCGGAGTGGCCATAGCGATCATAGACGGCCCGCTTTTCATCGTCGTTTAGAATCTGATATGCTTCGTTAATTTCCTTGAACTTTTCTTCGGCGTCCGGCGCGTCGCTTACGTCGGGATGGTTTTTACGCGCCAGTTTGCGGTAGGCGGCGCGGATCTCGGATTTGGAAGCCTGCCGAGAAATGCCCAATATCTCATAGTAGTCGCGTTTTTCATTCATTCACTTATTCATTCGTTCGTTTTGGTTCCCATCTTCATCGCGGGGGACGTAATAAAGTTTACCTATTCTGGCCTAGAGCGTCAAAAGCAAAGGGTTAGGAGCAGCATTCGCTCCTAACCCTTTGGGTGGTTGCAAGAGTTTGCTTCCTATACCTCTCGGAACTCACCGTCCACGGTATCTTTGTCCGATTCATCGCCCTGTTGCTGAGCCCCACCGGTGCCGGAGCCGCCCGCGGCGCCAGCGCCACCCGGCCCGCCGGCCTGTTGGTAGGCTGCGGCACCGACCTTCTGCAACGCCTCGGACAGTTCCTCGCTGAGACGGCGGATCTTCTGGATATCGTCGCCATCAAGGGCCTCGCGCACCGCCTGGATCTTGTTCTCGATGTCGGACCTAGTCTCCGAGGGCACCTTGTCGCCCAGTTCCTTCAAGGTCTTTTCCGCTCTATAGGCTATCGTGTCAGCTTGGTTGCGCTGTTCGATCCTTTCCTGCTTACGGCGATCCTCTTCGGCGTGCTCTTCGGCGTCACGGACCATCTGCTCAATCTCTTTCTCGGTGAGGCCACTGGAGGCCTGGATAGTGATCTTTTGCTCGCGTCCCGTGGCCTTATCCTCTGCGGAGACGTGCAGTATACCATCAGCGTCGATGTCAAAGGTCACTTCGATCTGGGGCACACCCCGCGGTGCAGGGGGGATCCCGTCCAGGACAAAGGTGCCCAACTGCTTGTTATCCGCGGCCATCTTGCGCTCACCCTGCACGACATTGATCTGCACCTGGGTCTGGTTATCATCCGCTGTGGAGAATATCTGACTCTTTTTCGTGGGGATGGTCGTGTTTCGTTCAATGAGCGGTGTGGCCACGCCGCCCAGGGTCTCAATGCCTAAGGTCAACGGCGTAACATCCAGCAGCAACACGTCGTCCACTTCGCCTCCCAGGACGCCCGCCTGGATAGCGGCACCGACGGCGACTACCTCATCGGGGTTGATTCCCTTGTGAGGCTCTCTGTCAAAGAATTCCCGGACGCGTTCCTGTATCATAGGCATACGAGTCTGCCCGCCCACCAGGATCACTTCATCAATTTCGTCTGTGCTGAGGTCGGCATCTTCAAGGGCGTTACGGCAGGGCCCCATGCTGTGAGCCACCAGATCGTCCACCAGTTGCTCCAGTTTTGAGCGCGTGAGCGTCATGTTGAGGTGCTTGGGGCCGCTGGCATCTGCGGTGATAAAGGGCAGGTTTATCTCCGTCTGTTGGGTTGTAGACAGCTCGATCTTGGCCTTTTCCGCCGCCTCCTTCAAACGCTGAAGGGCCATGCGGTCCTTGCTCAGGTCGATGCCCTGATCTTTGCGGAATTCTTCGACGATCCAATCTATCACGCGCTGGTCAAAGTCGTCGCCACCCAAGAAGGTATTGCCATTGGTGGACAAGACCTCGAATACACCATCCCCGATGTCGAGGATGGAGATATCGAACGTGCCACCTCCCAGGTCGTACACGGCGATCTTTTCGTCTTCTTTTCTATCCAGTCCATAGGCCAGGGCAGAGGCTGTCGGCTCGTTGATGATGCGCAGCACCTCCAGACCGGCGATGCGGCCGGCATCCTTTGTCGCCTGACGCTGAGAGTCGTTAAAGTAGGCAGGAACGGTGATCACCGCCTGGTTTACGTCCTCACCCAGGTAGGATTCGGCATCCGCCTTGAGTTTTGACAGGATCATGGCTGATATCTCTGGCGGCGAATACTCTTTGCCGTTCATGACCACCCAGGCGTCACCGTTCTTCTCCACGATTTTGTAGGGTAGGACTTTACGCGCCTTTTGCACCTCTGGGTCATTATATCGGCGTCCCATGAGGCGCTTTACGGAAAAGATCGTATTTTCCGGGTTCGTTATCGCCTGTCGCCGCGCCACCTGTCCCACCATGCGCTCGCCCGTCTCGGGATTTACAGCCACCACGGACGGACAGAGCCGACCTCCCTCGGCCGTATTGATAACCGTCGGCTCATCGCCTTCCATGACGGCCACAACCGAGTTTGTCGTTCCCAAGTCTATGCCGACTATCTTTGCCATATTTTCCTCCTAAATTGCTGATTCACCTAATGTGCATGCCGCCGATGAACCCATTTCGGCTTTGCCAGCCGTTATGTCTCATCCCTGGCGGCCGATTCATCTCTATTGGATTTGGGGCCCAAAGAAACCTTGACGAGGGCGGGGCGAAGGACTCTATCGCCAACGAGGTACCCCTTTTCCACCTCTTCCATCACCGTGCCCGCCGGGTATTCCTCACTTTCTGCCTGAAGCAAAGCCGAGTGGTAATGGGGATCAAAGGGCTCCCCTAGCGCCTCGATGGGTGTGACCTCGTATTTGTCCAAGAGTCTTTCGAGTTTGCGCTGGATGAGCAAGATTCCCTCCGCCCATTCCTTTTCTCTGGCCTGATCGGGCAGGTTCTGAAGGGCTCGTCGGAAATCGTCCGCGATGGGGAGAAGCTCGCCCAGCACTTCTCCTCGGAGACGGATGGATTGAAGGTCGCGCTCACGCTCTTGGCGTTTGCGGTAGTTGGAGAAGGCGGCTGCCTTTCGACGATACTTGTCAAGAAGATCTTCTATTTCTGCCTCGTAATCTTTTATTTTCTCCTGTAATTCCTCCAACAATCCTTCGGTATCGCCTTTCTGTTGTACGCCCGTCCTTTGTTCAGGGGGTTTTGTCTCATTTACATCGGCTTTTGATTGTGCATCCGTTTGCTGCTCGGAAAGTTTGGCGTCGCTTTTTTCGTCTTTCATCTGACCTCCCTGCATGGCTCTGTATGTCTTTCCTTATGTGAGGGATATCAACGTCCTACGCTGAGGAACTAGCCATCATGCCCATAGACGCTGCTGATCAGGTCATCCATCAAGCGCGTGACGTAGCGCACTGTGGAGATCGCCCGACCATAGGGCATACGTCTTGGCCCCATGATGCCCAGGACTCCACTCGCCCTATCTCGAATGCCATAGCGCGAAAGCACCAGGCTCAGGTGTTCGATCTCCTCGTATGGTCCTTCACCCCCGATGATCACCTGGATGCCATTCGAGTTAAGAATGCCCGTCAGGATGGGCTCCAAAAGGCTGTGATGCTGTTGTATTTCAATCAACTGCTGCATCTTTTCCGCGTCTCTGAACTCTGGCTCGCAGAACATATTTTCCAGGCCATCCCGATAAATCTTGGTGATGGCATCACAATCTATGCTTTCCATGATATCCACGACGCGACCTAGCACCTGACGCGTCAGCCCTTCCAGGGCTCCCAATTCCGGGTTGTCGCTTTCTTTAATCTCCTTCGCAGAACAGTTTTTCAACAGTTCATTGAGTTTCCTTGACGTTTGGGTAAGCGTCTCCTGGTCGATGGGATCGGCCATTCCCAGCATCTCCTGGTGAATGCTGCCATCCCGCAGAACCAGGATCATGAGGCATATGGCGTCATTGATACCAATCAGTTCCAGGTGCTTGAAGTAGGCGCTCTTGGCATGAGGGGGTGTGACCAGGGAGGCTGCCCTGGCGGTATGGGCCAAGATGGCCGCCGTTAGGCTCATCCACTGATCCAGGTTGAGCCGCATTTGATGAAACTGGTGGCCGATCATGCGCCGCTGTGGCAAGGGCAAACTGACCTCATCCATCAACTCCTCGACAAAGTAGCGATAGCCCTCGACCGTGGGCACTCTGCCCGCAGAGGTATATGGCTGATATACATAGCCGTCTTTCTCCAACGTGGCCAGTTCGTTGCGAATGGTGGCCGAACTTACCTCAAGTTGCCCCACCCGCCGCACAGTCTCTGATCCTACCGGGTCGGCCGTGCTTATATACTCCTGGACGAGCGCCTTGAGGATATCGCGCTGTCGAGGCTTCAGTTTGCGTTTTGTAGGTTGCGTATCCTGAGTCTCTGTCATCATCGTTCGCTTGGCGCCGCTGATTTGGCAGTCCCCTCACTAGAGTGCCAATATGATAGCATCTATCCCCTCGTGTGTCAATACCATGAAGCCCTGAAACCCGCCTTCAACCGTTCTTAGGCTCACAAAAGGCTTTTTATGGTCAACCTATTGACACTCTCCTCCTGAGTCTGCTAGAATTTTACTATCTTTAGTATCACTTGTCAAGTTTGCTTAACACGGATTATAAGGGTGGCTCGCCATGGGGGAGTCTTGGCCTGCCAGGTTCAGACTCTAAGGGCTTGGAGGGTTTTCTTTAGGGGACGGCACGAGGGTGGATTCCGGCTTTTTCTCTCGGTCATCGGTGACGGCGATTCACCGACGTAGCTGGGGAAAGAGGAGCCCCTCGCTGCGCAACCAGGCTGCCGTGTGCTGCATTCCCTCCTCAAAGCTCACGCGGGGACGATAGCCAAGTTGCTCCTTTGCCTTTTCGATGGAAAAGACCTGGTCGGTGCCCATGGTCTCTACCATCATGCGCGTCATGGGAGGGCGCTCCGTGCGGCCCGTCAAATGATAGTAGTTTTCCCATGCGGTGGCCAACAAGTAGGCAAACCAATGGGGATGGCTGCGCGTGGGACGGGGGAGTTCGGCCACATCTGCCAGGGTGTACAAGTACTGTTGCCAGGTTACGTCGCTGTCGTCCGAGACGTTGTACGCCTCACCGACGGCCACTTTGCTGTCCGCTGCCAAGATGAGGGCATCAACCAGGTTCCCCACGTAGGTCAATCCGGCGATGTGGTGGCCGCCATCAATCAGGATGGCCTCCCGGTTGCGGATGGCCTCCAGCATGTCCGTGACAAAGAGATGGGCTTGGGGGCCATACACGGTACCCGGTCTGATCACGCAAACGGGCAACCCCACACGCCGCCGATGGTTCCAGACCAGGCTTTCTGCCTCGATCTTGCTATCCGCGTACGGAAACCCCCTGGGCGCAGGGCGCTCCTTCTCGGTCACCCGCTTTCCCACAAAGCCATAGATGTCGGTGGTGCTGAGGTGGACGAACTTGTCGACCTTGGCGCGGGTGGCCGCCGCCAGGATGTTCCTGACGCCGTGAACGTTCGCCTGGCGGAATGCCTCCTCGACCCCCCAGTCCCTTACCAGGGCAGCGCAGTGAAAGATGCGATTCGCTCCCTTGGCGACGGCCATGAGGGCAGCGGCGTCTGCCAGGTCTCCGATGCGGATATCCACCCCAAGTTCTCGAAGGCGGCGCTTTTCGCTGGTGGGACGGACCAGCGCGCGAACCGTCTCCCCACGCATCACCAACGTCTCGACGAGATGACTCCCGATCAACCCTGTGGCACCGGTTACCAAGCTCACTACCATGCCAGGCCTCCTTTGTCGCTACCCATCAGCCAGTTAGGTCTCGTATTCGCTTGTCAAGAAATCGAGATCGCAAGGCCATTCGAGCGCAAATATGGCCGTCGTCTGTGCCAGACAATTCTCTTTGGCCGAGGGCATCAACGTGCCGTCAAAAGCGGTGGGCAAAGTGCGCGGCCTCAGCGTTGTGTACAGGGTGGCCTACGGCGGGTAATGTTCGTCCTGTGCAAAAACAGACGCGCACACAAGTTCTGACAGCGAGCGAATGCCGCTTGCAGGCGGGGATTGATCCCGCCTGCTTTATCCACGAGCGCGCCGTCGACGTCCAGGATGAGGAAAGCGAAGCAGATGACCGCTCATCTTTCTCGATTATCTGGGCTGTTCTCAATCGTGCTGCCGCGCCTCCCAAGCACGGTAGAGCATGATCGACCCCGCTACAGAGACGTTCAGGGAGTTGATATGCCCCACCATGGGGATACGAAATAAAAGGTCGCACTTTTCCGCCGTCAAACGGCGCATTCCCTTGCCTTCGCTGCCCAACACCAGGGCCAGGGGCATATCTAAGTTTGCCTCTCGATAGTCCTGGGCATCTGGATGGTCTTCCACACCCACTATCCAGATGCGCTCCTCCTTGAGCCTGTCCAGCGCGCGCGCCAGGTTCGTCACCTGTGCCACGTGGAGATACTCTATGGCCCCCACGGAGGCGCGGCTGACCGCCTCGGTGACGCTCACGGAGCGCCGCTTGGGAAGGATGATGCCGTGCACGCCCACCGCTTCCGCTGTCCGCGAAAGCGAACCTAGATTCTGTGGATCCTTGAGCGAGTCCAAAACGAGGAAAAAGGGCCTCTCTTCACACTGTTTGGGCAGCTCCAGCAGTTCATCCAGAGAGCGATAAGGGTAGGGCGACACGCGGGCAAGAACCCCTTGGTGGTTCACGTCACCGGCCATCTGATCCACCTGGTGGCGATCCACCCAGGAAACGGGGATACCCTTTTCGTCGCACAGCTGGCGGATCTGCTCAATGACGTCCGTTTCGACGATGCCCCGGGCCAGGATGACTTTTTGCACCGCGCGGCGCCCCGCGCGTAGCCCCTCAAGGACTGGATTCCGTCCCGTAAGCATCTCCATCGTCACCTACCCCTGTGTGCTGCAAGCGGGTCCTTAGGTGTAGTTCCAGGTAGTGCCCTCCGGTCCGTCCCGCAGTTCGATGCCCATCTCTTGGAGACGGGCGCGTATCTCATCGGCCAGATCGTAGAGCCTTTCTTCGCGCAGCCGGGAGCGGATGTCGATGAGCACCTCGATGAGTTCCCCCTCAAGCTTTCTCTCTGCCTCTTGGCCCAGGTCTTTAGGCAGCATGCCCAGTGCATCGCCAGCCAGGCGCGTATAGAGTTCATCTATGGCTTCCAGTGATCCCTGAGAAAGGGGGTGATCCGCGTTCAGGAGGCTGTTGACCTGTCGCGTCATGTCAAAGAGGGCGGCGGTGGCACCTGCCGTGTTGAAATCGTCATCCATGTTCTCCTCGAACTGCGCTCTCGTCTTTTCCAGTAGCCCCATCACTTCAGGATTGACGTCACCCTCTGGGGCTGCAGAAAGCTCCCTGCGCACGGCAGTGACCACGTTTAGCAGGCGCCGGTATCCGCTCTCTGCAGCGTCAAGGGCTTCCTCCGTCATATCCAGTGGGCCGCGATAGTGGCTTAGTAGGATGAAGAAGCGAATGACCATGGGGTCCCAGCGCTCAAAGGCCTCTTCGAGGGTGATAAAATTCCCCAAGGATTTGTGCATCTCCTCGCCACGAATCATGAGCATGCCGTTGTGCAGCCAGTATTTCGCAAAGGGCTTCCCTTCGGCGGCTTCCGCCTGGGCGATCTCGCATTCGTGATGCGGGAATTTGTTTTCCACGCCGCCCCCGTGGATATCAAAGGGCTGCCCCAGATACTTGGTGGACATAACGGTACATTCGATATGCCATCCGGGATAACCTTCTCCCCAGGGGCTGTTCCAGCGCATAATGTGGCCTGAAGAGGCTTTTTTCCAGAGGGCAAAATCGGCCGGATGGCGCTTTTCGTCTCGCACCTCCACACGGGCGCCACTCTGCATGTCGTCTATACTGCGTCCGGAGAGCTTGCCATAGTCCTTGAATTTGGAGACCGAAAAGTACACCGAACCGTTAACCTCATAGGCATATCCCGCAGCGATGAGCTTTTTCACCCACTCTATCATCTCTGGTATGTGACCGCTTGCTCGTGGGCTGATGTCGGGGCGAAGGACGTTTAGGGTATCCATGTCGCGGAAATAGCGTCGCGTATAGAGCTCGGCCACCTGCATAGGCTGCATCTGTTCACGTTCGGCTCCTTTGATCAGCCGATCCTCACCATCCGCCAGCAGATGCCCCACATCGGTGATATTCTGCACATAGAGGACGTCGTATCCCAGATAGCGCAGATAACGCACGATGGTGTCAAAGTTGACATAGGTCTTTCCGTGACCCAGGTGCGCGTCGTTGTACACGGTGGGGCCACATACATACATGTGCACGTGTCCCTCATGGACAGGTTCAAAGACCTCTTTTTCTCGCGTTAGCGAATTATACACGCGAAGGGTCATCGTTTCGCACCTCCAAACGCAAAAGCCAAGATGAGTACTGGTACCTTTGTTAGGCGGGAAAGCCAGCGGGCTAGGAGGGACCGGCTCCCCCCAGCGATAGAGCCTTCTCCAGGCGTTTCTGGCAACGCGACGGGCCGCATAGGGACATGACCAGGCCGAGGCTAGGTCCAGATACCGAGCCCGTGAGAGCAGCGCGCAGGGGAAACATGACATCCCTGCCCCCCAGGTCCGCCTCCTCGCGGAAATGCTCCCGCAGGCGGCGCAGATAATCGTTGGCCGCATCGTGGTCGATCAGATCCGAGGCGGTCAGCGTCTCGAGACAGTATTTCAAGACTATGGGGGCTTCTTTCCTCGCCAGGGCGCGTTGCGCCTCGGGCGCGAAATCGGATACGCACTCCACAAAGGCGAACTCGCTGAGGGAGACCATATCCTGGAGCGTTGTGGCCTCCTCCTGAGTGGCCTCGACGAGCAGCCGGTACCACGTTTGGGGATCATGCGACGTGCCCGCTGCGCGATGCCAGCGCCCGTAGGCGGCTTGCAGGCGCGGCTTCAGGCGCTTGCCCACATAGTCTGTTTCCGCTCTCTGGAGTCGTCTCTTATTGAACCATTCCAGACGATCTGGGTCAAAGATGGAAGGATTGTCGGATAGCTGGTCGAGGTCAAAGCGCTCTGCTAGTTCGTGAAGTGTGAACCGTTCCGGGTGTTTGCCTGGGGCCCAACCTAGCGTGGCGAGGTAGGCCACCACGGCCTCTGGCAGGTATCCTCGCTCGCGATAGGAGGCGATGGATATATCCCCGAACCGCTTGCTCATCTTGGTGCCATCGGGTGTCATGATCAACGAAAGGTGGCCAAAGCGGGGGGGCTCGTAGCCAAACGCTTCGTAGAGTAGCATCTGGCGAGGTGTGTTTGGAAGGTGCTCCTCCCCTCGAAGGACGTGGCTGATCTTCATGGCATGGTCGTCGACCACGGCCGCGAGGTTGTATAGCGGTCGCCCTCCCTCCAGGCTTTCGTCCTGGCTCCTATAGATGATGAAATCGCCGATGTCATCGCTGGAAAAGCGTACTTTTCCGCGTACCAGGTCTCGGACGGTGACCGTCTCGCCATGGGGCACCCAAAAGCGCACCACGGGGCTGCGTCCCTCCTCCCGGGACAACGCCTGTCGGACCTGGGGATCGCGACAGCGGCCGCTGTAGCGGGGGGGACGCCCTTCGGCGGCCGCTCGCTCGCGTTCGGCCGCCAGCTCCTCCGGCGTGCAGTAGCAAAAGTAGGCCTTTCCCGCGTCCAGGAGCCGGCGCACCGCGTGGCGATAGAGCTCGAGACGTTCTGATTGCCGATACGGCCCCGCATCTCCGCCCACGTTGGGCCCCTCGTCCCATTCCAAGCCGAGCCAGCGAAGAGACGTGTACAGATCCTTCTCATAGCGCACCTCGGAACGGCTGACATCCGTGTCCTCTATGCGCAGAATCATGTCCCCCCCGCTCTTGCGGGCATAGAGATAGTTAAACAGGGCCGTGCGCATGCCCCCGATGTGCTGCTTCCCCGTAGGGCTGGGGGCGTAGCGAACGCGTGCTCTATCCATCACGGCCTGCTATTGTCCCTTGATGTTGCCAAATATCATGCGGCCGGCAGCCGTTTGCAGCACGCGGGTTACCTCTATATCCACCTCTTTATCGATATAACGTTCCCCATTCTCTATCACTATCATCGTCCCGTCGTCTAGGTATCCCACCCCCTGTCGCGGCTCTTTGCCTTCCTGTATTATATGGACCCGAAGCGTCTCGCCGGGCAACACGACCGTCTTGACAGTGTTCGCTAGCTCATTGATATTCAACACGCGGACACCTTGGAGCTCAGCCACCCTGTTAAGATTGTAGTCGTTGGTAAGGATGGGACAGTCCAGCTCCTGTGCCAACTTGACGAGTTTGGCATCCACGGTGTATCCATTTCTTACGTTGCGTTCGCTTATCTCTAGGGGGACGCTTTCATCCCTTTGCATATTGTTCAACATTTCCAGACCTCTACGGCCTCGTCTGCGTCGCAGATCGTCCGACGAATCGGCGATGTGGTGCAATTCGTTCAGCACAAAACGCGGCACGACCAAGGTCCCGCTGACAAAGCCCGTCTTGCGGATGTCGGCTATGCGTCCGTCGATGATCACGCTGGTATCCAGCAGCACACGATCCTTTTTCTCCCCGACCTGATCGCGGTTTGAAAACGGGCGTACAAGGGGTAGCATCTCCGCCTCGTGCATACGCAAAAGTGCCATGCCAAGAAACCCAAACACCACGGCCCCGACGAGAGGGGAAAAGTGCCCCCATTGGCCGGGCAGCAGCGAGAGGGGAATCGTCAGAAGCGCGGCGACGAGCAACCCCATGATGAGCCCTATCACGCTGACGAAAAGCGAGGGGAGGGGGGTCTGCTTCAATTGTCTCTGCAGTGTCCGCCCGGGCGTGATCACCAATCTAGGCGCGGTGGCAAAGCCCACGACGGCGCCCAAAAACGTGGCCATAAAGCAGTAATGTCTCTTTGCGAGGGGGATCGTCGGGGGGATCCGCGTGCCGAG
The DNA here is from genome assembly GCA_034722245.1 of Chloroflexota bacterium. Classification (GTDB taxonomy): domain Bacteria; phylum Chloroflexota; class Anaerolineae; order UBA1429; family UBA1429; genus JAWLEV01. The sequence continues at coordinate 41,902 of JAYENT010000070.1, forward strand.
AAGCAGTCCAAGTTTCCAGCCTAGCAGGGCAAAAACGGCCATCAGCGAAAGACGCAAAAGAATATGAGTAAACATGATACCTCTTTCCAAAGATCTCGGCACCATACCAAAAAGCGCCTTCTTTCTCTATCCACCTTTGTCGAACTATGCGTCGCACCTAAGCCAAGCGGCCACCTCCTTTCCAAGCGGTGAACGGCATACGCGGCTAACGGGTCTTGTCCAGGGCTGCCTCGATAGCCTCAGCCACAGAGCGCGCCGTGATGGGTCTGACGCCATCCCCTAGGGACGGATCCTGCCCCTTTGTGCTGGGCATGAGAATGTGCTCAAAGCCAAGCTTGCTGGCCTCGCGGCATCGTCTTTCGCTCTGGCTGACGCGCCGAAGCTCTCCCGCGAGCCCCACTTCCCCAAAGATGGCCAGATCGGCGGAGACGGGGCGGTTGTAGTAGCTGGACGCGATGGCCACGGCGATGGCCAGGTCCACAGCGGGTTCCCTGACGCGCAACCCGCCGACCACATTGACGAATATGTCCTGATCGCCCACTTTCAGCCCCACCCGCTTGCTAAGTACGGCGGAGAGCAGAAGCAGCCGATTGGTGTCTATGCCATTGCATGTGCGGCGTGGGTAGTTGAGGTTCGATTGGCTGACCAGGGCCTGGATTTCCACCAGGATGGGCCGCGTCCCCTCCATGGTCACGGCCACGGCGGACCCAGACGCGTGCCCCAATCTCTCTTCGAGGAACATCTGGGAAGGGTTGGAGACCTCGAGAAGGCCTTTGTCGCACATCTCAAAGACGCCGACCTCATTTGTGGAGCCAAAGCGGTTCTTCACGCTGCGTAGCAACCGATAGGTATGAAAACGCTCCCCCTCCAAATACAATACGGTGTCCACAATGTGCTCAAGGGCCATGGGCCCCGCGATACTGCCGGTTTTGGTGACGTGTCCCACGATGAAGGTGGGGATGTTTCGGACCTTGGCCAGGCGGAGGAGGGAGGTTGCGCAATCTCGCACCTGGCCTATGCTTCCCGCCGATGCCTCGCGGCCCTCCGTATAGATGGATTGGATCGAGTCCACAATGACCAATGCCGGATCCATCTCCTCGATCTGGCCCATAATCTGCTCCAAGTTCGTCTCTGCCAGCACGTAGAGCTGCGAGGAATCGAGGGACAGGCGGTTGGCGCGAAGCTTTATTTGTTGGAGGGACTCTTCTCCGGAGACGTATAGCGCCTTCCCAGCCCTTTCGCTCATGGTGGTAGCCAATTGGAGCAACAGCGTGGACTTGCCGATACCTGGATCGCCTGCCAGCAGCACCACGGAGCCAGGGACGATGCCGCCTCCCAGTACACGGTTTAGCTCTTCGATGGGCACAAAGATCCGATCGCGCGTATTCGGGGGGATATCCGAAAGGGAGAAAGCACGCGCCTCTGCTGCCGGTGCGGAGATGCTCTTGGAATTATCTGATGGTTCTGTGATAACCTTCTCTACCAGAGTGTTCCATGCCCCACATTCGGGGCACCGTCCCATCCACTTCGGTTGCGTCGCGCCGCAGGCTTCACAGACAAAGTGTGTGCGTTTTTTGGCCATGCCTAATGCTGCTCCCCAGACAGCAAGGCCGCTGGTTCGTCCAATGCTTCGGCGTTCTCCAGGACTATTTCACCTTCTTTCGCGTCAATCAAGACGACATCCCCTGGCCCAAAGACCTTTTCCAGGATCTTTTCCGCGAGGGGATCCTCTACCAAGCGTTGCACGGCGCGACGCAGCGGGCGGGCGCCGAACTTGGGATCATACCCCTCGTTGGCCAGCAACTCGGCGCCGGCCTCGGTGCATTCTACCCGCATGTCGTGTTCCACCAGGCGCTCATTGACGCGGGCTATCTGCATCTCGACGATATTCCTGATATCCTCTCTTGTCAGCTCATGGAAGACGACGATCTCATCCACGCGGTTCAAAAACTCGGGACGGAAGAGCTTCTTGAGCTCTCCCATGGCCTTGCTCTTCATCTCCTCGTATTCCGTTTTCGCATCTTGCCTGGCCAGGTTAGAGAAGCCTATGGCCGAGTCCCTTGTGATCACCGAGCTGCCCACGTTGGATGTCATGATGACGACGGTATTGCGGAAATCGACCACGCGGCCCTTGGCGTCGCTCAGCTGTCCCTCCTCCATGATCTGGAGCAGTATATTGAAGGCCTCGTGGTGGGCCTTTTCTACTTCGTCAAAACAGACGACAGAGTAGGGCCGGCGGCGAATGGCCTCTGTAAGCTGTCCGGCTTCCTCATAGCCCACGTAGCCGGGAGGCGCGCCCACAAGTCGCGATACCGTATGGCGCTCCATAAACTCGGACATATCGAGTTGAAGCAGCGCCTCCTCGCTGCCAAACATGAATTCGGCGAGGGCTTTGCAGAGTTCTGTCTTGCCCACCCCCGTGGGCCCCAAAAAGATCAGGGAGCCAATGGGACGGTTGGGGTCTTTTAGGCCAGCCCGGGCGCGGCGAATCGTGCGCGAAAGTACCTTGATGGCCTCATCCTGTGACACGATGCGCTTATGCAGGGCTTCCTCCATGCGCAACAGACGTTCGGATTCCTGTTCGGCGACGCGGGCAGCGGGGATTCCCGTCCACATGGAGACGATCTCGGCGATGTCCTCTTCTGTCACCCTGAGTCCGGAAGGATGCTCCGATATCATCGTCTCGAAGCCAAGTTGATCGCTTATAAACTGAAGTTCGTCGCGCATATTGGCTGTGGACGGTACCATCGCGTCTTGATCTGCCGATTTGGCGCTATCTTGGTTCGTCGATGGGCCGCCGATCAACCCCGAGATTTTGTCGGGGTGCAGCACCTTGAAGACGCGCACGCGCGAAGCGGCTTCGTCCACCAGGTCGATGGCCTTGTCGGGTAAGTAGCGATCTGAGACATAGCGCACGGCCAACCTGGCCGCCGCCTCCAGTGCCTCGTCGGTGATCTTTAGGTGATGGTGTTCCTCATAGCGACTGCGGATACCATGTAGGATATCGATAGTCTCTTCGATAGTTGGCTCATCCACAAACACCGGCTGGAATCGCCGTTCCAGCGCAGCGTCGCCCTCGATGTGCTTGCGATATTCGTCCAGCGTGGTGGCGCCGATGCATTGCAACTCGCCCCGAGCGAGGGCGGGTTTCAGGATGTTGGCGGCATCCACCGAGTTGCCCGCAGACCCGGCGCCGACGAGCATGTGCAACTCGTCGATAAAGAGCATGGTATCCGTCGAGGTGATTTCATCGATCACGCGCTTAAGACGTTCCTCAAACTGTCCTCGGTACATGGTCCCGGCCACCAGGGAGCCCACATCCAGTCGCACCAGGCGTTTTGTCTGCAGGTCGGGTGGGACCTGGCCGGCCACGATGCGCTGGGCCAGGCCCTCCACGATGGCCGTCTTGCCCACGCCCGGATCTCCGATCAGAGCGGGATTGTTCTTTGTCCGACGGGCGAGGATCTGGATCACGCGTTCGATCTCTTGGAGACGACCGATGACCGGATCCAACTCTCCGTGGCGTGCCAGGTCGGTCAGATCCACGCTCAGCTTATCCAAAACCGATTGGCCCTTGGTCTGGGATCTCTCCCTGGGGATAGAGGGGGAATTTGCGCTCTGGCGCATCAAGTTCAGCACTCTGCGGCGCACCACATCATCGTTGATCTTGAGGCTCCGCAGCACCGCCGCGGCCACCGAGTCACGGTTGCGCAAAAGGGCCAGAAGCAGGTGTTCTGTGCCAATATAATTATGATTCAGTTTTTTAGCTTCCTCTATGGCTAACTGTATTACCTCTTTTGTTTGGTTGGCCAACTGTAGGCTTGCTGAGTGCTGTTCACCCGAGCCAACTATGCTCTGCACGACGCGTCGCGCCCGCCCCACAGAAAGTCCCATATCCATAAGAACACGAGAGGCGATGCCTTCTTCCTCGCGCAAAAGTCCCAGTAAGAGGTGCTCCGTACCAATATAACCGTGATTCATGTTGCGCGCCTCTTGCTGTGCCATACTTAGCGCCTGTCGGGCTCGCCTTGTGAAACGGTCAAATTTACCGCTCATTTTTCACCCTGCTTTCATACAATCAATCGAAAAATGGCTTGCCAGTGCCTGCGCCTCTCCATCTTTATTATACCATAACACTACATCCCAATTATAGCGGCTTTCGGGTTAGAAGGCAAGGCCGAGGCATCTTTTGGCGCACAAGTGCGACTTTTTGGCCTTTGGATGTGGCTAAGAGCCAAACCACAGGGTTACCATTCCCCCCACACGAAGTCCGCTATCGCTGCTCTGCAAGACGCGCAAATTCAGGCGCGCATAGATATTCTCACGCAGTGACCCCTCCCAGAATATGGAGTCGCCAGCCTTGCGGTAAGGATAACCTTCGATGCCCCCAAGCTTTGCGCCTTCGTCCGTCTTACCTTCAAAGACGATGGTTGAGCCCGGTATGACGGCTCCTTTGGCGACCCCGTAGGCCACAGGCCCACTGAAATGAATGGGCGCAGACGTGGAGATGGCTCCTGGCACCGGATTAACATCCTCTATAGTGCTCTTGGCCGTGCCCACAAGGTGCAGTTCCTGATCGGTGAACCACGCTACCCGCAGTTCCAGCTCTACGGACGCGCCAGGGCGGGGGCTGAAACTCGCGGCCAGCGAGTCGCCCTTGCGCTTGAGCGCCTTTTGCCCCTCAATAATCAGATGCGCACCATCGTCGTCCCTGTACTCGTAGGTGATGTCCGTCCCAGGGAGCTTTTCCCCGGCCGCGACAGTCAGCTTGGTGGGGAGATTATAGGTGAGGGGGTTCGGTTGCTTTTGCGACCTGCGCAGACACCCCGCGAGGGCTAGAGGCGCGATAAAGCAGACAAATATGAGGAATACGAAAAACTTCAGTCTACGGCGACTCACGATGACCCCTTTCTCCTCCCGTTGAGGTCTATGCTCATCTGCATTCTACAGACAGGGGACGGCCCTGTCAAAGTTCGTGGACATGAGCTTCGCTAGAAGCGGACGCGCACGGGGCTCTCCCGCGCTTGTATTTCATGACGGATCTGATAGCTGGAGAAGATGGTTTTCTGTTGAGTAGCTCGCCCACGCTATTCTTGCCGTATTATGTTGTACGGTGCCATTTACGCTTATCCTTCAGAGTCCACGGCCCTCTCCCATGAAAAGGCCAACCATCCTCCTACAGCAGTTTCACGATACCTTTGCAATCCTTCATGGATTTGGTATCCGCTGGGAGAACTATGTTGGCGTTCAACTGGCCGGCGATGCGATGGTCCCGATCTTTTATTTGACACCATTCTCAATCCATGCTATTGTATGAATACAATTACATACATAAAACGTTGACCAAGAGTAGTAGGCCGCGTGGCGGAGCTCAGAGAGTCGGTGTATGGTGTGAATCCGATGCTTACGGTGCGGTCGAATGGACTTGCGAGTTGTGTAGCGAAAGGGTGTTAGAGCCCGAGTAGCCTACACCGGTGACGCCCCGTTAGCCGAGCGCGGGATATCGGGCATCCGTACGATGATAGCGTCGGAGCTCCGTATTCGTCGAGAGAGACTGGCTGACCCGTCTTTTGACGGGTTTTTTGTTATTGGCCAGTCTAATGTGGGTGGCACCGCGGAGGATCCTAAGCCCTTCGTCCCGCTGAATCTCCTATTCGCAACGGATAGGAGGCGGGACGAGGGGCTTTTTGTATATATGGAAGGAGAGTTTTTATGATGGCGACGCTGGCAAAGTCTGCAATTTCGAATCGCGAACTGCAGCCAGTCATCCGCGATTTGCCGGCCGATGTGGATACGCCAATCTCTGTCTATCTCAAGCTGCGGGGACTGGGATCATCGTTCCTCTTGGAGAGCGTTGAGGGGGGCGAACATCTGGCCCGCTATTCCATGATTGGCACGCAGCCCAGGGCCATTCTGCGCTCCTGGGGAGACCGTGTGGTTCTGGAGGAAGAGGGGCGCTGGGAAGAGTTCGCGTTGGGCGAGGAAGATATCCTGGACGTGCTGCGGGCCTATCTTCCCACATATGCCTCGGATAGACAGGGTGGGTTGCCCCGTTTCACCGGTGGGGCGGTGGGCTATATGGGGTACGATCTGGTGCGCTCCTTTGAGCGGCTGCCCGAATCCGCCCCCGACACGCTAGAATTGCCCGAGGCCGTCTTCCTCATAAGTGATCGCTTGGTGATCTACGATCATGCGCGCCATTGCCTGCTGGCCATCGCTCACGCCGACCCCTCCGATACTGGGTCCGTGCGTGAGGCAGAAGCGGCGTTGGACGAGATGGTCGCCCGTCTGAAGCGTCCTCTGCCCACGCCGCGCGCCTCTGCACGTGACGCCTCGGAGACGGAGGAAAAAGAGTTTACCTCGGCTTTTTCCCGAGAGGAGTTTGAGGGTGCGGTGCGCAAGACCAAGGAGTACATCGCCGCGGGCGATATCTTTCAGGCGGTGATCTCGCGGCGTATTCATCGCGGCACGGAGGCCCAACCTCTCGATGTGTACCGCGCGCTGCGGCGTGTGAATCCCTCTCCCTATATGTTCTATCTGGAGCTTCCGGACGGCCTGCGCCTCATCGGCTCCTCGCCGGAGGTGCTGGTGCGCCTGGATCGGGGCACGGCCGAGACCCGTCCCCTGGCGGGGACGCGTCGGCGTGGGGAGACGGTGGAGGAGGATGAGGATCTGGCCAAAGAACTCCTGGCGGATCCGAAGGAGCGCGCCGAGCACGTGATGCTGGTGGATCTGGCGCGCAACGACCTGGGCCGTGTGTGTCGCTTCGGCACGGTGAGCACGCCCACGATGATGGAGATAGAGCGCTATTCTCACGTCATGCACATCGTCTCCGAGGTGCGGGGGGAATTGGAGGATTCCAAAGATGCTTTCGATCTGCTGCGCGCCTGTTTCCCGGCGGGGACGGTCTCTGGCGCGCCCAAGGTGCGGGCCATGGAGATCATCGAGGAGCTGGAGCCTGAGCGCCGAGGACCCTATGCTGGCGCCGTGGGCTATTTTGGGTTCTCTGGCAACATGGATACCTGCATCACCATCCGCACCATCGTCATGCAGGGCAAGGAGGTCTACCTGCAGGCGGGCGCGGGGATCGTCGCTGACTCCGATCCCGCAAGAGAATTTGAAGAGACGAACAACAAGCTGCGCGCTCTGTCCCAGGCCCTCTTGCTGGCCGAGCGTGGAGAACTGTGAATCTGGAGGTGAATGATGATAGTCGTGATCGATAACTATGATTCCTTTACCTACAATCTCGTCCAGTATTTGGGGGAGTTGGGAGCGGAATCCCGCGTCTTTCGCAACGATTCTGTGAGTGTGGAAGAACTGGCGGCCATGGAACCGTCCCATCTCGTGGTATCGCCCGGGCCGGGCCGGCCGGAGGCCGATGCCGGGATCAGCAATCAGGCCATAGGCTATTTCCACGGGCGAATCCCCATCCTCGGGGTCTGCCTTGGGCATCAGTGCATCGCTCATACCTTCGGGGCGCGGGTGGAGCGGGCCTCGCGGCTGATGCATGGCAAGGTCTCTCACATCATGCATCGCGGGGATGAGCTCTTTGACGGCGTGCCCACCTTTTTTGAGGCCACGCGGTACCACTCCCTCATCGTCAAGGAACCCCTTTCCGATGCGTTACAGGTCATCGCGCACACGCCGGAGGGGGAGATCATGGCCCTTCGCCATCGGGATGCTCCCACGTATGGCGTGCAATTTCATCCCGAGTCCATCCTGACGCCCCACGGCAAGCGCCTGCTCAAGAACTTTTTGGGGATAACGGAGAAAAAGAAGGCCCCCTCCGAGGGATCAGAGGGTACGGGCACTATAGAGTTATCCACGGCCCTTGAGCGCACGCTGTCCTACGAGCACCTTTCTCCCACCGAGGCGGAGACGGTGATGATGCGCATCATGGGTGGCGAGGCCACGCCCGCGCAGATAGGCGCCTACCTGGCGGCCCTGAGGGCCAAGGGGGAGACCGTCGGCGAGATCACGGGCTTTGCCCGCGCCATGCGACAGCACGCCACGGCCGTCCGTCCGACGCGCCGTCCCTTGATCGATACCTGCGGCACCGGCGGAGACGGGGCGCACACCTTCAATATCTCCACGACGGCCGCCTTCGTGGTGGCCGGAGCCGGCGTCGCCGTGGCCAAACACGGGAACCGCTCGGTATCCAGTCGCTCTGGCAGCGCTGACGTCCTGGAGGCTCTGGGAGTGAATTTGGAGCTAATGCCGGAAGACGTGGCGCGCTGCATCGACGAGGTGGGATTCGGTTTCCTCTTTGCTCCCCGACTTCACCCGGCCATGAAAC
>JAYENT010000071.1:0-2487 GCA_034722245.1 Chloroflexota bacterium
TCACGGGGGCATGGCCTCCACCCAGCTCATCGCCTCCCAGGCCATCACCACCTGCCCCATCCAGGAATGGCTGCTGCAGCACGGCCGCCGGGGGCAGTTCTTCCTCAAGTACAAGATCGAGCCCGAGGAGGGCTACATCGCCCTACCCGAAGGCCCAGGGATGAGCATGGAACTGGACGAGGACGTCATCGAGACGCGCGAGGAGGTGGATTTCTCCTAGACGACGGAACCGTAAAGAGCGCGAAGGGTCTGCAGGCCCTTTGCGCTCTCTGCATTATACGGCGGGTGCACAAAGTCTGTTAGAATCTTCTAACCTGTCAGGAAGAGGAGTCTGATGGGGTATGAGTAATATAAGCGGACCTCTCGGATGCTGACCAGACGTGTCGACGCAGGTCGACACCCGGCGCGAAGCGCCTCTGCGCCCGAGTTCAGTCGGGGCCTCGGCGGTGCATGGACTAAAGTCTCATTGCATAGACCTTGCGGCCAGTCGGGCCACCTTCGGTGGCCTTGCAGAATGGCGTTGCCATTCTGCAGTCCTAGGAACGCCTGCGCGGACGAGCAATGGCGAGTCATCTACAACATTTGCGTGCACCCTATACATCCGACCGTTTGAAGGCAGGAGGGAAAGGGCGTATTATTGATGGCAGAGAATGAAAAGATTTCACTGGGATACGGCAGGAGGCAGACATGATCGAACTTGGATTGGGCGCCATCCATGACCTGGACGACGAGAGGTTGCAGTTTGCCCAGCAACTGGGGGTACAAAACATCATCGTGCACACGCCCCCTCTCACGGCGGCCTGGCCACAGGGAGATGCGTCACGAGAGGCGGTCGGCGGCGGATATTGGGAGTTCCTGGACCTGCTTCAGATGCGCAGGCGTGTGGACGCGGCGGGCCTCAAACTGTACGCCATCGAGAATATACCCATGGAGTTTTACGACAAGATCAGGTTGGGGCTCCCCGGCCGGGACCAACAGATCGAGAACGTGTGCCGCACCATCCGCAACATGGGCCGCGCGGGCATCCCTGTCCTGGGATATCACTGGATGCTGGTGGGCGTGTGGCGCACGGAGCGCACCCCCACCGGACGGGGCGGCGCCGTGGTGACCAAATACGACCACGAGCTGGTCAAGAACGCCCCCACCTTTGCCTACGGCGAGTTCGACGACGAAACCATGTGGGAAAATTTCGAGTATTTCCTCAAGGCGGTGGTGCCCGTGGCCGAGGAGGCCGGCGTGCGCCTGGCCCTGCATCCCGATGACCCCCCGGTGCCCAATATCGCGGGCACGGCGCGCATCATCCGCAGCACCGAGGCCTACAAGCGCGTCATCGGCATCGTCGATAGCCCCAGCAACTGCCTCGAGTTCTGCCAAGGAACGGTCTCCGAATGGTGCGAGACCCCGGAGGAGGTGTACGAGGCCATCCGCTATTTCTCCTCCCGCAATAAGATCGCCTACGTCCACTTTCGCAACGTGCGGGGCGTTGTGCCCAAGTTCGAGGAGACTTTTATTGACGAGGGCAAGGTGGACATGCTCAAGGCCATGCGCGCCTATAAAGAATCTGACTTTGACGGCGTATTGATCGTCGACCACACGCCGGGCATCGTGGGCGACACCGGTTGGGGACACCGGGGGCGTGCCTACGGCATCGGCTACATAAAGGCCCTTCTCAAATGCGTTAACGAGGCTTAGCCCTGCTGGAAAGCGCTCTAGGGGTCAAGGCCACTTGTCGCCGACGAAAGCGGCAAGTGGCTTTGGTCCGTCCTATCCCCAGTTTGAGACAAGGGCATGCCAGATTGGCAAACTTGCCGTACCGCTCCTTGGCCCAGAGTAAGGCCAGTGCTACAATTGCGTTTAGGAACTGGCCGTCTGACCATTGACCATCAGGGAATAGAGGAGAGTGTATTTGCTAGTGAAGGAGACATCCATCGTCATGGTAGGGCTTACAACGAGATTGATACTGCTTATGATCTGCGCGCCCGAACCATCGCCCTCGCCGAAGGCTGTGGTGCATCCGCTCTGCAGCGCGACGTGGACGGGCTGATGCCATGAGGACGGAGATGCAAGACCGGACCTCTTCTCGGACCTATGTGCACGAAATAGAGCCAAAGCCTACGGACGTGTGGGCGCAGCGCATCACGTACGTACTAACCCACTTTATGCGCTGGTTCAGCGCACATTGGCTTCTCATAGCCAACCTGGCTGTGGCCATCTACGTCGGCCTCCCCCTCCTGGCTCCCGTGTTGATGCACGCAGGGCGGGAACGCTCGGCGCGACTGCTCTACCTCCTGTTTCGCCCCCTGTGTCACCAGTTGCCAGAGCGCTCCTTCTTTTTCTATGGGGCACAATGGATCTATTCTCGCAACCAGTTGAATCAGCTTGCGGGGCACCTGGTGCCCCCGCGATACACAGGGAATCCCCAGATAGGATACAAGGTCGCCATATGTCAGCGTTGCGTGGCCATCTATCTGTCCATGCTGCTCTTTG
>JAYENT010000072.1:0-12369 GCA_034722245.1 Chloroflexota bacterium
AGGTTGTCTCACCGGGGGGTGTGCCGTCGCCCGCGCCCGGCAACCCGTCGCGCCAGTGGAACCTGGGCTCCTCGGCCGTCCGTGGTACGACGTAGCAGGTGATGTCCGTAATCTCCATTTTGCTCCTTTTACACAACGATGACATGGCAGGTGAACGTGAACATACGCAGGTAAAGGAGATTGTATCCTGCTTGATCCTATGTGTAAAGAACAGCCCGTCTCCGAGACTCGCAGTGAGGGGTTCGTAGTAAGGCACGTAACGGAGCTTGAAAGGCCCAGCCCCTGTGGCGTGCTGCGGGCTGGCCCTTTCGCCCTCTCCCCCCGCAAAGAGTAATAAATTCTATACCTTCTAGAAACCTCTTTGATACCTTCGCACGTTATACTTCATATGTGTAAGCAGGTGACCAAAGATAAGCCGCGTACATCATACTAGTCAGGAGAGAAGGGGAGGATGCACGATATTCAGATCACCATCGCAACGGGGCTGGCCATCTCACTCTTTGTCATCTTTATCTCGGGGTTCTTTATAAGCTCGAGTCAGGACCTTTTGTTCGTGTTCTTTGGTTTCGCCTCTGGCCTTGGGGCCGCATATGCCCTTGAGAACGTCAAGGCGGCGGAGGCGAGGCAGCACAAACGCCATTACTAGGCCCTCGGTATATCCGCACTCGAGTAACCAGGGCCAGGTCAAGCCTCATCTTGAGGGCCAAACTGAAGGGGACCCCCAATGCACCGTCAGAACCCTTTCGGGGAATGTCTGACCCGGGGCCTATCCCTGGCTCACCACGTTGAGCCCTGGCAGCAGAATGTAGGGCAGACGAATCTGTCCATACACCCAATAGCTCTCCTCGCTTAGCGCCGCTACTTCACGTAGATCCTCATAGATGTTGCCGGCAATGGACACGTTCTTAACTCTGCCCACTACCTCGCCCCCCTCGATCACATAGGCCAACCCCAACGTATTGGAAAAGGCCCCGCTCATGGGATTCCCTTGACCCACGCCCAGAACGTGATCGACGAGCAACCCACGTTCCACGTCACCGAGGATATCCGCGAGAGGCGTGGTTCCCTCCCCCAGAACCAAGTTCGAGGGCGATGGCGACGGAGGCGAGAAGAGGCTTCGAGAACCATTGCCGGTACTCTCAGTGTCCATCAGGGCTGCCGTCTTTAGATCGTAGAGAAACCCCTCGCTCACGCCGTCGGCAAGCAGCGCCTTGCGACGACAGGGAACCCCTTCTCTATCGTGGCCGCCGCTGCTGGGCCTCCCGGGCAACGTCGGATCGTCCCACAGGGTGATCTTGGGGTCGAAAACCTGTTCCCCGCGCCTGTCCGATAAAGGGGAGACTCCCCGCTGAACGTTCTCCCCGTCCACGGCCAACATGATGGGCAGGGCCAGCACCATGGCCCCCACGGGGGAGAACAGGACGGGCATGCGCCCGGAGCCGAGCCTTGCCGGCCGTTTGGCCCGCTCTACCTTTTCTCGCAGGCGCTCAAGGGCCTGGCGATAGTCTTCAGTGAGGGAGATATCGTGCACGGAATCGTAGACCATAAGCACATCGTCGCCACGGACCCGCTCCAGGCTCATCTGCACGGAAAAGCGTGAAAGCTGTTGCGAAAGCTCGTTGCCGGCGCTATTTCGTAGCGTAAAGCGTCCCACGCTGCGCTCGACATCCACATCGACCTTGGCGTCGGCATCAACGGAACGCAGAGCATCGACAACCTCTCGGCCGATCTCCACGAAACGGGCCATAGGAATCTGGGCGAGGGCGGGATCATAGGTCTCCACTTCTGCCCCCGGCGTTTTCTCAGGAAAAACGATGGGCACCTCATCCCCATAACGGGCAGAGGCCAAAAGGTTGGCCACCAACTCTGATACCTCTGCCTGACCGCTCGCCGCCGTGAACCCCAGCTTCCCATCGACCACCCCACGCAGGGCGACCCCCTGAGTCTCCTCGGTCGTGGCCGTTTTCATCTCGTTGGCCTCAAAGCTTACCGTGGTCGATTCTCTCTCGATAGTGTAGACCTCGGCCTGTTCCGTCCTCTTCTGCAGCGTAGATAGCAAATCCATGCTTCGGCCTCCTCGCCTACCGTCCACCCATCGCCACATCTTGAATGCGAATATGGGGCGCGCCCGTGCTCACCGGCAGCCCTCCCTGCCCCTTGCCGCATGTTCCCAGCTTGCTGAAGGTCAGATCGTCTCCAACGGCATCAATGCTTTCCAGGGTGGCAAAGAGGTTGCCGCTCAGCACCACGTCCTTGACCAATTCGGCTACCTGGCCATCGCGAATCATGTGCCCGTACCCGGCACTGAAAGAGAAATTCTCCAGCGCCGTCTGGCCGCCAATGGCATCGCAGGCGTACACGCCCAAATCTATGTCAGAGATCATCTGCTCGAAACAGGAATCGCCGGCTTCGATAAAGGTGTTCGTCATGCGCACGATGGGAGGATAGCGATAACTCGTGGCCCTAGCATTGCCCGTGACCTCCTCGCCCATCTTGGCCGCTGTCTCCCGCGAATGAAGGCGGCCAACAAGGACACCCTCGCGGACCAATTCCGTGCGTCCCATGGCCACACCTTCATCATCGTACGGGTGTGTGCCGCGCAGGCCGGGCAAGGAGCCGTCGTCGACGATGTTGAGGATATCCCTGCCAAATCGCCGCCCTAGGACCATCATCTCCTGCGCCTGAGGATTAGCGTATACAAAGTCGGCCTCCGACAGGTGTCCAAAAGCCTCGTGCACAAAGACGCCGGCCAGCTTCGGATCGCAGATCACGGGATACACGCCGCCCACCACGGTTTCTGCCGAAAGGAGATCCACGGCCCGCTGCCCGACAGTGCGGGCTAGATCCTCAAGCCCGAGCACCTCTCTATAGCCAGCGGGGACAGACAGCCCATCCGCCGCACGCTGTACATTGCTCCCGTCGCGAGCCGTCGCCACAAAATGTGCACTCACCAGGGGACGCTCCTCGACGATGTACGTGCCCTCCGAATTGGCATAGGTCATGGTCACAAACTGATCCGCGTAGGTGGACTGCGTATCCACGACTTTAGAGAAGGATAAGAGGATGTCGTTATAGCCTTCTATAAGCTCCTTCTTGTCGGCCAAGGGAATCTGGCTGACGTCCGTATCCGGCGCAGCCTCTATCTCATCCTCGAAGGAAGGCACTTCCGCCAAGGTGACGGGATCTCCCTCCACGAGTCGGGCACTGCGATAGGCCTGATCCACGCGGATATCAAGGTCATCCAGGCTATTGAAGGTGGAAACGCCCCATCCCCCATCATACACCAGGGAACGCACGATGCCCCCCTGGTTCACCACACTGCTTACGGTTTCTAGGCGCGGACCATGGTACACCACGCGGGTAGTCCTCCGCGTCTCCAGACGAATCTCTGTATAGTCAGCGCGGCTGCTATCCAGCGCCGCGAGAATACGTTCTCGATTCATGCGTCTCCTCCAAAATCAACGTTACGTCTGAGATCGCCCTTCTTCCGCCCCTTGCTCCTCATTCTCTTCCGGTGGCTCCCACGGCGTCCCAGGCACATATATCATATTTGGGCGTTTTAGCCTGCGGCGTATGAGCATGAGAGAGGCGAAAAAGACCACGCAGACGGCGGATATCGCCTGCGCCACACGAACGCCGTTGACGGTCCAGGCGTCGGGGCGAAACCAGCCCTCCATAAAGAAACGGATCGTCGGATAGATGATGCCGTAAAGAAAAAAGAGGTCGCCATACAGTCGCCCCTCGCGCCAGTTTCGGGCCAAATAGTAAAGAATCAGAAAGCCGATGAAACAGAGGGCCGATTCATAGAAGAATGTGGGATGAAAGCGTTCGTACTGGGCATACCAGTCTGGAATATTGCCCAGCGTCCGTTTTCCAGGCGGAATATAGATACCCCAGGGAAGATCGGTGGGAGGCCCAAACAGTTCCTGATTGAAAAAGTTTCCCCACCGTCCGATGGCCTGGGCAAGAATGAGACCCGGCGCGATATAGTCGGTCCACTCCAGGAAACGCAGATCATAGTACCTGGCAAAGGCCCAGACGCCCAGAGTTCCCCCGGCCACGGCTCCATAGATTCCAAAGCCACTCATCTGCAGGCCGAACATCTCACCAGGATGAGCGCTATAGTATTCCCAACTGGAGACGATGTGATAGATGCGTGCCCCCAGGATGCCGGCCACCAGGGCGACGATTAGCAAGTTCCAGGCGACTTCGGGATTGTGTCCATTGCAACTCGAGAGCCTGCTCGCGATATGTGCTGCCAGCATGGCGCCAGTGACGATCAACACGCCATACCAATAGATGGCGATAGGACCAATTCGAACCAACACGGGACCCGGGTGCATTGTTCCTCCCTTGGTGAGCGAGTATCCGCTTACAGTTTCAAAACGAAGCCCATCTATTATAATGCAAACTTGCACCGCGCCAACTGGTATGGTGGCTGGGGCGTCACTTCGGCCCACCACCGATCATAAGCGACGCACGAAGCGATAGATGCGTTCTAAAGCCTCTTCCAAGACGCCCGCCGGCACGGTATAGGCGATGCGCACGTGCCCCTCCCCCGAGGCACCAAAGGCATTGCCGGGCACCACGGCGACCTTTTCCTCCCGCAAAAGCCGCTCCGAAAACTCGGCGGAGCCCAAGCCCGTCTGCGATATGGACGGGAAGGCGTACATGGCCCCCAGGGGCTCGACACAGGGCAAGCCGATATCGCCCAGTGCCTGGGCCACGATGTCTCGCCGCTGAGAGAACTCCTCGATAATCCTCTCGGAGCAGTCCTCAGGATAGCGAAGCGCCTCCAGCGCGCCAGCCTGGGCCAGTGTGGGCGCCGACATGATGATGTACTGGTGCACTTTATGCATGGCCTGGATGATGTCCCGAGGGCCGCAGGCATAGCCGATGCGCCACCCCGTCATAGCGTAGCACTTGCTAAAGCCCCCCAACAGGACGGTGCGCTCTCGCATCTCTGGCAAGGTGGGGAAGCACACGTGATCCACCCCATAGACGAAACGATCATAGATCTCATCAGAGAGCACAATCAGATCGTGCTCCCGGGCAAAACGCGCCACGTCAAGAAGGCCTTCGCGCGACATGACGGCACCAGTGGGATTGTTGGGGTAGCTCAAGAGCAAGGCTTTGGTTCGCACATCCGCGGCGCGTGCAAGCCCTTCATAGGTTACCTGAAACCCTTTTTCTGCACTGGTGGGCACCGACTGCACCACGCCGCCAGCAAGGCACACACAGGGAGCGTAAGCCACAAAACAGGGTTCGGGCACCAGCACGCCCTCGCCCCCGTCGATGAGGGAAAGTAGGGCGGCATGGAGCGCCTCTGAGACGCCTACGGTGACCAGTATCTCAGTCTCTGGGTCATAGCGCACGTCATAGCGTGTTGCGAGGTCGGCGGCGATCGCTTGGCGTAGCTCCCGCATGCCCGCATTCGATGTGTACCCCGTCTGTCCCCGGCGAATGGCCTCAATGCCCGCCTCGGCGATGGGATCCGGCGTGCGCAGATCGGGCTCCCCGATGCCCAATGAGAGCACGTCGTCCATAGTGGCCAGGATATCAAAGAATTTGAGCAGGCCAGAGGAAGGCATGGAGCGAAGACGCTGTGAAACGCGCTCGGACATCAGGAACTCCCCCTTGCTATACGTCCAAACACGCCGTGCTGGCGTGCCAAAATCGATGACCAGAGGCTCATCCTCAGGAATCCCCCACACAAGACGACACAGAAGCGATCAAAGACGGCTTCGATCCCCCTTTCCGAAGAGCCGATGGCGGGATTATATCACTCCCAACTATTGTGAGCAAAGACACTCCGATTTCGCCTTTCCTTGTGGCGATTCCTCGCCGAGGGAGAAACAGCACGTTTCGGATAATGGCAATTGGCGCCACGTGGAGGAGAGATACCGGGGAATTGACGCGCCAGGAGACACCTCCTACAATAGAGCCACGCTTGTGGAGCGGAGGCGGGAAGATGAAGGTGATCAGTACACAACAGATGGGAGAGATTGAAGAGGCGGCTAATGCCGCTGGATTGCCATACGATACCATGATGGAGAACGCTGGCAAGGCCGCCGCCCTGGCGGCAAGGAAACTCTTGCATAGTCCCTCATCTCACATCCTCGTACTGGTTGGGCCAGGCAACAACGGCGGCGATGGCTTGGTGGCCGCTCGCTACCTGCACGCGTGGGGTCATCACGTCACGGTCTATATCTGGAAAAGGGAACGTGAGAGGGATCCCAATCTGCAAAAAGTCCAAGACTTGAAGATCCCCATAAAGCGTGCAGACCAGGACGCCGCATTCGAGGCCCTTGATGCCCTGGTGCAGGGTGCCGATATGATACTCGACGCCCTATTGGGCACTGGCGTAAAAGGTAGCCTGCGAGGCGATCTTCCCTCCCTTCTCTCCCATGTATCTGAGGGCCTGAAACCTCATGAGAGACAAAGGACGATCCCAGCGTTTCGCCTACTGACGCCTTCGGGGCCATCGCTCAGGGGCGCATCATGGCAAAGGGAACCCTCCTCCCCTGATCGTCCCCTCGTGGTGGCCGTTGACACACCGTCTGGCCTGGATTGTGATACAGGTGAGGTGGATGAACATACCCTCCAGGCCGATCTCACGGTTACCTTTGCCGCTCCCAAGCCGGGGCTATTCCTTTTCCCTGGGGCCGCCCGGGTGGGAAAGTTGCTCGTGGTTGATATCGGCATCGACCCCCAGTTCGCCGCAGATGTGCCCTTGCAGGTTGCCACGCCCGAGAGTGTGGGACAAAGCCTGCCCAAACGCCCCTTAAACGCCCACAAGGGCTCCTTTGGCAAAGTCTTGATCGTGGCGGGATCGGCCAACTATGTGGGAGCGCCATGCTTGGCCTCCGAGGCAGCCTACCGCGTTGGCGCCGGACTGGTGACCCTGGCTGCTGCCAACGCCATCTATCCCAGCGTCACGGCCAAGCTGACGGAAGCGACCTTTCTCGTGCTGCCCGATGATATGGGTGCCTTGACGCCCGCGGCCTTGCCCCTGATCGCCGAGGGGGCGGAGGATTATGACGTGCTTCTTGTGGGCCCCGGGCTGGGAACCGACAAGAAAACGGGGGCCTTTGTGCAGACGCTTCTGAGGGGAGAGAAGCAGGTAAGGCGCCCCTCCCTGGGGTTCGAGGTCTCGGAGGCCGAACCAAAAGAGACCTTCACGCTACCGCCTCTTGTCATTGACGCCGACGCACTGAATCTCATGGCGGACAAAGAACAATGGTGGAAGGAACTCCCTACAGAGAGTGTGATTACCCCTCATCCTGGCGAGATGGCGCGGCTCCTGCACTGCAAGGTGGAGGAGATACTATCGGACCGCATTGGGACAGCAACAGAGACAGCGGAAAACTGGGGATGCACGGTAGTTCTGAAGGGAGCCTACACCATCGTGGCCTCTCCCACAGGCGAAGCCACCATCATACCCTTTGCCAATCCCGCCCTCGCCACAGCGGGGACCGGAGACGTATTAGCCGGTGCCATTGCCGGACTGATGGCCCAAGGTTTGTCCGGCTATGAGGCCGCCGTGTGTGGCGCCTACATACATGGCCTAGCGGGAGAAAAGCAGCCCTATGGCAGCGGCGGCATGGTAGCGGGAGACCTGCTCCCGGAACTGCCCAAGATCATGGATCAGTTGCGCGGACTCTAAGCCGAAGGGACAAAGCGCAAAGATGACGCACTTTGTCCCTTGCATTACAAACCAAACACACAGCGATCTTGCGGCGCCGAGGGCATTATTCGGCTGCATGGGGCGACGGACTCTTAGACTTCGATTTCCTGTTCTTCCAAATCGATCCCCTCGTCGCCCTCAAGTTCCTCAATCTCGCGCAAGAGTTCCTCCTTCTTGCGCTCAGCCGCTTTTTTGCCTTCCTCCACTGCTTCTCTGAAACGCGTCTTTTGCTGCTCAAGCGCGCTTTTGCCCTTTTCCTGAAGTTCTCTGGCCCGCTGCTCGGCCTCGGAGGACCATTCCTCTGCCCGCTGTCTCAATTCAATCCCTTTCTCGCGAAGCTTTTCCCTCGTCTCCTCACCAGGAGCAGGAGCAAACAGAAAAGCGAGAACTGCCCCCACAAAAGCCCCTAATAGAAAGCCTGCCACGAAATCTCCAGAGCCTGAATTCTCTGCCATCCCTACCTCCTCGTTTGCTGTTTCAATTCCCATCCCTCCGAAGAGGGAACGCAACTTCCAACCTGCTTCTTCATGCTGTCGACGCGTTTCTTAATGAAGCCAGACTATGACCGCCCTCAGAAAAGGGTAGCCATAGGAAAATGGGGCATACATAGTCGCTGTGAGAAGCACAACAACTATATCTGGCCCCCCTCTAACCAAACCATGATCGAGACACTTCCCTCAAAGTACGACCCCCTCTCAGGCATCACGTTCGACCGCCCCCTCTTCACCCACAGTGGGAGAAGCCCTATTCTTTACCACGCGACCAACGGCCAGCAGGCTGCGCAGGGCCTGCCGCGCCCCTGCCGCATAGCTGCTCGCTTTGACCAGAGGTTCAACGACGGTACGGCTGACCACATCTGCTGTGCCGTGCACCGTGCGCGCAGTCTCACCGGCTGAATCTAGAATGGGTGCGATCTCATCGCGCAAGAGCTGCACGAGCCTGCGCAGCTGGATCATCATGACCGCGAGCAGGATACCAAGCACTAAAGACTCCAACGCCAGCAGCAGAATGGCCACATCCCGCACAGCCGCAAGCCAAATCACAGCGCCTCCCCATTTGAGCTATCTCCCCCACACTTGCGAGAGATTATATCATAGTTTCACCCATCGTGCAACGAACATGGCAAGCCAACAACCCAGGGTACCCTCCACGACGTGCACCTGCCCCACCAGAAACCAGTGCAGATGAAGCACGTCCGCCAGCGCCTGCCCCACCGCAAATCCCAGCAACCCAATGAGCCAGTAAAGAATCAAATCGACCAGACTCTGGCCGAGCAGCAGATGAAAGATGGCCGCCCAAAAGGTGGCCAGTGTGGAAGCGAACAGAAACAATGGCGAGGAGAACATGAGCCAACTCCTTACTCTTGCACCCGGGGTTCCTTTAGAACGCGAGAGATGATTCCGCCCCCCAAAACGCGCTCCCCATCATATAATACCACGGCCTGTCCTGGCGTGATATCCCGAAGGGGGGCTCGAAACACGATCCGGGCGCGCCCCTGGGCACAACTCCACACCCGCGCGGGGGCTGGGCGAGCGCGATAGCGAATTTGGGCCTGAGCGTCACACCCAGGCGCAAGAGCCAGACCGGAGACATAGGACATCTCCTCGGCTATACACGCCCTTTGTCCCAACTCCTCCGCAAAGCCAACGATAAGAGCGTTACGCTCCACGTCCCATTCAAGGACATAGAGGGGACGCGGTGCGGAAATCCCCAGACCCTCTCGCTGCCCTATCGTATAAAAGGGAAGCCCCTTGTGCTGCCCCAGATAATCGCCTTCTCTGTTATAGATGGGGCCCGGTTCCACAGCCCGGGGGATCCGTTCGGCGAGAAAGCGACGATAGTCGCCGTCGCGGATGAAGCAGATATCCTGGCTTTCCGGGCGTCGCGCCACGGGGAGACGGTGCGTGCGGGCAAAGGCATACACCCTCCCCTTGGTCCATGTGCCCAGAGGGAATAGGATATGACGGAGTTCGTACTGGCCCAACATATAGAGAAAATAGGACTGATCCTTCTCTTCGTCCAGGCCCCGGAGCAACTGGTAACGCCCTTCCTGCTCACGCCGACGGGCATAGTGCCCCGTCGCCATCATATTCGCCCCCCATGCACGAACCTGGTCCAGCAGTTTTCCAAACTTGATGAAGCGATTGCATCGTACACAGGGATTCGGCGTGCGGCCTTCCGCATAGGCCCCCACAAAGTGCTCTACGACACGATGAAGGAAGGGCTCGCTAAGGTCTAGTACCCTATGCTCGATACCCAACTGCTCGCAGACGGCACGCGCGCTGGCCACCCCATCGTACGTCTCCTGGCTGCCAGATTCCTCTCGCCACAGCCGCATGGTCACTCCCTGTACGCGATAGCCGCGCTCTACAAGAAGCGCGGCTGCAACAGAGCTATCAACGCCACCGCTCATGGCGACAAAGACGCGCTCATGAGCGAGCATCCTATCCGCTCCTGGACCTTGGCACAGAACTATACCTCCGCCTTCGAGTGCGCCTCCGCGTGTTTCTTATAATAGTCCTCCAATGCCTTGTGTAGGGCGCTTGCGGCCAGAATGGAACAGTGCCGCTTGATGTCTGGCAATCCGCCCAAGGCTTCTATGATCTCCTCGTCGGTTATCATTTCGGCGACTTCCAGCGGCTGCCCCTTTATCACCTCTGAGGCGATGGAGCTGGAAGCGATGGCGGCAGCACAGCCGAATGTGCGGTACTTTATATCCGAGATCCTGCCATCATCGACCTTTATATACATCTCCATTAGATCACCACAGGCGGAACTCTCCACCTTGGCATAGCCGTCTGGATTCTCCATGGTGCCCACGTTGCGCGGATTCGAGAAGTGATCAAGAACGACGTCCGTGTACATCAAACCTCCCACAATAGCTTCTGAGAAAAAAGCTGCAAAAGTGCCTTGCACTTGGGCAAGCGGCACTAGCTGACGATCAATCGTAGAACGGCGACAGATTGCGCAAGTTCCTCACAATGCCCGGCAAAATGGACAGCACATAGTCTACGTCATCCTCCGTGTTCTCGCGGCCCAGGGTGAGACGCAGGCTGCTCTGCGCCAGACGGTCCCTGAGGCCCATGGCCGAAAGCACAAAGGAGGGCTCTTCCGCCTCGGAAGCGCAGGCTGATCCCGTGCTCGCCGCCACCCCAGCGTGATCGAGATGCGTGACAATTGCTTCCCCCTCGATTCCCTCAAACACAAAGCTGGCGCTGTTGGCCAGCCGCCTCGTGGGATGCCCCGTCAAACGAACATCCGGGATACTATCCAACACGCCGGCGATGAGGCGGTCGCGCAGGGACGTCAGACGGGCGACATTGTCTTCCATCCCCTCGTGGGCCAGTTCCAAGGCCTTGGCTAATCCCACGATATAGGGCACATTTTCGGTACCGGCTCGAAGGTTTCGCTCGTGCCCGCCGCCAGCTTGAACGGGAACCAGTTCTGTGCCCTCTCGCACATAGAGAACGCCCACCCCCTTGGGAGCGTAGAACTTGTGCCCCGAAAGCGACAGCAGATCCACTCCTAGGGCCTCCACGTCGAGGCTCAGATTGCCAGCCGCCTGGACAGCGTCTGTGTGAAGGGTAACGCCCTCTTCCTGGGCGATCTCGCCAATCTCAGCGAGGGGCTCGACGGTGCCCACCTCGTTGTTGGCATACATGACAGAAATGAGGCAGGTGTCCTCAGTGATGGCCCTCTCAACATCAGCGGGGTCAACGAGACCGTATTCATCAACGGGTAGATAGGTTACGGAGAAGCCAAACACGTCGGCCAGCTGTTCACAGGTGCTGCCCACGGCATGATGCTCGATGGGCGTGGTGATGATATGTTTACCACGACCGGAATACCCTATCCCCCGCAGAGCCAAATTGTCGCTTTCGGTCCCACAACTGGTGAAAATTATCTCCGAGGGCTTGGCGTTCAGTATCCTCGCCACCGTCGCCCGCGCCGACTCCACGGCCGCACGCGTTTCAACACCCAACCGGTGAATACTCGACGGATTACCGTATTTCTCGCTGAAATACGGCCTCATAGCCTCGACAACGCGGGGATCCACCGCCGTGGTGGCCGCATGATCCATATAGATATAACCCGACTCAGAAGCCATATCCACTCTCCACTATTCCATCCTGCCCGCCACCGGGATACGCTGCGCACACATCACGAATCCCGCAAAAGATCTGCCAAGGACGTACTATCAAGGGTTTCCTCCAACCTCCGCGTAACCGTCTGCCACACACTGCGCACAGCGCAGTCCGCCTCTTGGGCGCACTTTGAACTCTCCCCCTCCGTGCACTCCAAAGGTATGATAGAGCCCTCAAGGGCTCGAAGGACGTCACCAACGCTTATCCTGGCAGGATTTCGACTGAGCATATAGCCACCGTGGGCCCCACGCACGCTTTCCAGCAGGCCCGCATGCCGCAAGGACACGGCGATACGCCCCAAGTAGGGCAGCGGCAACCCCTGCGTCTCGGCGACCTCATGCAAGGCTGTGGGCCCTTGTCCATGGCGACGCGCAAATTCCTCCATCGCGCGGAGGCCGGTTCGTTCTCTTGCAGATACTCGCATGTCAGAATAATCCTTACTCAAAAGTAAGAATTACTTTAGCATAGTCATCGGGGCACGTCAAATGACCCCATACAAAGAGAAGGGGAAAAAAGAGGATTAGGCGAGTTGGAGTT